>NZ_JANQDH010000034.1 GCF_029891735.1 Chrysosporum bergii ANA360D
GACTAATATTTTCTAAATGCTCTGCCAAGTTAGTAATAGTATAGTTGATTTGGCTACTTAGCAAATATTGGCAATAATCTAATTTCGTAAATTTCATATTAAATCAGAATTGATAATTCATGGTATTGATTATTTTACCATATCAGGAATCATCGGATTTTTATTATTTATGGTCTTGGCGATTAAAAATATATTTTAATAATTGCAAAATTGGCTTTTTACTGGAGTTTAGTCTCGGTGCGACGCCTCCGCCGCACCGAGACTGATTGTGCCAGTTATGTTATTTATTATAGTACAATAATACTATATTCTAGCGATCGCCTGTGCCAGTTGCGTAAGTCCTGATAAAATCAAAAGTGTTGTATCCTGCAACAAGAGTTTACCATTATTGCAGCGCCAATTAGTAAAAATAGTAAAAAATATATTTCCCCGGCTAAATATTCACCAGAATCATTATAAACATATGTAGTGCGGGCATCTTGCCCGCTACAGTTATATAAACTAATACCTTCTAAATACGTAAGCCCTCACCAGCTTGAACTAATTGATAAAGCTTCGCCTCAAACTTTTCTGTACAAGCTGACCAGTCATATTTGAGGATAGAAGGACGGGCTTGTTTAGCCATGGCAGTTTTTAAAGAAAAATTTGCTAAAATAGCTACAACTTTTTCCGCAAAATCCCTTGGGTTATTGGGTTCAGCCAAAAAGCCATTGTAACCAGGAAAAACCTGCTCAGAAGTTGAGGGCGCAACCACAGCCACTACGGGAGTACCGGAAGCCAGAGCTTCGTTATTGGTAGTGCAGAAATTTTCTGTCACAGAAGGGTTAACAAATACATCCGCACGAGCAAACCAACCCAACAGTTCTTCACCGTGAGACTCTCCCCAGATGGTAATACCAGATGGAAACTTTTGCGATCGCCGACGCAATTCTTCATCTAATGGTCCACTACCAACAATAACTAAATGGACATCAGGAATTTCCGCAGCAATAAACGGAAACATATCTATTAATTGAGTGACATTTTTTTCTGCTGTAATGCGTCCTACAAATAAAATAGTTGGTCGATGATCATCAGGAATAGGGTTATAAATAATATTTTGGGGATGAAATTTATGACAATCAATTCCCTGATAAGGTAAGTATTCCCCCCGTTGACAATTCAACTTTTGATATTTTAACAGTTGTTCTCGAGAAGGAAATAAATTAACATCGTAACTTTGAGTAAAGCGCCCAACCAAAAAAGGAATAATAGGACGCATTAAATTAAATACCCAATTTCCTAAATAGTATTGGATATAAGCCACTATATCAGTGTGAAAAACCGAAACAATAGGCGTGCTTGTTTTTTTAGCATAATCAACACCAACAGAGCGTCCATAACCTTGCAAAAACATAGAATAAAAACCGCGCATTTGCGGCGCTTCTTCCACCACCACAATATCAGGGCAGAATTTTTCTAAAAGTTTAGTATCACTCCAATAACGATAGTGTAATGGTTGGGGTAAAGACTTATAAAAAATCAGTGGCTGAGTAGGGAAAGCATAGGCAGAAAAGTTAGGAAAACCTTGTAACTCTTCTAACCCTTGCATAGGACGTTTACTAACATTTTGAGCATATTTATTATTAATTCCAGGGTGGACAAGAAAGACATAATGCCCTTGTTCTAGCAACCAACGCACCCGTTGATGTACCGCCACTGAAACACCAGTTAAAAAAGGGGCATATAATCCGGTAAATAGAGCAATGCGAAGAGGTTGTTTGTTCATCACTTTAGTAAATAGATGTATTTTATTTCAACTAAGCTCAAAGAGAAATTTTGCTATCAATAGGTTGATCCAAAAAATCATAAGGGTGGTATTCCACTAAGCGGACATTCCCAGGACTTTGCACACGATAAACAATACCCCGCCATCGCACAGTGGAACTCCAAAGAGAAGAGAAAAAAGCTAAACCATATATCCACTGAGTTAAGGGAATAGCAATGAAAATTTTACTAATAATCTTCAGCGATAACTTAGTAATTGGTTGACCTTGAGAGCGAATTGTGGGACTGATACCTAACTCTAAGATCAGGGTTATTAAAAGTAAACCCACAGTATAAATACTATAGGTAGCTAACAAAACAGTTGCTAAATCCCATCGTGTATCCAACAAGGACAACAGTAATAAAACTATTGCCAGAAAAGGAAACAAAATACTAGAGATCACATCACCAACTATAGCCCACCATTGAGGATGGTAAAACCGAGAATACAAAAACAAGCGCTGGAGAGATTCTATTAAAGCAAATAAATCGCACTCTTCCCGATTCAACATGATTAATGACGGTACAAATTTAACCCGCAGCTTATGTTTTTTAAGGATTTTGTGCATGATAAAATCCTCCCCTAAAGCCTGTCCCCACTGAGTTAATAACTCTGTGTGGTGCAGTACCTCTGTTTTCATAGCCAAACTCCCACCCCAAGGAACTTGGAAAAGATACATTTGCACCACAGTAGATATATTACCTATATACCGCACCAAAGAACCCCAATATTTATCACTGGGTACATACCAACGGTTACCACTGGTCACCCCCACTTGGGGGTTAGCCAAAGGAATAATTAATTCTCTTAGCCAATTGTTATGAACAATTGTATCGCTATCCACTAAAGCGATAGCTTGGTAAGAATCATCCAACTCAGAAACAGCCTGTAACAGACAACTGCATTTAAGACTACAGTTGTGTCGTATATTTCTGAGAAAGCTGAGTTGGACATGGTGGGCATTTTGTGCTTTAATGATGTCGGTGACGATTTGCCAAGCAGGGTCTTGTTGACTATCAACAATTACTTTTAAATCGTACTGTGGATAATTTTGACTTAATAACCCCTCTATGCAATTGGGCAAATAAGGATCAGCACCTCGTAGACAAAGAATTACTGCGGTTTTAGGTAACTGGTCATCCTTCAATAATTCTTCCGTGGGACTGAACTCCCCACCACGAACACATAACAGAAAAACCAGGGTTAAACACATCTGAATACTCAGCCAACCCAGCAAAGACTGAGTTATAAATATCGTCAACTCTTGCATATATAGTCTCCGGGAAAATTCATTTTCCGGTGTCTTATGTCATAGCTATTGGCGACGACCTGCTTTTATGAATCAAGGGAGTATTTCATCAAAATATTAATTGTGGTATTTTGATGAGACAGTAACAAAAAACTAGCATCATAAAACTTTGGCGCACCAGTCACCATGGAAACAGTAGGATTTTTGGAAATACCAAAACCTTCCTTGGGTATACCGAGAAAATCTGTATTTAACCTGCGATCGCCATTTTGGTCGTCTATTATGGCCACTGCATAATTTCCCGGTAGTAAACCAGAAAAAGTATGAGTTAAACTACCACCTTTAGCCTTAACACAAGCACTTGTAGTCACATCCTTAGTATTCATGGGAAATCCCTGAGAGCGAGAGTAAACCCCCATACAGATCATCCCCTTTTGGTTACTGATACCATTAACCACAACTGTTAGTGTAGCAGTAGACTTGGCGTTAACCGCCCTCCCAAAACTAAGAGCCAATAAACTAGTTAGCAGTAAGCAACTAAAACGATTGATTGATAACATGATTTGAGTTGATGAGTTAGGGTTTATTTCTAGAAATGTAGGTATTTTGCCAACCTTCCCAGATAGTTTGAGCAGCTTTGAGTATATCTTGAAGCAATAAATACTCTGTCCCGCGCAAACGCAGATAAATACTGACATGACAACGCAAACGCTGATACAAACTCAGTTTAAACAGCCATATAGAAACCATATATTCCCAAAGTATTCTCCAATGGGGAAATAATAGTTTGCCTTTATTAGCAGAATCAAACCAAACTGTATAAGCATAAAAATCAGGTAAAATGTTAGAAGTGTCTGCCTGTGGGTTCTTAGCCAATAAGTGATAGTTGGGAAAAAACATACTCATAGACTGTTGGCTATGGCTTCTAGCAAAAAATAGATATTCGGGAATTTCATAAAACTCACCGAGTAAACCAACTCGCAACAATAAAATTCCGTCCGCAGTACCATAACTACCCATAGGTGGTACTTTTCTTAGCACATCTGCACGCATCACCCCATACATTTGATAGCAGAGATGCTTACTCAGCAACTCGTAAAAACGCTCATAAGGTTGCGGTGCATCAGTGTTAAGCTTAATATTGTAGTTGTGCAAAAAATCGCCATTTTCATCAATCAAATATACATGAGAATGACATAATACCACTGTGGGATTATTATCCAGCACTGCCACACATTTACTCAAAAAATCTGGGGCGTGTAAATCATCATAAGCCGCCCATTTAAAGTACTGGCCTACAGACAATTTAAAAACACTATGGAAATTACGAGAACACCCGATATTAGAATGATTGCGGTGGTAACGAATTCGTTTATCCATAGCTGCATAACCCCGACAAATTTCCTCAGTCTGATCTGTTGAAGCGTTATCTGAGATAATTAACTCAAAGTCCGTAAAAGTTTGAGCTAATAGTGAATCCAGAGCCGCTTTGATAAATCTTTCGCCATTGTATACAGGCAAACCAATACTTAACTTAGGCAGATTATGGCTCATATAAACCTACAAACCTAGATTTCAAATATCATTTTTTTCCAGCCATTCTTGTGTTAATCGTAAACCATGTTCTAAATCAACCTTGGGTTGATAATCTAATAAACTCAGTGCTTTAGCAATGGAATAAGCATGAGGACGACTCATAAAGTCCACAGACTCTGGGAGGATATCAGATTTTTTACGAAAAAGTTTTTGTCCTTGGGCTCGCAGCTTGAGAAATAACTTCATTTCATCCTTCGGTAAAGACATAGGCGCAGCCAAACCCGCCATGGCTGCTAACTGGGTAAAATATTCCTTCCAAGAAGTTTTTTCACCATCAGTAATATTAAATATTTCGCCAAATCTTTGCTTCTCCATAGCCAAAAACACAGCATCAATCAAATTATCTACATATACATGGTTCATCACCCCTTGACCATCATTAGCATAAGCAAATAATTTTTGGCGCATCATGGTGATTGGGCGCACCACCCAGGGAATACTTCCCGGTCCGTAAATATCCCCTGCACGAATAATAATTACACCAAAATCTGGGGGTGAATTTAGGGGTAAAAGTTCCCTTTCCGCCTCTATTTTACTTTGACAATAGGGATTATTTTCACCGGAGAGAGTCCCAGATTCTGCAATACCATTAACATAATTAAAGCCGTATACCATGACACTGGAAAGATGGACAAAAGTTTTTACACCAGCATCTTTAGCAGCCTTAGCCATGTTAACAGCACCGCCAACATTAACTGCGCGAAACTCCTTAATTGCGCCGGCTTCTTCAGCAATTTGGGCTGTATGTAACACCATATCCACACCCTGACAAGCTTTTTGAGCAATGCCAGCATCAGTAATGCTACCATTAATAATCTCAATACCCAAATTTGGCGCTGCTTTATTCACATCATTGGAATTTCCTAGCCCCCTAACCTTCATTCCCTGGGCTAGAGCTAATTCTGCGCCACGCCAACCGATAAATTCATCAATACCAGTGATTAAGATAGTCTTATTTTGCAAGTTCATAGAAATATGGGTGATGAGTATGGACAGTTGATATACAGCGTTTGGGATACTATAGCTACTGTATTGACTTAGAAAATATCCGCCGGGTCTGCGGAACGCAATTTATTAATAGCTAGCGCCCCAGAAGTTACACACATCAAAACTGCTGAAACTAAAACAATGAGCGCATTATTAGTAGTCATCATGATTGGTAAATTAGTTGACTGCATGGCAAAACTATATAAGCCAATAGAAAAGATAAATCCTGGAACATAACCCAATAAAGCCAGAATTAATGCTTGTTGAAAAACAACATTTAATAGATATCCATTAGCATATCCAATGGCTTTTAAAGTTGCGTAAGCAATCAATTGGTTAGCAATATTACTGTAAAGAATTTGATAAACAATCACCACACCAACCACAGAAGCCATAGTCAGCATCAGCTTAAGTATAAACCCGATGGGTGTTCTCATTGACCAATATCGCTTCTCAAAATCAATAAACCCCTGACGAGTAAAAATCTGGACATCATTCGGTAAACTTGCTGTTAATTGCTGCAAAACTTTCTTTGAGTTGGCTTCAGCAGTTAGAGTAATAGTACCCACATCAATCATATCTGCTGGACGAGTATTAGGATTGATTCTGAGAAAAATTGAATCACTGACGATTAAATTACCATCTACACCAAAAGAAGGACCCAAGCTAAATAGTCCACCCACCCTCACTCTATAACCAATGGGAGCATCGAAAGGGAATATTTCAATTGTCTGTTGAGTATTTCCAGCATCAAAATTACTAGCAATAGGTCCAAACTCCGGGCGAGAATTTCGGTCAAACAGAACAATATCAGGGATTTTCAACTTATCCAAATTGTCCCCAACTCCGGGTATACTAACTACAGACTTTCCCGGGTCAAAACCAATGACATAGATAGAATATTTTTCTCCGGTCTCAGGATTTTTCAACTTAGCAAACTGCAAGTATATGGGACTAACTGACTTTACACCATCAAAAGCTAAGGTTTGGTATAAACGACTGCGGGAAAAACTTTGAGTTGCAGTTAAAGATTTATATTGGGAACTCACTAAAAATAAATCACCCTGGAGATTTTGATGCAGTGCAGTAGCGCTAGAATAAAGAGCATCTTGAAAGCCAAGCTGGATAAATGTCAGCAGCACAATAAAAGCAATTCCCGCCACAGCCACCAAAAACCTCACTTTTTGCTGGGCTAACTGTAGCCACGCTAAAGGAATTTTTAATTTCATGGTTTAATACCATTTTATGTAGTATGCAAAAACATTAAATTTGAATAGCCACATCTACTTGTAAGTTAGTTAAACGGGCTACTTTGTGACTATCGGCGGGGTCATCAATGCTAATTCTTACCTCAACTATTCTCCGGTCTGTATCTGCTGTGGGATTAAGACTAAATATGCTTTGTCTGTCAACTCGCCAACCAATTTCACCAACAGTTCCTTTAATTTTTCCAGCAAAAGCATTACTAGTAATAGTGGCTTTTTGACCTACTTTTACTTTTTGAATGTCCGTTTGATAAACTTCAGCAACTACATACATTTGAGAGATTTTACCAATCTCAGCAAATCCATTGCTGTTAATTACTTCTCCGGTTTTAGCGTGAATTTTTAAAATTTGACCATCTATAGGAGATTTGAGATAAGTTAATTCTTGATCTGCTTGTGCTTGTTTAATAGCAGTTAAAGCACTCCTAACCTCAGCTTGTGCTAATACCACATCAACACTACGTACCTCACTAATACTATTCAGTTTGGCTTTAGCTTCTTGTAGTTGGTCTTGGAGTGTATTCTGGGTTCTGTTGAGACCAGCCTTAGCTTCTTGGAATTGCTGTTGTACAGTCTTGAGTTGTAAAGCTTTACCATCAGCCACAGAAGCAGAAACAGCACCTTGTTTGTATAACTGCTGATATCTATTGTTTTCAGTTTGGGCGTTATTTAGTTCTGCTTGGATACGGTTGATAGTAGCTTTTTGTCCTATGACTTCCCCTTTTAATTCTGACTCTAAACGAGCGATCGCTGCTTTTTGAGCAACAATATCTCCCCGTTTAGCCCCAGACTTAACTTGTGCTAGTTTAGCTTGGGCTACTTGCAGTTTATCTAAAGCTTGTTGCAGAGCAGCTGTAGAGCGATGATAATTTTCCAAATATGCTAATATCTGTCCATCTGTAACTTCTTCTCCTTCCTTAACTAAAGTTCTTTCCACCCGCACACCATTAACGGAATTGGGCGCAGACAAATTAGTTACTTCGCCTTCCGGTTGCAAACGTCCCAAGGCTGTCACCGTAAGTTTTACCGGGGCTGTACTGGCGGGTAAATTCTTAGGAGAGCTTGTTGCTTTCTCCTTAAATAAATGTGGTGAAAAGCTATAAATAGCCGCCAATGCGCCAACTAAAGTAATAGAAGCCGCTAAAACTATCCGCCACCGACCCAGGGGCGGTGTAAGTAACAGGCGTTTTTTGTTTGCTGCCATATTTTTATTCCAATTGTACTATACCAGGAGAAAGCCTTAATAACCATTCCCATCAACCCTTTACCTTCACTCTTGTTGACAGGTCTAATTAGTTTCTGTATAAATCGTTGTAAGCCTGTACATCCGCACTAAATTACTAGATTGCAATGCAAATTTAATGCTGGCGTTACTTCAAATCTTTCTTACTTTTATCCTACTTTGACTACTAATCAAGTATTGTAAAATACAATATAGCTGGTCACAAAAGCTAAATCTTTAAATGTACAATAAAACTTGATTAAGCCTGCCATAAGTATTGCAAAAAATCTGGCTCTTGTCAATAAACTTATGTTGATTATGCACTATTCTCTCAACATAGGTTTCTGTAGTTAATTTTATTTTTTTATTGATTATGATGTTATGCTGAAAAATCCCTAAGATAATTTTGTCATTGCCATTTGTGTTGATTTGATGCTTTATTCCTTCCAGCCACATACTTACTGATATATAAATCCAGGCTTTTACAGCCACCCAGCGCCATAGCTAGCCATTGATTTAGTTGTTAACTATACTCACCAGTATTTACCTCTGCCCAATTGTCACCGACAACAAGAAAGTTTTTTTATAAAAATCCCTTAAACCAATGATTTAGTTTCTGTGAACCATGCTATTATTTTTATTAATTAAAACCTTTGAAGACGGCTAAGTAATTCATTCATTTTAATGAACCAAACCAAACCGCATGAACATCACCTCATCAAGGCGTGATTTGTGCTTGATAAAACTCCATCAATCCGCCATCAAGAGTAATATTTTTTTATGTAACCAACTTGTCAAACTTTCCCCAGCCAAATTGTTTAAAATGAATTATTGTAGAAGCTGAAACTAGCCATGGCATGGCTACAATTAGGCTACATACTCACACTAGGCTGAGAAAAAAAAGATTTCAGCACTTACAAACTTGGCACATAACTAAAGTGGGTCAGACCGCATCAATACCGCCAACATAATCATACTTGGCATCTAACCCATGGTAAAATCACTCATTCTTGCTGTCATCCTTGCGTAATCAAAACAGTAAGTATCCTCTTGTGTTGCCTCAACAATTAGTACCTAAGAACAGTATACCCCCTATGCCTGCTGATGCAATAGATACGGCTTTGTCAGAGTTAGAGAGCCTAATCAACAGTGTAGAGAAAACTTTGATTAGGTCAATAGAACAAAAAAAATCACACCAGGAAAAACCAATGTCAATGAACCAAATTAATAAAAAGTTACAACAAAATCCCATCGCCATTGTCGGTATGGCTTCCCTCGTACCCCAAGCCAAAAACCTACAAGAATACTGGCAAAACATAATTAATAAAGTTGACTGTATCACCGAAGTCCCCCCCACACATTGGAACATAAAAGATTATTACGACCCCAACCCAAAAACCCCCGATAAAACCTACTGCAAAAGAGGAGGATTTATCCCAGAAATCAACTTTAACCCGATGGAATTTGGTATACCCCCTAGTATCCTAAAAGTCACAGACATATCCCAACTCCTCAGCTTAGTAATTGCCAAAGAAGCCATGGAAGACGCTGGATATGGTCAACACCGAGAATTTAACCGAGAAAAAACAGGAGTAATCCTAGGGGTAGCCATGGCTAAACAACTAGGGATACCCCTGTCAGCCCGGCTAGAATATCCGGTATGGGAAAAAGCCTTGAGAAGTAGCGGTATTTCCGAAGAAGACACTCAAAAAATCATCGCCAAAATCAAAAGCGCCTACGTAGAATGGGATGAAAACGCTTTCCCAGGAATGCTAGCCAACGTAGTAGCAGGAAGAATAGCCAACCGACTAGACCTGGGAGGGACTAATTGCGTAGTAGACGCAGCCTGCGCCAGTTCCCTAGCAGCCCTAAAAATGGCCATTAGTGAACTAACAGAATATCGCGCCGACATGATGTTAACAGGGGGAGTAGATACCGATAACACCATCATGGCTTACATATCCTTCAGCAAAACCCCCGCCGTCTCCCCCAGTGAGAGCGTAAAAGCCTTTGACGCTGAGTCAGACGGAATGTTACTTGGAGAAGGTATCTGTATGCTAGTTCTTAAACGCCTAGAAGATGCCGAAAAAGACCGAGATAAAATTTATGCGGTAATTAAAGGCATTGGTACATCTAGTGATGGGCGTTATAAAAGTATTTACGCCCCTCGAAAAGAAGGACAAATCAAAGCACTCCAAAGAGCTTATGAAGACGCGGGCGTTTCCCCAGCCACGGTAGAACTGATAGAAGCTCACGGGACAGGGACTATGGCTGGAGACCCCACAGAATTTGCTTCTTTACAAACATACTTTGGTCAGTATAAAACAAAAAAACAACAAATAGCATTGGGTACTGTTAAATCCCAAATTGGACATACCAAAGCAGCAGCCGGAGCAGCAAGCTTAATTAAAACCGCTCTTGCGCTACACCACAAAGTTCTTCCGCCCACTATTAACATTTCTCAACCCAACCCTAAGCTAAATATCAATGATTCAGCTTTTTACCTAAATACAGAAACTAGACCTTGGATTAAAACCGGGAAAGAAACACCAAGAAGAGCAGGAGTTAGTTCCTTTGGGTTTGGTGGTACTAATTTTCATGTAGTTTTGGAAGAGTACCAAAAAGAGCCCCAAATCAAGCAACGCTTGCATATTACCCCCCAAATTGTACTCATATTTGCTGATAACCCTACCCAATTGTTGACTAAGTGTGAGCAGATTTTAGAACAGTGGCAGTCTGAAAGAGGAGTTAGTCACTATAACTATTTGGTTGAAGAATGCCAAAACCTGGAAATACCTGGTAAAGCTGCAAGAGTTGGTTTTGTGGCTCAGGATTTTAAAGAAGCTAGCCAATTAATTGAAAAAATTATCACTAAACTAAGAGACAACCCCTCCCCGTCTGCTTGGGAACTGCCCCAGGGTATATATTACCGTTCTTCTGGGCTAGAACTAGAAGGAAAAATAGTTTCTCTCTTTCCGGGACAGGGGTCTCAATATTTACACATGGGGAGAGAAATAACTATTAATTTCCCTTGGGTAAGCTCTCTATATGAGACTATGGATAGCTTGCTGCTACAAGATAACCTACTCCCCTTGTCACAAGTTGTTTTCCCTCCCTCGGCTTTTGATGAAATTAATAAAAAGCAGCAACTAGCTACACTACAACGGACAGAGTACGCCCAACCAGCTATTGGAGTCTTTAGCGCTGGGTTATATAAGATATTTCAAAAAGCCGGATTTAAAACAGATTTTGTGGCTGGTCACAGTTTTGGAGAATTAACCGCTTTATGGGCAGCCGGTGTAATCACAGAACCTGATTACTTATTTTTGATCAAGTCTAGAGGTCAAGCTATGGCTGCGCCCCAAGACCCACACCATGACTCAGGTAGTATGTTGGCTGTGCGGGAAACAGAAGGTAAAGTTGCAGCAGTATTACGCGCTTATCCTCAAATTACGATCGCTAACTTTAATTCTCCAAACCAAATCGTTCTAGCCGGACCTAGTTCTGACATTAAACAAATACAGCAAACCCTACAAAGTCAAAATTGTACAGCCATTCTGTTACCAGTAGCAGCAGCTTTCCATACTCAATTAATCGCCTTTGCTCAAAAATCCTTCGCCATCGCTACTAAATCAATTCAATTTCACCCCCCGGAAATACCTGTATACACCAATGTAACAAGTCAACCATACCCCACCAACCCAGCCAAAATCCAAGAAATTTTAGCCAGTCATTTGGCTAGCGCAGTACTGTTTAAACAACAGATTTCAAATATCTACGCAGCTGGCGGTCGCTGTTTTGTGGAGTTTGGACCCCGGAGTATATTAACTAATTTGGTTAAAGAAATTCTGGGAGACCGCCCACATTATACTATTGCTTTAAATTCTGGACCTCTTAAAGATAGCGATCGCACTCTCCGACAAGCAGCAGTACAGTTACAAGTTTTGGGAGTACCTCTACAAAACATAGACCCACTACAAACACAACCAAATCAATCACTAGCACCCACTACACCCCTCACCGTGCGTCTGAATGGTGTTAACCACACCTCCCGCCCTAGTGAATTAAGTTCTTGTTCTTCTGAAGTTGAAATTACACCTAAAGCTATGCAGCAAGAAAGCAAATATCCGTCTCCACAAGTTGAAATTACACCTAAAGCTATGCAGGAAGAAAGCAAGTATCCATCTCCACAAGTTGAAATTACACCTAAAGCTATGCAGGAAGAAACTAAATCTCTGTCTCCACAAGAAATTAATTTGATGGTAGAGTTTCACTCTCAACAGCAAGAAATGTTACGCATTCAACAGGATTGTTTACAAAAACAACTAGAACAGAGTCAAAAATTTTCTCAATTACTGAAACAAAAGTACAGTGATGTAATTTCTTCTGGAGTAATTCCAGTTGTAGAACCAGTTGTAGAACCAGTTGTAGAACCAGTTGTAGAACCAGTTGTAGAACCAGCAGTAGAACCAGTTGTAGAACTAGTTGTAGAACCAGTTGTAGAACCAGCAGTAGAACCAGTTGTAGAACCACAAATCAATGTATCTGACCTCACCCAAACTCTACTAAATATTACCAGTGATAAAACTGGTTATCCAGTGGAGATGTTAGAAACCGACATGGACATAGAAGCTGATCTAGGGATAGATTCCATCAAAAGAGTGGAAATACTAGGAGCTTTACAAGAACAGTACCCAGACTTACCCCAACCTAACTTAGAGCAATTAGCAGAACTCCGCACCATTGAGCAAATAGCAACATACCTACAGACTTCTATTTTTAACCCAGTCCCCAAAGAAAACAACCCAGTCCCCAAAGAAAACAACCTAGTCCCCAAAGAAAACAACCCAGTCCCCAAAGAAAACAACCCTATTATCTACCCCGACCTCACCCAAACTCTACTAAATATAACCAGTGATAAAACCGGTTATCCAGTGGAGATGTTGGAAACGGACATGGACATAGAAGCTGATCTAGGGATAGATTCCATCAAAAGAGTGGAAATACTAGGAGCTTTGCAAGAACAGTACCCAGACTTACCCCAACCTAATTTAGAAGAGTTAGCAGAACTCCGCACTATTGAGCAAATAGTAACATACCTACAAACCTTAACTACGCCAGAAAAAAAAACTCCAATCAATCCAGTCCTAGTATCCAGCCTGTCCAAATAATTGACAATATCAGTCGTCGTCCCGCTAGGCTGCATTTTCTGCCCCCACCTGATCAATTACACATTAGTCTTCCATCAGGACAAATCTACCTAATTACTGATGACGGTTCACCAGTAACAACTAAACTAGCAGAGACTTTAACTAATAAGGGGGAAAGGGTAGTAATTTTAAACTTCCCCCAGGAAATAGTCCCCAGTCAGAACCCTTTACCCCCGAAGGTCAACCGAGTAGTTTTAGGGGATATGAGTGAGGAATTACTTCAACACAAACTACAAGCGATCGCCCATCACTTCGGTAACATCGCTGGATTTATTCACCTCCACCCTAGTTTTACTTCTTCGGAAATTCCGGCATTCCCACCACGGGAGAAAGCGATAGTCAAGCACATTTTCTTAATAGCTAAACATTTACAGCCATTCTTCCAGTCACGAGTTTTTGATTACCGCCACAGCTTTTTAACTGTTCACCGTTTAGATGGAGCTTTTGGTTTAGATTATCGGTTTAACTATTCAGTTATCAGTGGGGGTTTATTTGGACTTACCAAAACTTTGCAATGGGAATGGCCAGGGTGTTTGGCTCGGTCTTTAGACTTAGATCCTACTTTTGATGTTGAAACGGTAGTTAAACATATTATGGCTGAGGTTCATGACTGTAATCAGCAGATTAGGGAAGTTGCTTATGGTGCTTATGGTCGGGTTACTTTACAGGCGGTATTAGAGGGGTAGGAGAAACAAACCAAACCAAAAAACTGGTTTGTTTAACTAACTGCTAAGGGAGCTAAACAAGAAGGGGAGGAGTTATCGGGGGTGTGGAAATCGCATTAACAGCGGCTTGGTGTAATTCGAGGTTCTAGGTTCTAGGTTCTGACAAGCAGGATGCTTGTGTTACCTGCGGGGGATTTATCGCTGGCGATTGCAGGATTAATTCTAGGTTCTGACAAGCAGGATGCTTGTGTTACCTGCGGGGGATTTATCGCTGGCGATTGCAGGATTAATTCGAGGTTCTAGGTTCTAGGTTCTAGGTTCCACGTTCTATTTTTTTGTGAGTTTTATCATGAATTTAACTGATATTAGTTCATCTTCTTGTTTTGTCGTTACTGGAGGAGGAAAGGGAATTACCGCCCAATGTGTGATTAAATTAGCTGAGATTTATCAATGTAAATTTATTTTATTGGGACGTTCTCAATATCCGTTAGAAGATTTCTATTCTATTGTTGAAAATTTGCAGGATTGTTATGAAGAAGCACTTTTAAAACGGGCTATCATGGATAATTTAGTGAAGGAAAACCAAAAGCCTACACCCCAAAAGGTGGCTCAAATATACAATCAAATTGTTTCTAGTCGCGAAATTCACCAAACTTTAACGGCTATTGCTGCATCGGGTGGGTCAGCAGAATATATTAGTGTTGACATTACTAATTTTGACCAGTTCCAAAAAATCATCCCCCGGCTAAAAAGCATTACTGGAGTTATTCACGGAGCGGGTGTTTTGGCTGATAAGAGAATTGAAAAGAAAACATCTCAGGATTTTGAAAAGGTTTATCAAGCTAAGGTTCAGGGTTTAGAAAACTTGCTAGCTTCTATTGAACTAAAACAGTTAAAACATTTGATCTTGTTTTCGTCGGTGACTGGATTTTATGGGAATGTGGGTCAAGCTGATTATGCGATCGCTAATGAAATCCTCAACAAAACTGCTCATTTAATTAGACAAAAGTATCCCCAATGTCAAACTACAGCTATTAATTGGGGTCCCTGGGATAGTGGGATGGTGTCGCCGCAAATCAAGAAAGCTCTGGCGGACCGTCAAATAGATATTATTCCTGTGGAGGTTGGTACAAGAATGTTTATTAATGAACTCCAACCCTGCCACTATAACAATACACAAGTAGTTATTGGTACACCATTAATTGTCCCACCGCCACCGATTTCTCCTGAATTACGTACATATCATATTTACCGACATCTGGAACTTTCTGCTAACCCTTTTCTTTATGACCATACCATTGCAGGTACACCGGTTTTACCAGCGACTTGTGCCATGTCTTGGATTATTAACACCTGTGAAGAATTATATCCCG
Organism: Chrysosporum bergii ANA360D; assembly: GCF_029891735.1. GTDB lineage: Bacteria > Cyanobacteriota > Cyanobacteriia > Cyanobacteriales > Nostocaceae > Umezakia > Umezakia bergii. The sequence goes on from NZ_JANQDH010000034.1 coordinate 15,375, forward strand.
GTTATCAACTCCTTAACTACACTGATTTTAAGGTACTAAAGGGTATTGTTTTCAACCAGAATGAATTGCCACCATACACCCTAGAAATCACTGAGGTAAGGAAAAGTCAAGAGGAAATCACTCTTAATACGAAGATATACAGCCAAACATCTACAGGTAAAACCTATTACCACTTTAGCGCACGGGTTAATTTACACATCCACATCCCTCTTGCTCCCATTCATCCTGATATCAATCTACAACCAGATGAAATCATCACAATTACTAAACAAGATTTTTACCAAAACGGAAAGGCTAGTTTGTTTCATGGTCCATGCTTTCAGCAGGTGCAAAGAGTAGTGAATATTACTACTCAAAAAATCACTACAGAATGTTTATGGAGTTCGATAACACCTCAAAAACAAGGTCAGTTCCCGATTAGACAAGTTAATCCCTATACTACTGACTTGAGTATGCACGCCTTATGGATATGGACTCAACATTTTTATCAGAAAGGCTGTTTACCGGGAAAAGTAGAAAAATATTCCCAATATTCCCCCACACCTATTGACAGCCCTTTTTATGTGACCTGTCATATTCAATCGAACAATTCTAGCAGTGCTGTAGCGGATTTTATTATCCACGATGAAGCAGGAAGGGTTTACTGTGAACTCCTCAACGCCCACGCTGTCATCTGGTCTAACTAATTTCTCTCATATCTCGTATTTGTGTCATAAAACTTTGTAGTACAGGTACTCTGCCCTAATTATACACTTCACCTGGGCAAAAAATCCTGATAGTTTTTGTGACCTGGAGACAAAAAACCACATAAACTGGCAAATTAACTTATTTTTTTGTTCTTTTCATTATGAGCCATATAGCGATTATTGGTTTATCTTGTTTATTCCCTGATGCTCATAATCCTGAGCAATTTTGGCAAAACTTGATTAATGAAAGAATTTCTATTAATCAAGCCAGTAAAGCAGAAGTTGAATTTGATTCATCGTTTTTCTGTCAACCGGATCACCCGAACCTAGATCAGACTTATTCTCTTCAAGGTGGATATATCCGTAACTTTGAGTTCTGCCCAGAGGAATATAAACTACCTGTTGAGGTCTTGGGTGGTTTGGACAAAACCTTTCAATGGTCTTTGTATGCTGCTAAGGAGGCTATTAATAACAGTGGTTACAAGGAGGAACCGGAGGTTTTACGCCGTTGTGGAGTTATTCTTGGTAACCTTTCTTTCCCTACCCAATTGTCTCAAGGATTATTTTCCCCTTTATATCAAAAATCACTGACTCCTGTCTTAGAAAAAATTTCTTCCATTGCTGATCAAACTCCTGACAGGTATTATAACCCCAGTAATGGCTTTATTTCTAGTCTACCTGCTGCTGTAATTGCTCAAGCTCTTGGTCTGTCTAATATCCATTTTTGTTTAGATGCGGCTTGCTCTTCGGCTTTTTATGCCATTAAGCTTGCATCCCATTATTTAACTGCTGGTAAGGCTGATTTAATGTTGGCTGGGGCGGTGAGTGCTGCTGATGCTCTTTTTGTTCGGATGTTATTCGCTGGGGTCCGGGGTCTTTCGCCTAATCATCTTACTCGCCCGTTAAATCAAAGTTCCCCTGGTCTTATACCGGGAGATGGGGTGGGGATGGTGATGTTGAAAAGATATGAGGATGCACTACGCGATGAAGATGAGATTTGGGGTGTAATTACTGGTGTTGGTTTGTCGAATGATGGTAAGGGTAAGGGTCTTCTGGTTCCGAACCCGAAAGGTCAACTTCTAGCTTATGAAAGAGCATATCAAGAGGCTAAAATAAGTCCTTCGTCTATAGATTACTTAGAATGTCACGCTACTGGAACTTTACTAGGTGATAAAACTGAACTTAAAACTATTAGTGATTTTTTCCAGCCTTTTCCTTTGATTGGTTCTGCTAAGGCGAATACAGGACACCTCTTGACTGCTGCGGGAATGGTTGGTTTAACGAAGGTGTTGCTGGGGATGAAAGCGGGAGTTATTCCCCCTACTGTTAATATTGAATGCCCTTTAAGTGAGCAGGTGGTTACTAAAATGACTGCTTGGACTAATCCAGTTAAACAGGCTGCTATTAGTGCTTTTGGTTTCGGTGGTAACAATTCTCATTTGGTGATAGAACAAAATCCCAATAGGATAAATGAGACTGTTTTGACACCGGTTAAGTTAGCGATTACGGGAATGGATGCTTTATTTGGTGGTTGTGATGGACTAGATGAATTTGAACGTACTGTTTATAATGGACTTCAACATTTTATACCTTTACCAGAAAAACGTTGGTTAGGTGAATCTATTTCTGCTCCGAGGGGAGCTTATATCAAGGATTTTTCTATTGACCCTTTAGCTTTTAAAATCCCTCCGGATACGATTAGTCAACTTAATCCCCAACAATTATTATTGCTCAAGGTAGCTCACAGAGCGATAGAAGATGCTGGTTTACATCCAGGAATGAATGTAGCAGTAATTGTTGGTGCAGATACTGAGTTATCTGTACATGAGTTGCCAGAAAGATGGAATATGAAGCCTAAACTCAGAAATTTCCTGGCAGAACATGAGGTTAATTTGTCTGTTTCACAACTAGAAGAGCTAGAAAAGATACTTAAAGATAGTATTCATCATCCTGTAGAATGTCCAGAGTATGTCAGTTATATAGGTAATATAACTGCTAGCAGAATTGCAGCAATTTGGGACTTTACTGGACCTGCTTTCACGATTACTGCGGGGGAAAACTCTACTGTGCGGGGGTTGGAAGTAGCTCAGTTGTTGTTATCTTCTGGTTCTGTAGAAGCAGTTGTTTTGGGGGGGGTAGATTTAGCTGGGGGAATAGAAAGTGTATTTCTCCACAGTCAGATGGCTGATATTAATCAGGGTGTTAATACTCTGAGTTTTGATGAAAAAGTTAATGGTTGGATGGTGGGAGAAGGGGCCGGGGCGGTAGTTCTCCAAAGTCAAGAAGGTGTTGCAGCCTCTCAGAGGGTTTATGCGGTTGTGGATGCGATCGCTATTGGGGATAATTTCCCGACAATCTGTGAAAAGGCTTTTGATTGTGCCAGTATTTCTGCTGAGGATATTAGTTATTTGGAGGTTAACGGGAGCGGTATCCCTGGTCAGGATACGGCGGAAATTGCTAGTATTTTACAAAGTTATGGCACTGGTAGTAATAATTTACACTGTGCTATTGGTAGTATTAAAGCTAATATCGGACATACTTATATTGCTTCCGGTATGGCTAGTTTGATTAAAACTGCTCTGTGTCTCTACCACCGTTACATCCCAGCGACACCGGGCTGGTCGGGGGTGAAAAATCCTTCCCAATGGGAAAATAGTCCTTTTTATGTAGCTACTGAATCTCGCCCTTGGTTTTTAAATACTAATGGTAGACGTTTTGCGGCTATTAATAGTCTGGCGACTGACAGTACTTGTGGCTATGTGATTTTATCAGGATCCAATACGCCATGCACTTCTGAGGATAATAGATATTTATCTCAATACCCTATTCAACTTTTTGTTTTTACGGCTGATAGCGAAAAGGAGTTATTACAGGAATTACAATGTTTCAGGGATCTTCTCATAACTAGGGAGAAACTTTCTAAGGTTGCTGCTGAAGTTTTTACAAAGTTTCAAAACCATCAAAAAGCCTATACTTTAGCGATTATCGGCTCTGATCAGGAATCTCTGGTTAAGCAAATTACGGCTGCTGAGGAGGGAATTAAGCAGGCTTTTAGTAATAATACTCCCTGGCAAAGTCCCCAAGGGAGTTATTTTACTCCCTGTGCTTTAGGTAAATCTGGTAAGTTAGCTTATGTTTACCCGGCGGCTGTCAATTCTTACTTATATATCACCCGCACTATCCACCGTTTGTTTCCTGAGCTTTTACAAGATATAGAAGATAATGGTCTGTACCATAGAGCTACTCAAATAGAACAGCTAATTTACCCGCGTAGTTTATCGAAGCTTTCGCCCCAGGATTTAGAAAAACTTGAACAGAAGTTACTCAGCAACCCGCTGGCTATGTTTGAGAGTGAAATAGCTGTGGCTAGATATCTGACGAAGACTCTTGAGGAAAAATTTAAGATACGCCCTGAAGTTGTGTTTGGTTACAGCCTGGGGGAAACTAGCATGATGGTGGCTCAGGGGGTTTGGAGTGATTTTGTTACAGGGAGTGAAATTTTAAATTCATCTCTGTTGTTTAGTGATCAATTATCTGGTAGAAAGCAAGCTGTCAGGGAATTTTGGAAAACAGATGATTTACCAGGGGATTTTTGGGTAAATTATCTGCTGATGGCTGATGTTGACCGCATACGCTCATGTGTTGAGGGGGAAGAGCGAGTTTATTTGACTCAGATCAACACTCACAAAGAGGTATTAATTGCTGGAGAAAGGAGGGCTTGTGAAAGAATCATTAATAAGTTGGGCTGTCCAGCTTTTATTGCTCCGTTTGATCATGTGATTCACTGTCCACCTACTTTATCTCAACATTCCCAAATTGCTGAGTTTAATAGTTTACCGTCTCGTTCTTTACCTGGTATTAGGTTTTACAGTGCAGCGGAATATAAACCAATTGTTTTAGAACGCCATGCGATCGCTCAGACTATAGCAACTGCTTTGTGTCAGTCTTTGGATTTTCCTCGTTTAGTTAATACAGTGTACGGCTATGGAGCCAGGATTTTTATTGAAGCTGGGGCTGGTAGTAGTTGTTGTCGTTGGATTGACAAAATTTTACAAAATCAAGAACATCTGAGCGTTTCTGTGAATCGCCGGGGAACAGATGACTTTTTATCTATCCTTAAGGCTCTAGCTAAATTAGTTAGTCATCAAGTACCTATGGATTTATCTTCTTTGTATGATTTTTCCAAACCAATGCAGCATTTGGAACAGTTAGTTAGTTTAGCAAAGAATAAAATGGTGGAACCAATGGGAGAAAAAATAGTAATTAAACCTACTCTCTATACTCCGACTCGCTCTCTAACTCAAAAACTAGGAGACCCTTTATTTCTTTCAGCTTATAAAGTTGCTCGTCCATATATGGTGGGTGCTATGGCTAGGGGTATTACATCTACAGAAATGGTGATTGCATTAGGTAAGGCTCAAATGTTAGGTAGTTTTGGCGCTGGGGGGTTATCTTTACTAGAAATAGAAAGGGCAATTAATCGTATTCAACAAGCGTTACCTAATGGACCCTATGCTTTTAATTTGATCCACAATCCTAACCACCCGGAAATAGAAAAGCAGACGGTGGAACTTTACTTAAAAAATCAAGTTACTACAATTGAAGCGTCAGCCTTTTTGGATTTAACTATCAATTTAGTTTATTACAGAATAGCTGGTTTAAGTTTGGGAAGTGATGGAAGGGTAAAAGTTAATCATAAAATCATTGCTAAGATTTCTCGCCCAGAAATAGCTAGGAAGTTTCTCAGCCCCCCTCCTAGTAGTCTAATAAAACGGCTGGTGGAGCAAGGACTAATAACCCCAGAGCAAGCTAAGTTAGCTGAACAAGTTCCCATGGCTGATGATATTACGGTGGAAGGGGACTCTGGAGGACATACCGACAACCGCCCGTTGATATGTTTGTTACCCGCTATTATTTCTCTCAGGGATGAGTTAAATGATCAATTTAATTATTCCTCTCTGGTGAGAATTGGTGCTGCAGGAGGAATCGGTACACCTGAAGCTGTTTTAGCAGCTTTTATGATGGGGGCTGCTTATGTGGTTACTGGTTCTATTAATCAAGCTTGTGTTGAGGCTGGAACTAGCGAGGCTGTTAAAAAACTATTAGCGGAAGCTGATATGGCTGATGTAGCTATGGCTCCGGCGGCGGATATGTTTGAGATGGGGGTAAAACTGCAAGTCCTAAAACGGGGAACTATGTTTGCTATGCGATCTCATAAGTTGTACGAGGTTTACCGGGCTTATAATTCGTTGGAAGAAATCCCTCCGGAGGAAAGAGAAAAACTAGAGCAGCAAGTTTTTCACCAGAAATTATCCGATGCGTGGGAAGCTACGGCTAACTATTTGGCTAAAACTAATCCTGAAAAATTGGGTAAGGCTCTTAATAACCCGAAACTAAAAATGTCTTTAACATTCCGTTCTTATTTGGGACAGTCTTCTCAGTGGGCGATCGCCGGACACGCGTCCCGACAACTGGACTATCAAATTTGGTGTGGTCCAGCTATGGGAAGTTTTAACAATTCTGTGAAAAATACTCCTTTAGCAGATCCAAAAAATCGCCGAGTAGTGGACATAGCCGATTACCTTTTAAACTCAGCTACCGACCTCTACAATCTCCACACTACAAAGACTCAAAATCTTTAACCGCAGAACCTCGTAAAAACATCAGTTACAAAAGGAACTCCAGACTATGAACGCTACAGAAATTCAAACTTGGCTAATTAATCACATAGCCCAAATGATGGATACAGACCCCCAAACTATCGACATAGAGGAAAGTCTAGAAAACTACGGGCTAGACTCGGCTCAAGCTATGACTTTAATTAGCCAACTAGAAAAACAAATAGGTTACGCTCCATCCCCTGGGCTGTTATGGCATTACCCAAATATTAAGTCTTTATCTCAACGTTTGGCAGAGGAAACACCACTGACTCCTATTATTGACTTGGCTAAAGAGGTAACTCTAGAACCCACCATAGATCCAAAATATGCTTGTAAGATGGCTAATAGCACGCCTGAGCATATTTTCTTGACTGGTGGTACGGGTTTTTTAGGGGCATTTCTGATCAAGGAACTGTTGGCTAAGACTAATGGTTTTGTACATTGTCTGGTGAGGGGAGGCAGTGAAGAAGAGGCTTTTAATAAACTGCAACAAAATTTAACTAAGTATCATGTTTGGGAACCTAGTTATAGTAAACGTTTGATGGCTATTCCAGGAGACTTAGCGCGCCCCCAATTAGGATTGTCTAATACTGAATTTGAGGAATTATCGGAAAAAATAGATGTTATTTATCACAGTGCAGCACTTCTTAATTACGTGTATCCTTATTTGGCTTTAAAACCGGCGAATGTTTTGGGTACGGCGGAAATTTTGCGATTAGCTTGTCAGGTAAAAATCAAACCTGTTCATTATGTTTCTAGTGTGGCTGTGTTTGAAAGCAGTGCCTATGCGGGACAATTGGTAGAGGAGCAAGATAGTTTTGACCACTGGGAAGGGATACATCTGGGCTATTCTCAAACTAAATGGGTAGCGGAAAAATTGGTTAAATTGGCTGCTTCTAGAGGTTTACCAGTTACTATTCACCGCCCCCCACTGATTGCAGGGGACAGCCAAACTGGTGTTTCTAACTCTCACGATTTTATCAATATTATGGTAAAGGGTTGTTTGGAAATGAGGTGTTTCCCAGAAATAGAATATTTTTTGGATATGTCGCCAGTGAACTATGTGAGTAAGGCTATAGTTTATTTATCTCAACAAACGAATTCATTAGGTAAGGCTTTCCATTTGCAACACCCTAACCCCATTCCTTTGTCAGACTTAGTTGGTTGGGTGCAAGAACTAGGTTATTCTGTGCGACTGGTTTCTTATTCTCAGTGGCAAGAAGAGTTAAATCAACATTTATCATCTCCTGATCATCCTTTGTATAGGTTACGTCCTTTTTTGTTGCAGCGTTGGTCTGAAGAACAGGTCACTATCCCAGACTTGTATTTACAATCCCGACGACCTATCATTAGTTGCCAACAAACTCTTAAAGCCTTGGCTAATAGCTCTATTTCTTGCCCTTCATTGGATGCTACTCTTTTGAGTAATTATGCTTCTTATCTTTTATCTACTGGTTTTCTAACTCCAGCCTAATTAATGGGGAATTTAGAATTGAGAATGTAGAATTGATTCTGCGATCGCCTACGGCACTGGCGAAGCCAATCCCCTGTAACACAAGCATCTTGCTTGTCTAAATACCGGCTAGAAGCCGGTGCTACTGATACCACATTACAACCAGATGATGTATAAAAAATCTCGCTGATGGCAGAATGAGGGAGGGCGGGGTTAATATCATTCACCCCGCCCCATATTACTAAATTTTCGCTTCTTCCTGCACCAACTTATCCCAACCTAAGTCTTTTAAGTTATTATTGCGACGTAGGGGACGGGTTACTAATTCTAGCAGGTCACGGGCATTAGTAAAACCGTGAATTTGAGCAAAGGTAAATTCTACAGACCATTTAGTATTTATCCCTCGTGCTTCTAAGGGATTAGCATGAGCCATACCGGTAATGACTAAATCTGGCTTTAACTGATAAATGCGCTGTACTTGATTGTAATTATCTGGCTTTTCGACAATTGTCGGTAGGGGTACACCCATTTCTTGACAAGTTTTTTCTAACAGGGCTAATTCAGCAGCTTGATAGCGCTTATCCATGTAGGGAATACCGACTTCGTAAACGGTCATCCCACAACGTACTAAAAACCGGGCTTGGGAGATTTCTAGTAGGTTATCACCCATGAAAAATACAGATTTGCCACGAATTAATTGAATATAGTCTTCTAAACTTGCCCAAATTTGGGCTTCGCGCTCGTCTAAACCTTGAGGAGTAATGCCAAATACAGAGCAAATTTTTTCTACCCAGGCGCGAGTACCATCTGGGCCAATGGGGAAGGGTGCGCTAATTAATTTACACTTGCGGCGACGCATTAAAGTTGTAGCGGTGCGGCTGAGGAAGGGGTTAACACCAGCTACATAATAACCTTCTTGAATGACTGGCAATTCTGTAAAGCGCTTGGCGGGTAGCCAGCCAGAAACTTTAATTCCTTGTTTTTTTAATTCTAATGTTAACTGGGTGACGACAGGATCGGGGAGAGAACCGAAGAGAACTAAGGGAGGATGATCTAGATACTCGGATTCTTCTTGGACGATTTCTTCTTTCTTTTTACCAAAGTTGAGTAGTTTGTGAATGGGGTTGCGCTCATTGGTTTTGTCTGTTTCTGTTTCTCCTGCTGGTGGTTGATCAGGACAACGATTAGCCATTGCTGCTAATACAGTATCTTCGCCTTGAGTAAAGGCGTAGTCAAGACCATTGGCGCGGGCGACGACAATGGGTATACCAATTTCTGCTTCTAATTTGGGTGCTAAACCTTCCAAATCAGTTTTGATAATTTCTGTGGTGCAAGTACCAATCCAAACAATTACACTGGGGTTGCGATCGCGCTTAATTTGCAAACACAACCGCTTTAACTCTTCATAGTCATTTAGCTGGGCGGAAATATCTCCTTCTTCCAATTCTGCCATTGCGTAGCGAGGTTCGGCAAAAATCATGACTCCCATGGCGTTTTGGAGGAAATACCCACAAGTTTTAGTACCAATTACCAAAAAGAAGCTATCTTCGATTTTTTGGTACAACCACGCTACGCAGCTAATTGGGCAGAAGGTGTGGTAATTTCCGGTTTCACACTCAAAGTTTAGGGCTTGCGGTTGTTGAGCGATAGTCATTGAAACTTTTCTCCCCTTATATGTAGTAGCAGTTAATGGCGGGTGAATTTAGGGTACAAGGGGGAGATAAGTTTCCCCCTGAGTATCTGAGTTAGCAGTTCCCCTATTCAACAGGAACAGCAACAAATTAAGCGTTGGGGAAGAGACGGGACATTTCCGACTCATCAAAAACCCCTGATGGCAGTTCTTCCCCTAACAAATCGTTGGTTTCTTGGTTTTGTTGGGCTGATTCAGGATTCCAGACATCAGATAATACATCCTTAAACTCGTTCTCGTCTGGTGCATTCAGGTCATCCAGCATTTGCTCATCTAGGCTTTCCACTGACCCGGTTGATGAATCAAAGGAAATATCACCAAAATCATCATCATCGTTATTCAGGGAAAGATCGCCAAAGTCATCAGATCGGCTGACTACGGAAGTTTCCAGATCAGAATCCATCTCAAAGTTATTGGGATAGGGAATGGTTAAAGTTTCGTCTTCAGAACCGTCATCCGGGGTCACTGCTGACTCTTGTGGATTTATTTGTCCTAGTGGTGTTTCTTCTGTTTCTGCCGGAGGAATAAAACGATTACCAAGGGCAATATCTGGGTCAAAATGCAAATCCAAGACTTCGATCAAAGTGTCAGGATCAGAATTCAGCCTTGAGAAAGGCAACATTAATTGTGCCAATTTTGGTTCTAGCGCGTTGACAACCCCCAGGATGAGGTATGAAGATGGTCGCTTCCCGCCATCAGGGGTGTAAACCGAATCTGTCTTCATGTGTAGGAGCAGCCATTCACGGTTTGCCTGAAAGAATTGCAACCACTTTTGTCTGATTGAATTGGTAAAGCTATTGAAGAAAGCCATATTTTTCCTCATCCCAAATATTGATGATCTTATACAATCATCAAGTCTAGTGGTTCTTCAGCATTAGTAACTTGGTGTTTACCCGGATTTAGATAAAAATCAGACAACAAAGAAAACAGTTCACGATCTGGAGCATCTTTTGGTACAACACCTTCTGGACGTGCGAGAATTTGGTCAGCGATGTTGAGGTAATAATCACAAACGTAGCTCAGAGAGGGATCATGTTCTGCCATTTCAAACAAGGTTTTACCTTTGACGCGGGAAATGCGGATGTCTTCTATTAGGGGTAAAACTTCGAGAATTGGCATAGGAACGGATTCCACATACTTCTCGATCAAGTCCCGCTGAGAAGTGCGGTTACCAATTAATCCAGCTAAACGCAAGGGGTGAGTTCGTGCTTTTTCCCGTACTGATGCAGCAATGCGATTGGCTGCAAACAAGGCATCAAAGCCATTGTCAGTCACAATCAAGCAGTAGTCAGCATAGTTGAGTGGGGCTGCAAAACCACCACAAACAACGTCACCCAAGACATCAAACAAAATCACGTCATACTCATCAAAAGCGTTGAGTTCTTTGAGTAGTTTTACTGTTTCTCCTACCACGTACCCACCACAACCAGCGCCAGCAGGGGGTCCGCCAGCTTCTACGCAATCTACACCCCCATAGCCTGGATAAATTACATCTTCTGGCCAAACATCTTCGTAGTGGTAGTCTTTTTGTTGGAGGGTGTCGATAATGGTGGGAATCAAAAAACCTGTGAGGGTGAAAGTGCTGTCGTGTTTGGGGTCACAACCAATTTGCAGAACTTTCTGTCCGCGTTTAGCTAGGGCGACGGATATGTTACAGCTAGTTGTGGATTTACCAATGCCACCTTTTCCATAAACTGCTAATTTCACTGTTGTTTGCCTCTGATAATGTTTTGCTTTCACCGTGATTGCCATTATTGTCGAAACTACAGGGAAAGGAAAGGGGGGGGAAATATGAAAAATCTATTTATTGGTTTTCTTAAGAAGAATATAAGATTTTTAGGGAATAATATCCAACTAAAACGGTTATTTTAGCTGAATAAGCTATTTTTTATTAGTTTTATGTATTTTTTATATAAAAGAGTGACAAAAGACAAAAATAGATATATGTAGTTGTGTATATACTTTAGAGCCATTTAAACTACCGTTTAACCGGGCTGATCCCCAGCTAAATGGGCTGAAATGGAAGGTTGAACACAAAGACTACCTAGGCAATCATAAATAACAATAATAGAATATTGGCACATACAAGGGATTGCCAAGACCATTTGAGTTATGATTTAAGTCTGTTATTAATTTGTTTGTAATAAATTATTAATTTATTAATTTTCCGATTCTACTGGTTGCATTTCTTGGAGAGACTGCCAGCCAGCTTGCCACTGAGATTCATCTTGTAGTAATTTGGCATTTAACCAAAAACGAACACTGGGATCACAGGCGGCGACCATTTCGGCGTATACCCACTTACTCTGATTTTTACGGTTAACTACTTGAAAGTGTCGCCAACCGTCTATTTTGGTCTGTGCTGTCCATTTAGAACCCACTAGGTGAGGAAACCTTTGTTTTTTAGGCATAGAACGTGAAAAATGGGGGTAAAACTCACCATAGCAGTCTTGATGATGAAAATCATGATTTCCTGGACAAAATCTCTTGGGCTTGATTGGCTTGATTAGTATTATTCCGCACAGATTGGGCTAGAGGGAGAATAAGACATAATTATTATGGTCAATCAAACTTTTCCCCTCCCTGGTTGTGTGGGGAGGGAGATGAGGACTGATGTGTTATTTAAATTCTTCTAACTGCTCCAATTTTAACCAAATATTGGGTGTTGGTACTTTGCCAAACTTGACCAAGGCGTAATCACCCTTAATATCTACAATTTCCCCTTGGCTATCAAACAAATAAGCAGGAAAGCGAGGGTCACTAGCTTGAGCTTCTAAACTATTTTCCAATTTTTCGCGCACGGCGCGAACTATATCTCCTTTTTTCACGGACATGAGTTTTCCTGGTAAGTTTATAGTTGCTTATATTGAGAATTTTATCTTGACCCAAGAGGCGGTGGGGCAATTTTTTTGCTCAAAAAATATAACCCCCTGATGGACAACTATTTCTGACAGTGAGAACAAAAATGACTTGAACGCCCGGCTAACTTGATCCGTTCAATTAAATTACCACAGACTCTACAAGGCTGACTAGCACGATTATAAACCCACGCATCATTGCCATAATTGCCATTGATACCTGTAACATTGAGGAAATTACTAAAAGTTGTGCCACCAGCTGCAATACTGGCTGATAAAACTTCAATGATGGCTGTTCTTAAAGATTCAATTTGTTGGCTTTGCAAATCAGCGCAGGGGGTTGTTGGTAATATACGGCTTTTAAACAAGGCTTCATCGGCATAAATATTACCCAATCCAGCAACTATTGACTGATCTAGTAGGGCGGTTTTAATCAAACGACGAGATTTTTGTAGTTGATGTGCTAAATACTCAAGGGTAAATAAGGGCGAAAAAGGGTCTAATGCGAGTTTTGCTAAACCTGTGATGATGGTTTCTACTGGGAGATGAGGGGGAACATACCAGATTTTTCCGAATGTGCGTTGGTCAACAAAGCGTAATTCTTGCTGATGCTGGAAGTATAGTCTGAGTCTAGTATGTTTTTGTAATGGTTGGTCTTGATGTAGCCAGAGTAATTGACCGGTCATTCGCAAATGAACGCCAAGCCAATGGGTCTGGGGTGATGGGGTGAGTTCGGCTAGGAGATATTTACCCCGACGGTGCCAAGTAGCGATCGCACTTCCGGTCAGATGGGGGATAAATTGGTCAACTGAAATGGGGTGGGCGATGGTTCTATTCAGTAACACATCTCCCCCCGTAATCTCTTGGTGCAGGGTGAATTGATTTAGACCCCTGCGGACTATTTCTACTTCAGGCAGTTCAGGCATTTAAGCTAATTAAACAGGCGGATTTTATCTAGTCATTATGACTGGTGACTAATGACTAATGACTAATGTATCCGCTCTGTTGCCTTGCTGCTTATTTTGGCTTTGTGGCTTTGGCTTTGGGTGCTTCTACCTCAAGTAATTCCTCAATGGAAAAGTTATTGGTGTTGATACCAGAGTAGTTGACCTTATCAAACCGGACAATTACTGGGTATTTAATGCCGCTTTGGTCGATGGAAGCCACGGTACCTACTTCCTGAAACCAGTAGGATTCTGGGCGGAGAATACGAACTTTAGAACCACGTTGAACCATGACTATCTTCCTTTTTAATGAATCAATGAAGAATATATCGGGCTAATTGATTTCACTGTACATCCTCAAGGTCTTGTCTAGCAGTTTTGTTAAGTTATTTATCGGGACAAACCAAAATAGGTGTCACACCCTACTTGACAGAAATCGCATCATCGGTTATGCTTTGGGCGCACGTACAAAAAGTAAAAAAAATTATGTTTTGCTCAAAACAAACACACTACCTTCGTTACCCCTGCCAACCCGCAAGTCGCTATCTATATAAGTAATATCTAACCAGCCTTGCTGTTTGTCACTGTTTAAGGGAGTATCAAAAGCCGTAAATTTTTTATGAGCTTCAATTTGCTGAATAAAATCGCGGGGGGAACGGTAATCTATTAAACGTTTTAAACCGATAATAGAGCGCTGAAATTTAACTTGGACGCGTTGTTGGGAAACAGGTTCAAATTTAGCAGCTACACTAACTAATCCTTCTAGAGGGGGTAAGCCGTAAATTTCGGCAATGTTATAAACACTGCTAGTGTTGACCCGGATACACTGATAAATTTGACCCAGTTTACATAAAGGTAGGCGATCTAAGTTTAATAAAGCTTTGCTAGTTGTGTATATTAACCGCCAATCGCCATCAAGCAAACTACTTGCTTCTAAGGGACGAGGGGTGGGGTTCAGGTCTTCCAAGTTGGCGATCGCTGCTAAGATAGCCTGTTTTTGTGATTCACTTGCTAGTAAACCGCGATTTGTGCCAGCCATGGCTTCCATGAGATTTGCTTTGCCAAGCATTGTGAGTACCTCAAAGATGATCAGGATTAAATATTTTATTTAATATTTAATATTTATGTGAGCTTACGGATTAATTAAAGCCTGGTCCGAATGAATAATTAAATTATCCCTTGTCAGTGATAGACTTCTTAATGTCTAGTTGCATAAACGTTTTAGTCGGTTTGTATATATGTTAAATTCTCCCTTAAGCGAACAACCCCGCAACCAACGCGCACCAGTCATTCCATTAAAGCAGGAATCTTCTATGTTGGACTGGTTACAACTTCAAGGTCGCCTTGTGGCGCGTAATGTTCAAGAAGCCGGATTTTCTGAACCAGAAGAGGAAATATCGGATTTTTTGGCTACGGAAGATGGAATGGAGGATTTTGAGATGGATGATGACGGTGAAGTTAGTTTAGAGGAAGACTAACCCACCAGGGCTGAGAATGAGTACTACAGCGCCAAAGTCACATGATAAAAATATATTCTATTCATGTTTGCTGTGCTGTGGTAGTTAAAATTTATTTTTCTCATGGTTGAATTTTAGCTTAATTTTAGCTTAATTTTAGCTTAACTTTAAAAGTGTGGAGTGAAGGGAAATTCTGTGGACGCTAAATTGTCTCCTAACCAAGGATTAAACATTTCTGGTATTAGATTAGCTTCTGGTTTGATGGCGGCCCTGAGTGTGGCAGCACTGATACTAGATTGGCTAAGTAACAGAACACCCTGGCAAAGTATGTCACTGACTTTACCATTGTTGCTGTCGGCGCTGATTTCAGGTGTGATGGGCTTTTTAGTAATACCAATGCTGCAAGCACTGAAAACAGGGCAAGTGATCCGGGAAGATGGACCCCAAGCCCATTTAAAAAAGGCTGGTACTCCTACTATGGGGGGTATATTCTTTGTCCCTGTGGGTGTGGTGACGGGCTGCTTGTTGTCTAATTTTGCCACAGAAGTGCTGGCTGTGTCTGCTTTGACTTTAAGTTATGGGTTGGTGGGCTGGCTGGATGATTGGCAAATTCTGCGGCGCAAATCAAATAAGGGCATATCCCCTAGGATGAAACTGGCTTTGCAAATTGCGTTTGCTGTGATGTTTTGTCTGTGGGTAATGTCTACTGAACATTCTCATTTGACAAGTATTGCCTTACCTTGGGTTAGTTTTGCACTGCCTTTAGGATTTTTATTTTGGCCTTTAGCTGGCTTTGTGTTGGTGGCGGAAAGTAACGCTACTAATTTAACTGATGGTGTGGATGGTTTAGCTGCGGGAACTGTGGCTATTGCTTTACTGGGTTTGGGTGCGGTCATTGCGCCAAGTTACCCTGGATTGATGATCTTTTGTGCTGGATTAAGCGGTGGCTGCTTGGGTTTTTTAGCGCATAACCGCAACCCGGCCCGGGTATTCATGGGTGATACTGGTTCGTTGGCTCTGGGGGGGGCTTTGGCTGCGGTGGCGTTACTAACTAATAGTTTAGTAGTGCTATTTATTCTCAGTGGGGTATTTTTTGTGGAAACTCTTTCTGTAATAGCCCAAGTGAGTTATTACAAGGCTACTAAGGGGGCGGATGGTAAAGGTAAGCGTTTGTTCAAAATGGCTCCTTTACACCATCACCTAGAATTAAGTGGCTGGTCGGAATTGCAGGTTGTAGCGGTATTTTACATTATCGCTGGGATTTTGGCGATTCTTTGTTTAGCGATCGCACGTTTTTAAGATTTTGCCAATTTTTAACAAACTAGTTTAAGAAGCTATCACCCCCTGCTGAGTCTGGGGGTTTTTTCAGCCTTGTAGTCTAGGATGGGAATGTAGAGACAACTGATGAATTGCCCCTACAAAAGTGCTATGGGACACACATTTGCACTGTGTCAATATCCACAGTATCTATTCAGATTTGTTAAATTCCAAATCATTTTGTTCTGCATATCGTTCCATGAAGCGCATAAAGCGATCCCATTCTGCGGCGGATTTCATTAGATGAAGTGCTTCTAGGGCTTCTGGTTTACCGTTAATAAACTTACCTTTTACTTCGCGGGTAACTATTTCTCCTTCTTCGTCAATTAAATACATCCCGGTAATATCTTCGGTGCTACCTTGTGCTAATATTTGGGGGTTTTTAAAGATAAATGTTGCTGTACCACTGTCGCCACTGCGCGATCGCGTTAAGCGTACCTCTGGAATTACTTTTTCGTCAATACCTCTAGAAAACTGGATTTTGACCATGATCTGTGTATTTAAAGTTTTGTAATGGGTTGATTTACTATTCTCTCATTTTTCGGTCAATGCTGAAAGCCCTGTGGTTGAGATTTTATGAAAAACTTTTTATCTGTAGCCTAGATGATATTTTTTGTGAACTTGTGGGTATTCTAAATAGTGATATGAAACTAATTAATTTAAATTTATACTTGATACTCCTCACATCTAAAAGCCGGGGGATTATTGAATAGTCCACAAACGAACCGTCAAAAATCACAACATAAGGTTTATATGAATAGCAATACTGATATAAAAAACAAACTACAGGAATGCCAACAGGATAACGATAATTGGCAATTAACCACACCAGTGGCTTTAATCATATTTAACCGACCAGAAACCACGGCCAAGGTATTTGCAGCCATTCGCCAAGCAAAACCGCCTAAGTTATTAGTTATCGCCGATGGACCGAGACTTAATCACCCAGGGGAAGCAGAACAATGTGCCGCAGCCAGAGCCATAATTAATCAAGTTGATTGGCAGTGTGAGGTATTAACTAACTACTCTGATGTAAATTTAGGTTGTCGTCAAAGAGTTAGTAGTGGTTTAGACTGGGTGTTTGACCAGGTAGAAACAGCAATTATATTAGAAGATGACTGTTTGCCCCATCATAGTTTTTTCCGATACTGTCAGGAATTGTTAATAAAATATGATGATGAACAGCGCATTATGATGATTTCTGGTGATAACTTCCAATTTGGACGTAATCCAACAGAATATAGTTATTACTTCTCTCGTTATGTTCATTGTTGGGGTTGGGCAACTTGGCGCAGGGCTTGGAAAAAGTATGATGATTCCATGGAGCTATGGCCAGAGTTAAAAAATCATGGTTGGTTACATGATTTACTGTCCCACCAGCAAGCTGCTGATTTTTGGTCAGGAGTGTTTCAAGCTACCTATAACAAGTCAAACCCGTGGGATCTTGTCTGGGAATACACCCTTTGGCTGAATCATGGCTTAACTATCTTACCCCAGGTTAACTTGGTTTCTAATCTTGGGTTCGGTTCTGGCACTCATACAACAATGAAGGATAGCCCCTTGGCTAATATGGCGGTGGAACCCATGAATTTTCCCATGCAACATCCTCCAATCATCGAGAGACATATTGCGGCTGATGACTTTACTGAACAAACACAATACAGTGGCACTAGAACCACCAAAACACCAACAAAACCTGTCTGGCTCTCACCAAAATGTAAAATTTGCCATTCGGACTCTCATTATTTTGCCACTGCCAAAGTGTTGCAAAAATATGATGTAAATTATTTTCAATGTTCTAACTGTGGTTTCGTACAAACAGAACAGCCCTACTGGTTACAAGAAGCTTATTCTCAGGCGATCGCTATTAGTGATGTTGGCTTAGTGTATCGTAATAATATAATGGCAGATATTACTGGGAAATTGTTGTTCAAGTATTTTAATCATGAAGCTAAGTTTCTAGATTATGGAGGGGGATATGGGCTATTTGTCCGGTTAATGAGAGATAAAGGCTTTGATTTTTACTGGTTTGATAGGTTTTGTCAAAATATATTTGCCCAGGAATTTGAATTACAGGAAAATGCTCAAGCCAATTTAGAAGTAATTACTGCTTTTGAGTTATTTGAACATTTAACTAATCCTAGGCAAGAAGTCAAAGAAATTATTGATTTATGTCCTAATATATTATTTAGTACAGAGTTATTACCAGAAGATAATCCCAGACCAGGCCAGTGGTGGTATTACGCTCCCCATGAAGGACAACACATTTCAATATATACGCGCAAATCCTTAGAAATATTAGCAAGTAATTACCATCTGAAACTATATACTAATGGCAAGTCTTTACACTTATTGACGGAAAGAGAAAATTTACCCCAAGATATGTTTGTAAAATTAACGAACAATAAATTGCGCCCTCCTGAAAAACAATCACTATTGATGCGTGATTTTAATCAAGTCATTAATAAAAAAAATCTCAACACTCAAGTGTTAAATATTACTAAATCGATTAAGTCGATAAACATTACACAAATTAAACAACCAATAATAATTATTGATGGAGTATTTTTTCAATTATATAATACAGGAATTGCCAGGGTATGGCGCAGTTTATTAGCACAATGGGCAAGCAGTGAATTTGCCGGGCATATATTAGTTTTAGACAGAGCCAATACTGCACCCCAAATTAATGGTATTCGTTATCGAAGTATTCCAGCCTACGATTATAACAATACTGAAGCTGATAAACAAATGTTGCAAAAAATATGTGCAGAAGAACAAGGGAAATTATTTATTTCTACCTACTATACCACTCCCATGGAAACCACTTCGGTATTTATGGCCTATGATATGATTCCCGAGGTATTAGGGAGCAATTTAAATGAACATATGTGGCTTGAAAAACATCATGCCATAAAACACGCATCAGCCTATATTTCTATATCAGAAAACACAGGTCAAGACCTAAACAAATGTTTTCCTGATATACCTTTAGAATCAATTACCATTGCTCACTGTGGCGTAGATCCTGTTTTCTCTCCTGCTGCTGAAAATGAAATTAATAGTTTTAAACATAAGTATGGCATCAACAAACCTTATTTTCTACTGGGTGCTTTACAGGGATATAAAAATTCAATTTTATTTTTTCAAGCCTTCAGTCAATTAACCAATAAGCAAAGTTTTGATATTGTAGCTACCGGTGCTGGTAGCCAGTTACCTCAAGAATGGCGACAATATACAGCAGGGTGTACTTTTCATGGATTGCAATTAACTGATGAAGAATTAAGATTAGCTTATGCAGGCGCAGTGGCTTTAGTTTACCCATCTAAATATGAAGGTTTTGGACTCCCGGTTTTAGAAGCATTAGCTTGTGGCTGTCCTGTTATTACCTGTCCTAATGCTTCTATTCCAGAAGTAGCAGGGGAAGCGGCAATATATGTCAATGATGATGATGTCACTGGATTAGCTGAGGCTTTATGTGAAGTACAAAAACCAACAGTGAGAAATACTTTAATTAATGCAGGTTTAGACCAGTGTAAAAAGTTTTCTTGGATAAAAATGGCGGAGATTATTAGTCAAGCTTTAGTTGATGCAACCTTGCTATTTTTGAATCTGAGAGAAATTAACTATATCATTTTCCCTGACTGGACGCAACCGGAGGACAAAGTGGGTTTAGAGTTACAGGGGGTAATACAAACATTAGCCACTCATCCTGAACATGAAAAAATTACCCTAATTATTAACGCACGTAACATTGCTGCTGAGGATGCAGAAATGTTTTTAGCCAGTGTAGTAATGAATTTGCTGATGGAGAGCGTAGATATTAATAATACCATAAATATCTCTATTATGGATGAGTTAGGAGATATCCAATGGCAATCTTTATTACCTCGAATTTACGGGAGATTAATTCTTGATAATGAGGATGAAGTAGCTTTAGATCAACTGTCAGGTAGCAAGTTAGAAAGTTATCAATTGGATAGCTTGGCTCAAATGTGACCGGATGTTTTAATTAGGGATCAGGTGTACTATAATTAAATTTCCCACTTGTCAAACATCTTCTGCTCAGAATTTGAGAACAAATTTACCGATTTATATAGTAATTATGGACTATCAAAGATTTCAACTACAGTTACCTGAACTATTTAATAATTGGGGAGAAGCAGCTTGTCATCCTAAATCAGACATTTTTCAATCTATCCTGACACAAGTTAATGGTATGATATCTCCTAATGTTATGCAACTGTTAAATTTTGCTGTATCTTGTCTGGATGAAGATGAAATTTACTGTGAAATTGGGACATTTCCAGGAGCAAGTTTAATATCAGCACTAATAAATAATCCAGATAAAAAAGCCTATGCAGTGGATGATTTTTCTGAATTAGATATAGAAAGCGACAATTTAGAAAAGTTAGCGAATAATATAGAAAAATTCAATGTTGCTAATCAAGTATTTTTTTGTTATCAAGGTTTTGAAGAATTTTTTAGGGAATTTAAAAACGAAGAATTGACAGATAAAATCGGTGTATATTTTTATGATGCCAGTCAAAACTACCGTTCTTATTTACTAGGATTACTTGCTGTTCAAACAGTCATTAGTCCTCAGTGTATCATGATCATTACCAATTGTCAATGGCAATCTTGCCAACAAGCTGTGAGAGATTTTGTTGCTACTCATTCCGCAGCCAGATTAATGTTAGATTTTGCTGATGAAGATTATTTATTATGGAATGGCATACAAATATTAAGTTGGGATATTTACAGAGATTTATCTGATGATATGACCTTAGACTGCCCAATTCAAGAATCTATCAATAACATTACAAAACTAGAAATAGCAAATTTTGTTGATTCTCAAGCCTCAAAAGCATCATTTTTATTTAAAAATAAACAGTATCTCCAAGCAGAGAAAATATATTTAAACCTATTGCAAGTTAATAAAAGTAATGCTAATATTTGGCACAACTTAGGGATTTTATATTATGAAAAAGGAGAATATTTACAAGCACTAGATTGTTTAAATCAAACGTTAAAAATTGATGATCGTCAAGGCATATATCATTATACAAGTGGTTTGATATTAGAGAAAGTCCAAATTGACCAAGCTATACAGGCTTATGAAACAGCTATTAAACTAGACCCCAATTTAATTGATGCTTATAATAATTTAGGAAATATTTTTTTAGGAAAAAATGAATTAGATAAGGCAGAATTTTTTTTTAAAAAAGCTATTAGCGCTAACCCATTGCATTTTGGTGGACATCTTAACTTAGGTAATTTATATTTAATAAATTACCGCAATATTAATGGAGCAATTTTATGTTATAAAAAGGCATTCGATCTTCAACCAAAAAGTGCTGATATTTTAGATAAATTAAGCTTGGCATATAAACTAAAAAACTGTCAATTAGAGTCTTTATTCTACAAAGGATTTTCCTATTTTCAACAAGGTGAATTTGAAGAAGCTATTCAACTGTATAAACAGGTAATCAGTATTAATCCTGAAGCTAACAACTCATACTTACATTTATTACGCAGCTTACACGCATTAGGCAAAACAAAAGAAGCTATTGAAGAAAGCCAATCAGTATTACATTTATTACCAAATAATTTACTAATTCAAATAGCCAGTTTGCGGGTCTTACCTCCTCTATACCAAGATATAGAAGAAATAGAAGCTTGTAGAAAATATTTTAAGGCGGGATTAGAGTCATTAGGGCAAAATCCCGACTTAGATACAGAGATAAATTCTAAAAATGTCTTGGAGGTTATTGGTAAGCAAACAAATTTTTATTTAGCATATCAATGTCAAAATGATGTAGATTTACAAAGAAAGTATGGGCAGATAGTCCATCAAATCATGGCCGCCCATTATCCTCAATGGTGTAAAGATTTACCATTTACCCATCTGCAACCAGGAGAGAAAATTAGAGTAGGTTACGTTTCTAGTCATTTGTATAATCATAATGGTGCAAATGGTTCTTTAGGATGGATTAAAAATCATAATCGCCAGAATTTCCAAGTTTACTGTTATCATGTTGGAGGGTATAGAGATGAGGTAACAGAACAGTTTCGATTATATAGTTATTCTTTTGTGCATATGCCCAATGATTTAGAGGCAATTTGTAAACAAATTATTATTGATAAACTGCACATTTTAGTATTTCCTGCCATTGGGATGAACCCGATAGATGCACAGCTGGCTAGTTTGCGATTAGCACCTGTTCAATGTATGGGGTGGGGACATCCTATAACCTCTGGGTTATCTACAGTTGACTATTATTTATCTAGTGAATTGATGGAACCTGAAAATGCTCAAGAACATTATTCAGAAACCCTAATCACCTTGCCAAATATAAGTATCTGTTATGAAAAGCCACTTTTACCTAAACTTAAGAAAACTCGTACAGAATGGGGGATAGCTGAAAATTCTATTGTTTATTTGAGTTGTCAGTCTACTTTTAAGTATTTACCACAATATGATTATATTTTCCCGGCGATCGCCAAACAAGTAACCAATGCCAAATTTTTATTTATCTCAGCACCAGAAGGTAAATATATCACAAATCTATTTCGTCAACGTTTGCAAAAAGCATTTGCTAAATTGGGTTTAGATAGTGAACAGTATTGTATTATCTTACCAAGACAAAGCCATGATGAATTTTTGCAATTATATCTAATTAGTGATGTTTACTTGGATACCTTGGGTTGGAATGGAGGATTTACAACTTTAAGTGCGATCGCCTCTAATTTACCTATAGTTACCTGTCCAGGTGAATTTATGCGTGGTCGTCATTCCTATGCTTTCTTAAAAATGTTAGGTATCACTGATACTATAGCTAATTCAGAAGCAGAATATATAGAGATAGCAGTTAAATTAGGATTAGATTCTCATTGGCGCTATAGCATCGCCGAAAGAATCAGTCAAAGTCACCATCGTGTTTTTGATGATAAAACCTGTGTTACGGCTTTAGAAGCATTTTATCAACAGGTGATAAATGAGAAATGTTAGTGTGTTGGTAGTCAGGACTTGAATGCTGGGTCACTAGGAAGTATTTACTGTTACCTATTTTTCCACATACTTTTGCCACATTTGTTGATAAGCATTCTCCATTTCCTGGGCAAATTTTTTACCATTCCATAGGGGTGAGGTTTGTTTTGACTGTCGCAACTTCCACGCTATTTGTTGTCTTAATTTTTCGTCTTTACCTAACCTTACACCCCATTCTATATACTCTGCATCACTCCAGGCTAAACCTTCTGTAACTCCCACATTCATCATCATGGTATAGCTGTTACGGGCTGCAAATTGTTCTCCCACTCTGGTTACTAAAGGTATACCCATCCACAGAGTTTCTAGGGTGGTGGTTGCACCGTTGTAGGGGTAGGTATCTAAAATTATATCAGCAATGGCTAAATTAGCGCGGTGTTCTGTATCTGTGGGTGCAGCAGGTAAAAATCTTAAGCATTCTAAATCAACTCCCTCTGCTTCAGCAATGGGGGTGATAAAGTCTTGTAAATCTTGATGATTAGCACGATGACTTTTAAGGAGAAAATAACTATGAGGAACTTGTTTAATAATTTGCATTTGTAACCGGATATTATGCGGATTACGTTTTAATCCGGTTTGGGAACTATAATAAACAACCCCGTCATTAGGAATATTTAAAGATTCTCTACTAATAGTTGGTGTTCCCACAATAAAGCCGTCAATACCAATATAATTTTTAGGTAGTCGCCAAATCTTCTCAGTATAATAATCTTGGGCTGATTGTGGTAAAACATAGTGATCAGCAATAAAATAATCAACCGTGGGAAAACCAGTAGCATCATAGCCTAACCAACTAACTTGAATAGGTGCTGGTTTAAGGGCTAAAATAGCACAACTACCATAGGAAGTTAAACTATCTAAATCTACCAAAATATCTATTTCATCTTGGTTAATTTTATCTGCCATTCCCACCATAGAGAGACATTCTTGATGAAAACGCTCACCAAATTCTTGTTTATAAGCTTGTTGTTTTGGGTCGTTAATATTCTCTCGTGAAGAATATAAATAAATATCAAATTGCTGCCGATTATGATATTTTAATAACCACCACGCCAAAATACCAACAGAGTGCGTGCGAAAACATTCTGATAAATAACCTATTCTCAAGGGACGTTCACTCAAACCAGGACGAGGGGATTGAAAACGTTTTTGATATTTATCGATATCTTGGGAAAAACTTTTCCATAACATCTGTTGACATAAAGCAGCTAATTTATTGCGAATTAATCTATTTTCACCGGGATTATCTTCCATGTATAGTAAATAGGAACCAACGGATAAAATTTGAATTAAACTTTCAGGTTTTCTGTTATTTGTAACAATGTTAGATAACAATAGTTTATATTTTTCATAGGCTTGCACAGATTCTTGCCAACTTTCACAAGCAGTTAATAATCCTTCTAGTAAAGAATGATTACCAACTATTTGAGCAATTGGTTCTTGAGCGATTTCTAAATATTTTTTCACCCAATCAATAGACTCTTTGAGATAATTATTCCCCAGAATTTGTAAAGGTACAATTACTTTTCTAATGCAATCTAAATTATTCGGTTCTAAACGGAGAGCCAATTTGGCAAAATAAACGGAAATATGGTACAGAGAAAACCGATAATAGGCTTCAGCCTTCCCGCTTAGTAGTTTAATAATAGTCTTTGATGTGGATAAATGAGGTATAAACGCTTCAACCAATAGCTCAACACAGGGAGGGGGAGTAACAGGATCAATATGAACTAATTTTTCAATCACCTGAATTAATAATTCTTCCTGAAAAACAGGGGGGTGTGTTAGTTGAGGTATAATAGCAATTAATTGATTAATATTTGTTTCCCAGTTTTGAATTTTTAAGTCAATGTCTAGATCAATTATGTTTAAAAGATTATTAATATCATCAGGGATAAATTCTCTCAGGTGTTGACGAATCACCCAAGCTAGTTGATAGTTAGAGTTGGCTGCTTGTTCTTGAGCAGCATTGGCTAAAATTTTTGTTAACTGTTGCAGCCATTCTGCTGACTCCTGTTCTCCAAATTCTAGTATAGGAGTCATCCATGTAATTTGTGCTTCTTCTTCTCTGCCCGCCAATAATAAGGCTAATCCTAAATACCAATAATTAGTCAATTCTAGGGGATTTTCGATAATTTTCTGTTCATATTCTTGAATGCTAACCAAAGTTGGAGTTGAATAAATTTGATTGTCTAACTGAGTACTCATGATGCAGAACCTGGAAGTGGTTGTTAATTTTATTAAAAGCAATGTAGGAATTAACATCGGTCAATCCCTAGATTAGGTGAAAAAAATGCCAGATGCGCTTCAATTCATCTAGCATTGCTAATCACTAAAAATTAAACTTTATTTCATATCTTCCATATTGCCGCCACATGATGCACCGGCGGCGGCTGTTGCTGCAGCAGGAGCTAATGTCGGTATAGCAACGTTGTTTACATTCTGTACTCCCTTGGTCTGACAGGCAATAGCTGTGGTTTGTCCACTGGCGAGAATGGCCACACCACCAGAAAAACCTCTGAGAGCAGTGATATCCTTTGGTGTGGCGAGAACACTGGCAGTGTTGGGACCTGCACCAAGAGTATATCTATAATCAGTGGTTTCACTAGAAATACCAATTTGCAGAGGTTCAACGGAAGCAGCAAACGCTGTGTTTTCTACTCGGTAAGACTGCTGCGCTTTGTTGACTGTAGAAACGTAGGTTTTTGCTTCTGATTGTTTGGCCTTGGCTGCTTGGTTGAGGAAAGAAGGCAAGGCAATGGCGGATAAAATACCAATGATGATAATAACAACCAGCAACTCAATTAAGGTAAAACCTTCGTCTTCTTTCTTTTTTTTGAGGATGTGTTGTAGAAACTTGGCTTTTAGTTCGGTCTTCATAAGTGTTTTATTTGTCGTGTAAGTAGGCTTTCCGTTCTGGACATAACTTACCCACTGCTAGTTAGTTTCATATCACCCCAGCAAAACAATTTTTTTATTTATGTGGCCTATGAAGCTTGAGGCTCTAACATTAGGTAACCAAGACTTTCTAGCTTGAATAGCAACTGTTGTACTATATTAAAGGCTTGCTGCTCATCTGTAGGGGTTAAGGTGACGGGATCAATTGGTCTAATTTTTTTCCAACGCTCCACTAGAGACATCATGTGCTGGGGTTGGTCTAATAAAGGGATTAAGCAAGGTGCTGTTGAGCTATCTATACTTACAAGTCCTTCTGAGGAGGATAAATATTGACTGATGGGAAACGGACGAACTTCTCTCACACAAGCTATGAGGTCTTCTTGGAATTGGGGTGTTTTTAACTGAGGACATAGATACACCTTAGCTGCTCGCCAATCAGAGTCACTCCATTTTGCAACTGGTAAGATGTGCTGTGCTGGGTGAGGATGACCACACCAAAAGTCAATGAGGCGATGAACGGGATGTAGTAGTTCAAATAACTGTAGGCGCTGTTCTATAGAGGTGTCTGGTAAGCTCATTCCTAGAAAAGCAGGTAAATTATCTGGCTCTTGGAATAAATCCATTAATTCCCAATCTCGCCAGTTAACCATACTAATAAACTCTAGGTCAGATGCTGCCAAAGCTGTAAACATATCAGTTACGGTGTAACCTTTATCGCCTTGAAACAGGAAGTTCATTAAAATTTGCTCTTTTCCGTCTTCTCCTTCATAACTGGAATTCCAGGTTGTTGCTTTTAGTTTGACGCTATCTTTTAGGGCTTTCATGGTGTCTACGACAATTTCCATTTCCATGTCTTCTGGATTTTCTTCTAGTAAACCCATCATGGTGAAGACTTTTTGAGCGTTGAAATAGTTAACTCTCTGAATAGAGCTATGTAAATTACTACGAATAATACCATCTGGTTTTAAAACTGCTTTCATGGCTTTTAGGGCTACGGTCAAGTCGGGAAAGAGATACAATAATTCATCACAGTTAATATAATCAAATTGGTAGTTTAAGGTGGGTAAATCCTCGACAGCTAAAACATGAAACTCTGCCTGATCAAATCCATGATACTCTAAGCGTTGTCGAGCTAATTTAATTGATTCTGCGGATATGTCAACACCGACTATTTTTGCCCCTGGATTGGCTTCTGCTAATACTAAAGATTTATAACCAGTGCCACATCCAGCATCTAAAATTAGTTTGTCTTTGGTATCTATAATTTTTTGGTTTCTTAGGTAATAAGATGTAACTAGGCTATGAGTATAAAGTAAATTGGATTGTGATTTAGGCGATGTATCAAGGGGTATTCTGGGATAGGGAGAACTGTCAAATTGCTGACGAATTTTTTCTAGTAACTCAGATTCTATATTTACCATGGCAACTTCTCCGGGAAATTTCGGGGTTTTCTGATGCAAAGCAACGAAAGTATAGCATTAGTTAACACACCTTAGCACATGATTAACTAGCTAATTTACCTAATTTTTAGATTTATAACACAGTACCACAGCAGGGCTTGCTATGTTTTCTTTGGTTGCTCTGTTGGAGCCGATTATGCTATATTAACCGTAGTCGTTATGAGTTTATTTAGGGATTATGACTAACCCGACTGTAGAAAACTTGGTTATTATTGGTTCTGGACCCGCCGGATATACAGCTGCTATCTATGCAGGAAGAGCGAATTTAAAACCGGTGGTATTTGAAGGCTTTGAAATGGGGGGTTTACCTGGTGGACAGCTGATGACAACTACGGAAGTAGAAAACTTTCCGGGCTTTCCTGAAGGTATTACTGGGCCGGAACTTATGGATCTAATGAAGGCGCAAGCTGAACGCTGGGGGGCTGAGTTATACACTGAGGATGTCATGTCTGTTGATTTGAGTCAGCGTCCTTTTATCATCCATTCCCAAGAAAGGGAAGTGAAAACCCATAGTATAGTTATAGCTACTGGTGCAACCGCCAAGCGTTTGGGTTTACCTAGCGAAGATAAGTTTTGGAGTCGGGGTATTTCTGCTTGTGCAATTTGCGATGGCGCAACACCAATTTTTCACGGTGTGGAGTTAGCTGTGATTGGTGGTGGTGACTCGGCTGCGGAGGAGTCTATTTATTTGACTAAATATGGTTCTAAGGTTAATTTGTTGGTGCGTTCTGGTGAGATGCGAGCGTCTAAAGCTATGCAAGACCGACTTTTGAGTAACCCCAAAATCCATGTGCATTGGTACACTGAGGCGGTGGATATCTTCGGTAATGGTCACATGGAGGGGGTGAGGGTGCGTAATAATCAAACGGGGGAGGAACGGGAACTCGAGGCTAAGGGTTTATTTTATGCTATTGGTCACACTCCCAATACTACTTTATTTAAGGGACAGCTAGAACTAGATGAGTTGGGTTACATTGTCACTAAGAACGGTTCTGTAGAAACGAGTGTGGAGGGTGTGTTTGCTGCTGGGGATGTGCAAGACCATGAATTTCGTCAAGCAATTACAGCAGCCGGTACTGGCTGTATGGGGGCTATGTTGGCGGAACGCTGGTTATCTTCAAGGAATTTAATTAGGGAGTTTCACCATCAGTCAGCTACAGCAGTTAATGAATTGGAACAACAGCCAAGCAAGAAAACTGAACCAGAGGAGGAAGCGGGATTTGATATCCAAGCCACTCGCCATGAAGGGGGTTATGCTCTGAGGAAATTATTCCACGAAAGCGATCGCTTGCTGATGGTAAAGTACATTGCTCCTGGGTGCGGTCCTTGTCACACTCTCAAGCCCATCTTAAATAAGGTGGTGAATGAGTTTGAGGGTAAAATTCATTTTGTAGAAATTGACATTGACCAAGACGGCGATATTGCTGAAAATGCTAACATCACCGGAACACCAACAGTTCAATTCTTTAAGGATAAGGAATTGCTCAAGGAAGTTAAAGGGGTGAAGCAAAAGAGCGAATATCGTCAGATTATTGAAAGTAATCTTTAGGAAATGGGGAATAGTAAAGATTTCTGTTGAGGAGATTTTTGAGAGCAAGATCCCTGATCTATTGCCAAATTCGGGGATCTGGGCTTATGTTTTGTTGGTAAGTTGTGCTAGGTTTGATTGTTGAAGGTTTAAATACCAATTGGATGATCTGAAATAGGGAGTTTATGGGCAATCATATGTAACTATTTTTAACTATTTTTAACTATTTTGTCTCCATCCAATTATTACCAGCCCTGACTTCTACTAGTAACGGTACAGTCAAAGATACGGCATTTTCCATGACTGATTTAATTTGTGGTTGCAACTCTTCCCACTCCTGGGGGGGAACTTCAAATACTAACTCGTCGTGAACTTGTAATA
The DNA here is from genome assembly GCF_029891735.1 of Chrysosporum bergii ANA360D. Lineage (GTDB taxonomy): Bacteria > Cyanobacteriota > Cyanobacteriia > Cyanobacteriales > Nostocaceae > Umezakia > Umezakia bergii. Next base: position 44,758 of record NZ_JANQDH010000034.1, read on the forward strand.
ACAATCGCGCCTGATATTTCTGCAGGACATCATCCAGTCGGATCATGGCAATTTTAATGATATCAGCACTAGATCCTTGAATGGGAGCATTAGCGGCAGAACGTAATAAACCGGCGTTGTCAGCACCCAGATTTTTTAACTTACTCAGGTCAATCTCTTCTGGGTTAGTGCCTTTGAGTTGTCGTAAAGTGTTATTGGTAAACTCAAAATAACGCCGACGACCGAGAATGGTTTGTACATAACCCTGGGCGATCGCTTGTTTTTTTACTCTTTCTAAATAAGCAAAAACTTGGGGATAACGTGTATTAAACCGTTTAATAAACTCATTGGCAATGGTTTTATCTATGCCTGTGGAACGGGAAAACTTCAGCGAACCCATACCATAGATTACACCAAAATTAATTGTTTTGGCGATTCGGCGTTCATCTGCTGTAATATCTGACTTTTCAAAAACCAATTGAGCAGTTACTGTGTGAATATCTTGATTTTGCTGATATGCTTGTAATAACTTTGGTTCTTGACTTAAATGAGCCAAAATCCGCAACTCTATTTGTGAATAATCAGCCGCAGCCATTAAATATCCTGATTGTGGCACAAAGGCTTTACGAATCTGCCGACTAAAGGCCGTGCGAATGGGGATATTTTGTAAATTGGGATTAGAGGAAGATAACCTGCCTGTGGATGTTACTGTTTGATTAAAATTAGTATGCACTCGCTGAGTATCTGAACGTACTAAGGTCGGTAAAGCATCTACATAAGTTGATTTTAATTTAGATAGGGTGCGGTACTCAATAATGGCATCAACAAATCCAGTTTGATCAATTTCTTGGAGTTTTTCTAATGTTGCTGCATCTGTGGAGTATCCGGTGGCAATTTTCCGGGAATATTTGGTACTTAATCCCAGTTTATCAAATAAAATCACGCTCAACTGTTTAGGGGAACCTAAATTAAATTTTTCCTTAGCTATGGAGGTTGCTTGTTCTTGTAACTTAGCTAAGTCTATATCTAACTGCTGAGAAAGTTCCTGCAAATAAACTGAATTAATGGCAACTCCTGTATATTCCATTTCCGCTAAAACTTGTTCTAGGGGCTGTTCCACTTCTACTAATAACTTGTGCAAATGCGGGAATTTTTTTAGTTCCTCTTGTAATTTTGCCACGAGTTGAAATGTGGCGTAGACTTGCAAACAGCAATAGTCAGCCACTGTGGCAATATTTATATCAGCGATGGTTTGCCCTTTGGTAACTAAATCTTGATAATTTTGGAGATTTAATCCTAAATAACGCAGTGATAAATCGTTCAGGTTGTGGCTAGTATCAGGATTAAGAACATAACTAGCTAACATGGGGTCGAAAATAATTCCTCCTAATTTAATTCCTTGACAGCGAAAAACCAAGTAGTCAAATTTGGCATTTTGGAAAGTTTTTGGATAGCTAGCACTGGTGAGAATTGGCTGGAGTGCTGACAGTACGAGATTTTGACTCAAATTTTCGCCGCCTTTATGGGCTAAAGGAATATAAGCTGATTCATCAGGTTTTGTTCCCCAACAGCAGCCAATTCCTACTAAGGTGGCGTTTCTTGGTTCTAAGTCGGTTGTTTCTGTATCCCAAGCCACTGGTATTTCTGGGTTGGTGAAGGTTTGCAGCAGTTTTACTAACTCTGTGAGTTGGGCTGGAGAATTAATAATTTGTGGTTTAATCGGTAAACTAGCTTGCTGTGGTAGTGCTGCTGTGTCCGTAGGACTGAAAAACCACAGGTCATCTTCTTCTTGTGGTTCTTTGTTTAATTGTTCTGGGTTAGGAATTGGTGAGGTTTCTGTAATCTCTCCCCCAAAGCGTTGCTGAAGTTGGTTAACTTGATTTAAAAAAGTTTTAAATTCTAACTTTTCTAAAATGGGGATAAGAACATTAGTATCAAATCCTGTTAATTGGCAATGTTGTAAATTAACTTCTAAAGGAACATCTAGGACAATTTGGGCTAAGTATTGGGATTTATCCGCATCTTCTTTCCCGTCCCTTAGTTTTTTCTGAGTTGCGCCTTTAATTTCATCTAAACAAGCATAAATTTGTTGAAGAGAACCGTATTTACTAAGTAATTCTACTGCTGTTTTTTCCCCAATTCCCTTGACACCAGGAATATTATCTGATTTATCACCACAGAGGGCTTTAAAATCAACAATTTGCTGGGGTAATAAACCTAGTTTTGCCTGAACTTCTTTTGTACTAAACTCAGTGATGCTGTTTGTGGAGCGTTTGAGAGCATCTGGACTAAAATTTAAGACGGTGATTTGCCTATGAGGGTCGATGAGTTGAAATAAATCGCGATCGCCTGTGAGAATTTTCACCTGATAGCCTGCTGTGCTGGCTTGTTGGGCTAAAGTTCCTAGCACATCATCTGCTTCATAACCGGGAGCAGTAAAAATACTTAGGTTAAAGCCTGTTAGCAATTCCTGGAGATTTTTTAAATCAGGAACAAAGTCTTCTGGTGTTCCCGGACGATCTGCTTTATAGGTATCATCAGCTTCGTGGCGAAAAGTGGGTAATCCTAAATCAAAAGCAATAGCCATGGCTTGTGGTTGTTCTCTTTCCATCACCTCCAACAGACATTTGAGAAAGCCAAAACATACACTGGTAGGAATCCCTGACTTAGTACGCAGTCCCCCATCTCGTCCTTTAGCGAAGGCAAAATAGGAACGAAATGCCAAAGAGTGCCCATCTACCAGGATAAAGGTAGGGCGTATTGTGGTGAGAGCATCGCAACTTTGAGACATAAACCTATTGTAACCTTAGCATTCTAAGATAGGGAAATTATAATTTCCGTATAAATAGCATAGCAGTTTCCCGGTTCATGAAGTAGTATGTCGATAATCTGTATTTCATAAGCATATAGAGGTACATTGTCAGCAAGCAGGATGCTGGCGCTACAAGATGATCATTTACATTTGTATCCCACGTGTTTAATCAATGCCATATGCGGTGGAGCTACCGTCGGGCAGATGGGAAGTAACGCCGATAGAAGTGATGCTGAAATCCCCCGACTTTAGGACTGGGGAGTGTCAAAGAAGTTTCCTAATCAAATCTTTATACAAATTTACGTATATATATCATGACTACCAGACAGACTTGTGAGTTTAAATGTATATGAGTAATAACACAATCGTTAGGTGCAAAACATCGTTTTCTATGAAAACTAAACTACTCAAATATCTGGGTGCAGCCACAACCCTAGCGGGGATAATGGTCACTACAGGAACTGCCAACGCGGCTTCACTCACCCGCATAGCGTCTACAGATTTCGCTCTGACAGATATCATCAACTCACCTCTAAGCATTGAAAAGTTTGACCCATCCCTAGGTAAACTTAACAGCGTTCAGCTAGACTTTACCAGCGACCTCACCGGAGATGCAGGTTTTGAAAATAGAAGTAAAGTTGCATCTACAGTGACAGTTAAATTAGGTGCCGAGATCAACTTAACTCAGGATAAATTAGACCTATCGTCTCTCTTCCCCATTACTCCTGTGAGTGAGCAATCCTATTCAGTGTCTAAGTTTGACGGTAAACTTGATTTTGGCGGTACTTCTGGAAATACTGTAGCTGGGCTGACGGCTACACAGTCCACTAGTACAATCTTTACTGATGTATCAAATTTGGCATTATTTACTGGCACAGGAAACCTAGAATTTTTATACTCAGCCTTGGCTAACTCATCTGTGTCAGGTTCTGGCAATATTACATCTTTTGTGGATACATTAGCCAAAGCAAGTCTGTCAATTACATACAACTACAGTGATTCGGATAGTGTTGGTTTGAAGACTGTTCCTGAACCGTCTGCTGCACTGGGAATAGGGTTATTTGCGGGAATTGGTCTGTTGTCACAACGCAAAAAAGCCTGGTTGAAAATTTCTAACTTCTAAAGGTTTTGATAGGTGGTACTTTTGGCTACTGTGTCAAGTTATCCTTAGAGAACTATGGCTTTTGAAAAGTTGAGTGTTTCTCTTGGAAAATCTGGAAACAGGTTCTACGGGAAAATTATCAAATTTAATGGAAGAAAACCCGAAAACCGGGTTTTTTTGTGTGGAATACAATACTCCTAAACACACTGCGATCAAAAACTTGACATCTCCCATGGTTTAACCTGCGAGTGGGATGCTCGCACTACAAGAAGATCATTTACATTTCAGGCTATGGCGATGCTGGACATAAAATTATTGGTTCTCGATATAGATGGCACAATTTCAGGAAGTTCTAACAAGTTGAGCGAACCTGTGAAGGGGGCGATCGCTGCTGTGCAAGCTAAAGGAATTCAGGTAGCCATTGCCACTGGTAGGATGTATTGTTCAGCTTTACGCTTCCACCAAGAAATTAACTCAGTACTACCACTAACAGCTTATCAGGGAGCCTGGATTCAAGATCCAGCTAGTCAGAAAATTCATCGCCATTGGCCTGTTTCTAGAGATATCGCCTATCAGCTACTAGACTATTTTGAACAGCCCCAACTGCGATGGCTTTTATCAGTCCACTTTTACGTCAATGACCAACTTTACGTCCGGGATTTGAGCCAAGAAACTCGAATTTATGCAGAACGTTCCGGTATTACCCCTATTCCCGTGGGGGATTTGCGCCGAGTCCTCACCCATGAACCCACAAAGATATTGGCTTTGTGCGAAGATACAGAATTGATCAACTGGCTGATGGGGGATTTGCGCCGCCAATACACACCAGCTGAACTTTATCTCACCACATCCGTTGCTACTTTTTTTGAAGCCACTAACCCCTTAGTGAATAAGGGAACTGCGGTGCGCTACATAGCCGAAGAACTCCTAGGCTTACAAAGTAACAATGTCATGACCATTGGTGATAACTTTAATGATGTAGAAATGCTCCAATATGCCGGCATTGGTGTGGCTATGGGTAATGCTCCTTCTGGTGTGCAAGCGATCGCTCAATGGGTAGCTCCTACTGTAGACCAAGATGGAGCAGCGACGGCTATGGAAAAGTTTTTGTTATCTTAATCAAAAAACTCAATGAAATCAGAAAAGGCACCGACGACTGGCCGTGTTTCGTCTCGGTGCCTTCGCTGGTTCGCTCCTCACACACCTGACAATATAGCCGAAGTGATGAAATGAGTCAATAGTTCGGAGAAAAATTTTTTGCTTTTCTATAACTCCACAGGGGCAAAAGCCCCGAACTTGTTTACTAATAAACGCTTCAAAACGGATTGAGTAGCTATGATTAATCCCAGTCTAGCTTGGGCTAATTCCGGTGAAGAAATTTCTTTTTTTCCTAAAATACGGCACTGACACCAAAAAGCCTCAAAAGCTTGACTTAAATCCAGTGATATTTTTTCCCAGTTCACTGCACCAGACAAATCAGGACTTTCTAAATTGTCTATCACTTCTACTAACTTGCTAATTACCTCACCCTCAGCCGGGTGATTAAGCCGGAATTTCTGTTCATCTTCCAGCCAAGGTATTGGCTGATCTGGGAACAAACGACTTTTATCTGCCGTCGGTTCTTTAAGTTTAATCAATCCTTCTCCGTGAGCTAGCTGCACCAGTGAGTAGCAGCGTGCATGAGCATATTGAATAGCAAATAAGCAAGACTGATTTTGGATGGTAATTTTGCCTTGACCCCTGTCGTTATCTCGTCCTACACCGCTGTTGACGAGGCTTTGTAACCAAGCAGCTAAAAATAGATCGGTTAATTCTAAATAAATCCATCCGGGAGGAACTATTTGCACGCTCACAACGTCCCTAGCGATCGCTGATAGGTGACAGGCAATCCCACTGGCTATTTCCATACCTCGTTGATGATCAGATTTCGCCAATCCCACCGCTACACCTGAAATATATAAAACTCGACTATTTTTTTTAGGTTGATTTTTAACTTTATGTAAAGGAAATTTTTTAGTTTTTATGCTGGTCAACTCACTTTTAATAGTATAAATACTTAGCAATTCCAGCAAATAACTATATAATAAACTTTTAATTGCCATGTGCTTGTTCACTAGTAGCTTTTGATATACTATAGAACTATGCTCAAAAGATATTTCTGACTGATTTGTATATTTTGGTCAGCTATCTTAAGATATAAATCTAATCTTGATGAAGGAAAATGAGAGTAGCATAAAATTTGATGAATATTCCATGAATAGTAAGTAAACTTTACTACAAACATTGTACAGTAGGAAGTATAACAGAAGAGTAGAGTGCTAACTCAACGCTTTTCTACTCTTGGAATGGCTGGCGCTGTCAGGCGTTAAGCCTACTCCGCCAACACAAAGACACTCCTTGCACCCTTTTATTACGTCTTTGTCTTCAGCCAACCACTCTTTGTTACTTATGCAATCTCCATCTTCTTTTTCTGAGGCATCACGGCCTTTTTTGACTTGGCAACGCATTCTCGACTGGGCTCAAGAACACTACCGTTGCCGTACCTTTAGCAAAGATGAGCGCATTCCAGCCCGACCTGGACTGCTCTACTTGGTGCAAAGGGGAGCCATCCGCATGGTAGGAACCGCACAAGTTAGTGCCACCGCCAGTCAGCTAACTTCGCGACGAATTAACAGAACTCCAGAAGAGGCCTTCTTGGGTTTTGTCGGCGCGGGACAACCGTTTGAAATTGTTGCTCAGTCCCCATTCACACTTCAAGCATACGCTCACGTTGACCAAACTGCGGTGCTGTGGATGTACTGGCACGACCTGGACAACTGGCCTCACTTTCGGCGTGAAGTCATGGATGCCTTTAGGTATCAGCATCAGCGTAAGTTGCTGTGGCTGAGTGCCTTGGGACAACGGCGGACTATTGACCGACTCTTAGGATTCCTGACACTATTGATTGAGGAATATGGAGAACCGTCCATGAGCGAAACTGACCCGGACGTGATTCGTGGCTATTGTCTGCCCTTCCCCCTGACTCATGCCCAAATTGGTAGCGCTATCGGTTCAACTCGTGTAACTGTAACTCGCTTGATGGGCAAATTGCGTCAACGCGGCTTGATCCTGACCCAGGGCGATAATCTCATTTGTTTACCTGCGGAGTCCATCAATCGAGTTGGCTAAAACGCAATTCAAAGCTGATGAAAAAGTCCACAGAAAGTTAGAGTCAGCAACACCTACTTGCTGTTGGGTTTAACCAATCTGTTTGACCACCACAAACAGATTTAACTGAATTGGGTAATCTGTTGACTAAAAAATCTGAGTACTCAATTGGTTTGTTTCACAGCAATAAAAGCAGAAATCCCACGGGCTTTTAGTCGTGGGATTAATGCCTAGGGGGGATTTTGCGGAAGTAATGCTAATAAGCAGATGTTAGCTGACTTCAGGAGAAGCAGTGGTATCTGTATCTATTGTATTTACCACCAACTTTGTTTGTGACAATTTTAACAAATTTTCATCCCACCCAGAGCCAGCAAACAAGGGCAAAACCTCTCTAATGAAGGCTTCTGCTGCCTTAGAACGATAGCGATTAGGACTAACAATCATCCACAGCGTCCGCTTGACTACCAGACCTTCAATGGTGGGACATCGTAGTAAACCCATTTGTAATTCTTTAGTTATGGCTGAGGTGGAGACAAAGGCAGCACCCAGACCAGATTGCACAGCATTTTTGATGGCTTCTATGGAATTGAGTTCCATTTCTAATTTAAAACGCTTGGTATCAATACCAGAGCGTGCTAGTACCTGGTCAATCATCTTGCGGATGGTTGATTGTGAGTCCAGAGCAATGAATTGTAATTTATATAGGTCTTCTTTATCAATTTTCTCCAGTTGAGCTAGGGGATGGAATGTCGGTAGAATTAGGGCTAGTTCATCCTCTGCGTAAGGGATAACTTCCAAAGATTCTGCGAGTTCCGAGGGAACTTCACCGCCAATAATGGCCAGATCAACCTGTCCATTAGCTACACTCCAAGCAGTTCGCCGGGTAGAGTGGACGTGTAACTGCACAGCCACATCGGGATATTTTTGTCGGAACATACCGATCATTTGAGGTAACAGATAAGTGCCAGTGGTTTGAGAAGCGCCGACAATTAAAGTACCACCTTGGAGATTTTTTAAATCTTCCAAAGCCCGGCAGGTTTCCTGACAGAGGCTGAGAATTTTTTCACCGTAGCTTAAGAGTAGATACCCAGCTTCAGTTAATTCTGCCCGTCGCCCGGCACGGTCAAATAAAAACACATCTAACTGCCGTTCTAAAGTTTGGATTTGCAAACTCACAGCAGGTTGGGAGATGTAAAGACTATCCGCGGCTCGCCTGAAGCTCCCTTCTGCAATGATCGCTTTCAGGATACGTAACTGATCTAAAGTAAAGGGAACATCAAACATAAGGCTCAACCTCACAAATTTTTAAAGGAGCAGCTGGGGCAACAAATTATGTTTCTCAGCTTTTCACCGGGCTTGTTTTGCTGCATCTTCTCACCTCAATGTAAATTTTTGTTAAATTACTTTAACCATGTATACAATGCTAGATTCTTGGCTGACTCCCAGTCATTTTGTCATGTTCGGGTTACAATTAGTGTTTGCCATCGCCCATAGTGGGGGAGCGGCACTACGTCCTTGGGCGGAAAAACACCTAGGACCGAGGCTTTATCGTATTTGCTTTGCATTAGTTAGTTTACCCCTAGCTGTGGTCTTAATTATTTACTTTTTCAACCATCGCTATGATGGCTGGCAAGTTTGGCAAGTCCAAGGGATACCAGGGGTAAAGGCAGTAGTTTGGGTGTTATCAGCAGTTTCTTTTGTATTTTTGTATCCTGCTACTTTTAATTTACTGGAAATTGCCGCCATTCAAAAACCCCAAGTCCACTTGTTCGAGACGGGAATTATTCGTGTTACTCGCCATCCTCAGATGGTAGGACAAGTAATATGGTGTTTTGCCCACACTCTGTGGCTGGGAACTAGCTTTACCCTGGTTACCTCTTTGGGGTTAATATTACATCACTTGTTTGGAGTCTGGCATGGCGATCGCCGCCTTGCTGCTCGTTATGGTGAGGCGTTTGTTATTGTCAAACAGAGAACATCAATTATTCCTTTCCAAGCAATTATTGATGGTCGTCAATTTTTCCAATGGCAGGAATTTCTCCGCCCTGCTTATTTAGGTGTAGTAGTTTTTATAGTTCTGTTTTGGTGGGCGCATCCCCTGTTAATTGTAGCGACTAATAGGATAGCATGGTAGTTTGAGATGATCCCTGTTATCGAAAAAAAATATAAGTTAGCAAAAATTTGTGCTGATCAACTGCTACCAAATCAAGGTAGGATAAATTTACATAGGTTGTCAGTAGGGGTGCGCTTAGTCAGTTAGATATTTGGTTTGGGTGTTCTACCAGTCAAATCCTTGTGCTAGGGAGATGATGATACAGTAATTTAATTTCCTTAGCTACAGCATCAAAATCAACCCTCAAATACATAATCATGCTTTAGCTCAAGCTGATGAGTGGAAATCACTGGCTTGGCAAGTTCTGCTACTGACAACCAGTTTAATAAAAAAACATTAAAATCTAGAGGCATCATGGTGTTGTCGGTTAGTGAGCGGACATTTACTCAAGAAGTTTTACAATCTTCTATTCCTGTTCTAGTTAATTTTGAAGCCCCCTGGTGTGGCTTGTGTCGGATTATTCACCCCCTACTATTACAATTTAATGCTCAATATGGGGATAAAATTAAATTAGTAGGGGTGAACGCGGATAATAATTTTAAACTGGCTAACACCTACCGACTCAAGTCACTGCCGACTTTACTGTTGGTTGAAAATGGCATGGTTCGCCATCGCTTAGAAAGTTTCCGCAGTAAAGAAGATTTACGTCTAGCTTTAGAAGCAATTAAACTCACTTACAACACCAATTCTAAAACGTACAATCATCTGACCAAAACAATGGCATTAGAAGCTCGTCTTTCTGGGACGGCTTTTTAGTGTGTTATAATGCAGGAGCAGTGGGCATGGGGCATCGGTAGGGTACAGAATCCCCGATCCTTTGGGACGGGGAGTGTTAATAATAGATACGCTAACTTAGTCAAGGATTCTCAAATTAAGGGTCAGTGATGGAAGTAATCTATGAATATGCCTGGCTAATTCCGGTATTTCCCCTTGTAGGAGCAATGCTGGTTGGTCTGGGGTTAATTTCTTTAAATCAGGTGACCAACCGCCTGCGACAACTCAACGCTGTAGTGATCATCTCCTTGATGGGCGCAGCTATGGGTTTGTCTTTGGCCTTGCTGTGGAGCCAAATTCAAGGACACGCGCCTTATCTCCGCACTCTGGAATGGGCAGCAGCAGGCAATTTCCATTTGAGTATGGGCTACACTATCGACCACTTAACAGCTGTGATGCTGGTAATTGTCACTACAGTAGCTTTATTGGTCATGGTATACACCGATGGCTATATGGCCCATGACCCTGGATACGTGAGGTTTTACGCCTATCTCAGTTTATTTGGTTCCTCTATGTTGGGTTTAGTGGTTAGTCCCAACCTGGTGCAAATCTACATATTCTGGGAACTGGTGGGGATGTGTTCTTACTTGCTGGTGGGCTTTTGGTACGATCGCAAAGCAGCAGCAGATGCTTGTCAAAAGGCATTTGTGACTAACCGGGTGGGGGACTTTGGTCTACTGCTGGGCATCCTGGGACTATTCTGGGCTACGGGTAGTTTTGATTTTGGGGTGATAGGCGATCGCCTTTCCCAACTCATAGAAACAGGTTCTATCAGCAACTTGTTAGCCATTCTGTTGGCGATTTTAGTGTTTTTAGGTCCAGTGGCTAAATCCGCCCAATTTCCTCTCCACGTCTGGCTACCAGATGCCATGGAAGGACCTACTCCCATTTCTGCTTTAATCCATGCTGCCACTATGGTAGCAGCAGGTGTGTTCCTCATTGCCAGGATGTACCCGGTTTTTGAGCACGTCCCAGCTGCTATGAATGTCATTGCCTTTACGGGGGCATTTACAGCGTTTTTAGGGGCGAGCATTGCCATTACCCAAAATGACATCAAAAAGGGTCTAGCCTACTCCACCATCTCCCAATTAGGTTACATGGTGATGGCTATGGGATTAGGCTCATACAGTGCGGGGCTGTTCCACCTCATGACCCATGCTTACTTCAAGGCCATGTTATTCTTGGGTTCTGGTTCGGTAATTCACGGCATGGAAGGAGTGGTTGGTCATGACCCTGCCTTAGCGCAGGATATGCGATTAATGGGAGGAATGCGAAAGTATATGCCCATCACAGCCATTACCTTCCTAGTTGGTTGTTTGGCAATTTCCGGTATTCCGCCTTTTGCTGGTTTTTGGTCAAAAGATGAAATTCTCGGCAGCGCTTTTGAAGTTAGCCCACTACTATGGTTGATTGGTTGGGTAACTGCGGGCATTACAGCTTTCTATATGTTTAGAATGTACTTCATGACATTTGAAGGACAATTCCGGGGTAATGACCAGAAAATTAAGGATCAACTCCAAAAAGGCGCAACATCTTCACCAGCGCCTAATTTTGGTCCAGGAGCAATGAAACAAGGAGAATTGGCAGCACATGGTGGTCATCATAGCCATACCCCCCATGAATCTCCTTGGACAATGACTTTGCCTTTGTTGGTGTTGGCCATACCTTCAATTGCCATTGGTTTGGTAGGTACACCCTATGCTAACTACTTCGAGGAGTTTATTTTTCCCCCTAGCGAAACCCTCACCGAAGTTTTAGAAAAAGCTGCACAGTTCAACCCCACAGAGTTCTACATTATGGCCGGGGCTTCCGTGGGTATTTCCTTAATTGGTATTACCCTAGCCTCTTTGATGTATTTGTGGCGTAAAATTAACCCCGCGGCCATCGCCTCTCAAATTCAACCTGTCTACGAGCTATCTCTGAACAAGTGGTACTTTGATGACATTTACCATCGTGTATTTGTTCTCGGCTTACGTCGCCTAGCAAGACAAGTTATGGAAGTTGACTTCCGGGTGGTAGATGGTGCTGTTAACCTGACAGGCTTGTTCACCCTCGTCAGTGGTGAAGGTTTGAAATACCTAGAAAATGGTCGCGCTCAATTCTACGCCTTAATTATCTTTGGGGCTGTTTTGGGCTTGGTGATTGTTTTTGGTGTCACCTAATTTTTACAGGGGTGGACGTTTGTCTGCCCCTATCTGATCTCCAACAGTTTATACAAGTTCCCTGTTCTAAACTTTGTAGGTGTTGGTTGAGTGATAATGTTCTCTGGTTTAAAGTGTAACTATATGAGTTTTAACTATGGACTAGTATAAATAGCAGTATATAATAAATCTAGAGAACCAAATTAAACCATTTTATCCCCCATGACTTACACTCCCGATGATGTTTGGCGCTTGTTAGGTGAGTTGATTGCTGCTCAAAAAGAAACAGAGCGCATTCTTAAAGAGCAATCCCAAGAAACAGAGCGGCGTTTCCAAGAAACCGATCACCGTTTCCAAGAAACAGAGCGCATCCTTAAAGAGCAATCCCAGAAAACAGACCGGCAAATTCAGCGAGTTAGTCAGGACATAGGTAAACTAGGTAATCGTCTGGGGGAGTTTGTGGAATGGCAAGTGCGCCCTGCTGCGGTACAGTTATTTCAACAGCGAGGTATTGATGTTCATGAACTCCAAGCAGGTGTATCTGTTAAACGCAACGGCGAAGGTTTGGAAATTGACTTATTAGTAATTAATGATACAGAGGCAGTATTAATAGAAGTTAAGAGTAAATTAACTCAACCGGATGTGGATAAACATTTAGAGCGGTTAGATAAGTTTAAGCGTCTTATGCCTCGATATCAAGATGTCCGGGCGATGGCAGCAGTAGCCGCTATGGTAGTACCAGATGAAGTGAGGGATTATGCTTATAGTCAGGGTTTATTTGTCTTAGCTCAGTCCGGTGATAACCTGGTAATTTTAAATCAACCCAATTTTCACCCTAGAACTTGGTAGACTCTCCTTTTTTCATAGGTGGGTAGTGGTACATAGTAAAAATTACGCCTTGCTGATTGGAAATATAAATTTATTTGTCTCACGCAGAGGCGCTCCAGTCGCGGAGGGAACTGAAAGCTAAACTTCTAAAGTTTTGAGCAATTCCTTAGTTATATACTCAACTACAGCTATAGGAACAGCATTACCAAAGTGTTTTCTGGCAATATCATCTCTTTCATGATATTCAAAGTTGGTAGGAAACCCTTGTAACTTACAGGCGTGTTTTGCAGTAATTGGTATATATTTTTTCTTTTTATATATTCTTTCTAAAAAAAGATTTTTATACTCTTCCGGATGACTAGCATAAATTGATACTGTTGCTATATAGTCTTTAGCGCCAGTGGCAGTTAAAGTTGGCACAATATCAGCAGTAGGTAAAATAATGCGGTAAATATCATTAATACCTGTCATATTTTTAGACAGGACTTACGCAACTGGCACAGGCGATCGCTATATTATAGTATTTGTGTACTGAAATAAGTGACACAACTAGCACAAATAGTGGGCGGGCTTCGCGGTAGCAAAGCGACAAATTGAATCAAACCAAACACATAGAAATA
>NZ_JANQDH010000035.1 GCF_029891735.1 Chrysosporum bergii ANA360D
AGTAGTTCAGGTTGTAATAGGTGAAATTCATCTGGCAAGCCTGGTTCCTCCGGGTTTTCGCTAGGTAGGTCATACATGGTGGGTAATGCTTCCGTAGGAGGTAATGGGGGATTTATTTGATACATTTTTATTTACTCTCCACTGTGGCTAAAGATGCTGGAGTAACTGCTATTGGTATAATTTGCCCTTTGCGTTCCACTTGTATTTGCGGGGGAACACCAATTTGGCTATTTTCTACCAGTTTTTGTACTTCTTCTATTGTAGTGACGCGTTGGTTATTAATGGTTTTAATTAAATCACCAGGTCTTAGCCCAGCCACAGATGCAGGCGATCGCGGTGCAATATCGACTAATAAAACACCCTTCTAAACTTTTCCCTAGTGGTGGCTGGGAGAAAAAAGCAACCACCAACAGACACCACCACCCCACTAAGTAGGATCCATCGGATGAAATTGTTTAATTTTCCCCTGTGGGGTAAGCCCCAGTGATCAATGTTTGAGACTTTCAAGTTATGCTCTGTTTTATTCATCTATACTAAATTAGTTCTAGTGCTTTCTGACATCTTAGATTGTGACTATTATTAGCAAAGGTGGTAAATTAAATCATGGAAATTCCCATTGACAGTCTGTGGTGTCAGGTGGTAGAGCGCTTACAGTCCGAGTTATCCCGTCCCACCTTTGAAACTTGGATAAAAACTGCTAACGCGGAGCGATTAGAAAATAATTCCCTGGTAATCAATACTCCTAATCCCTTTGCTCGGAACTGGTTACAAAAATATTACATTAACACCATTGCTAATGTAGTAGAAGATATTTTAGGTCATGCTGTGGAAATCCACATTACGGTCGATCAAGATGATGTCATGACTAACTGTGAGGAACCAGAACCACCAAGCAATACTACTGAAGAAGTTTCCCAGTCTAAACCCTCTGGTACAGATTTAAATCATAAATATGTATTTTCACGGTTTGTAGTTGGTGCTAACAATCGCATGGCTCATGCCGCTTCTTTGGCTGTTGCGGAATCTCCTGGGCGAGAATTTAATCCTTTATTTTTGTGCGGGGGTGTGGGATTGGGTAAAACTCACCTCATGCAGGCCATTGGTCATTATCGTTGGGAAATTTGCCCAGGTTCTAAAATATTTTATGTTTCCACTGAGCAATTTACTAATGATTTAATTACAGCGATCCGCAATGATAGTATGCAAACTTTCCGGGAACATTACCGGGCTGCTGATGTATTGTTAGTGGATGATATTCAGTTTATTGAAGGTAAGGAGTATACCCAAGAGGAGTTTTTTCATACTTTCAATGCTTTATATGAAGCAGGTAAACAAATTGTCATAGCTTCTGACCGTCCCCCTCAGCACATACCCCAGCTACAAGAACGTTTATGTTCCCGGTTTTCTATGGGTTTAATTGCTGATATCCAAAGTCCAGATTTAGAAACTAGAATGGCAATTCTCCAAAAAAAAGCTGAATATGACAACATTCGCCTTCCCCAAGATGTGATTGAATATATTGCTAGTAATTACACTTCTAATATTCGTGAGTTGGAAGGAGCGTTAATTCGGGTGTTGGCTTATATTTCTATTTGGGGTTTACCCATGACCCTGGAGAATATCACACCAGTTTTAGAAAGACCAACGGAAAAGGTAGCCGCTACCCCAGAAGTGATTTTATCCACCATTGCTGATACTTTTGCTGTTTCCGTGGAAGACCTGAAAAGTAATTCCCGACGACGAGAAATAAGCTGGGCGCGTCAAATCGGAATGTATCTCATGCGCCAACACACCGACCTGAGTTTACCCAGAATTGGTGATGAGTTTGGTGGTAAAGACCATACAACCGTGATTTATAGCTGTGAGAAAATTACTCAACTGCGGGAAAGCGATCGCGGTTTAGCAGAAACCCTGCGTCAATTGAGCGATCGCATTACCATGAATAGCACACCAAGGCGCAAGTAATCACTTCCTTACTAACCAGGGAAAACCGCTATATTTTAGCTAGAGTATAATTACCTGTGGAAAAATCAGGGTATTTTTCCACAGGTTTTCCACAACTGAAACACCATAGCACTGATGAAACACCTGAGAGACAAATGTAAATGATCAAATTAAAGCATTAACAATTTGAGATATTGAAAGTTTAGGTATAAACTCAATTAGTGTGTGGATGTGGTCTGATTCTCCGTTAAACTCTAGTATGTGAAAATCTATCTTTCCTTTTATGAAATTAGTTTGTACCCAAAGCGATCTTAGTACCAATCTTTCACTTGTCAGCCGTGCAGTACCATCACGCCCAACTCATCCAGTACTCGCCAATGTGCTGTTACGAGCAGATGCTCAAACCAACCAAGTCAGCTTAACCGCCTTTGATCTTAGCTTAGGTATCTGCACCAGCTTTAATACTGAAGTTTTAGAAGGGGGGGCGATCGCCCTACCAGCTAAACTACTTGTAGACATCACTTCCCGCCTTCCAGAAGGAGAGGTAATTCTAGATGACCAATCAGCCCTAGAATCAGAAACAACCACAGGAGAAGGTTTAATAGTGACTCTCAAGCCTAGGAGTGGACGTTATCAAGTGCGAGCCATGAGCGCAGAAGAATTTCCCGACCTACCCATCGTTGACAGTTCCCAACCCATTGAACTTACCACAGCCTCCTTAGTTGCTGGATTACGAGGCTCACTCTTTGCTACCAGTAGTGACGAAACTAAACAAGTACTCACGGGGGTACATTTAACCGTTCAACAAGACACCCTGGAATTTGCCGCCACCGATGGACACCGACTAGCGGTAGTAGAAACTACTAACGAGCTTCCCATGGATACGGAAAATAAACTAGAAGTGACAGTCCCAGCTAGGGCTTTGCGGGAACTACAACGGATGTTAGCTCATAATGCTAATTCAGAAGAAGCGATCGCCCTATACTTAGATCAAGGTCAAGTTGTCTTTGCGTGGCAAAATCAACGCCTCACCAGTCGCACCTTAGATGGTCAATATCCCGCCTATCGCCAACTGATTCCCCGCCAATTTGAGCGCCAATTAACCATTGAGCGTAAACAATTAATCAGTACCCTAGAGCGCATCGCCGTACTAGCCGACCAAAAGAACAATATTGTTAAAGTCAGTATTAACAGCGAAGCCCAGGAAATAACCTTATCATGTGAAGCTCAAGATGTGGGTAGCGGTAGAGAGTCCATACCCGCGCAAATTTCCGGGGAAGATATAGAAATTGCTTTTAACATTAAATACTTAATGGACGGGTTAAAAGAATTACCAAGCTCAGAAGTTCAAATGTATCTTAATCAAGCCCTTACCCCAGTAATTTTTAAACCCCTAGGAGGGTTAAACATGACTTATTTAGCCATGCCTGTACAAATGAGAAACTAGTGAGAAACTAGTGAGAAACTAGCCCTTTTCATAGCAATTAACCCCAATAACACATACTGTATCATACCCCAATTTTTTTTGGGGTATTTAGTATGATTTATCACATTTAGCTTAAACTGTCACAACCCCAGCTTAAGCCTTGACATTATTAACAAAGCGAATTTTCAAATAATCATTTTCCATCTTCGCCCCTCCTGGTTCTAACGCCGCCAAAGCTTGAGGTAACACTAAATTACGGCGGTGATTGCCGATGGTGATATTTAACTCATCAGCACTTTTACTTAGTTGAATTTGATTCTTAGGAACACCAGGTAAGTAAAGTTCTAAACTATATTGGTTTTGCTCCTCCACCACCCTGATAGTTGTTTCCTTGTAATATACTTGAGTGGGGTCTTCATCTTGGTAGAGAGTTTCTTTGAGACGTTCTAAAGCCGCTAAACCACACATTTCTGTAGAAAAAAGCGGCACTTCCTTCACAGGTAAAGGCAGAAAATTATCATGTATTTCTTGGCGATATTGCTGTTGGTTTTCCTTCCAACGCTGGAAAAATGGGTCTTCCACCTGTTCAGGAATAATCCGATTAGCTATAACTAAATCTGTAGCCACATTATATAAACTCAGATAAGCGTGAGCGCGGAGAGATTCCTTAATTACCATTTTTTCAGGATTAGTCACCAAGCGCACGGAAGTTTGAGTATTATCTGTTAAAACCTTTTCCAAAGCCTCAATTTGCTCATAAAACTCATAAGGTGCATCCATCACCTCCTTATCTGGTAGGGAAAAACCCGCAATTGGTCTAAAAATAGGTTCCACCAAAGGACGCAGCGCCACCGAGATATTTTGAAATGGCTTGTAGAAACGCCGCATATACCAGCCCCCCACTTCGGGTAAACTTAACAACCGTAATGCAGTACCAGTAGGTGCTGAGTCAATAATCAAAACATCAAACTCCCCCTCATCGTAGTGGCGCTTCATCCTTACCAGTCCAAAAATTTCATCCATCCCCGGTAAAATTGCCAATTCCTCAGCTTGGACTCCTTCTAAACCCCTAGCTTGTAAAACCTGGGTGATATAACGCTTCACAGCACCCCAATTTCCCTCTAGTTCTTGCAGCGCATCTAGTTCAGCACCCCACAAATTAGAGCGAATTTGTCGGGGCGCGTGTCCCATTTCCAAATCAAAACTATCAGCCAGAGAGTGAGCAGGGTCTGTACTCAAAACCAATGTACGGTAGCCCAGTTCAGCACAACGAAGTCCAGTAGCCGCAGCAACAGAGGTTTTACCCACCCCACCTTTACCTGTCATCAAAATTACACGCATGGATAATTACGTCCTGTTTCAGGAATATTTACATTTATTTACATTATCTCAAAAATGGGTTGAAAACCCCGTCGTTCTGGGACGGCTTTTCTTGATTCTGGATATATTTCTTCAGCACCTCAAGTGGCGCACCACCAACAGAAGACACAAAGTAACTAGGAATCCATAATGATTTGTAAATTAGTTCAAGACTGTCATGTGTAAAAATTTTTCTTCTATACTTAGTAACACAAACCAAGTGTATTTTCAGGACTGAGATACTATGTCTTTCATGTCTTTAACCACTTGTCATTTTTGCTTAAACACTGTAGAATCTATTTTAACAGACTAATGTTAGCACAAAGCATGAAAGCTAGATATCAGTACAGATTTTACCCCACAGACCAACAACAACAGAGTTTAGCTCGGTTGTATGGTTGTGTAAGAGTTGTCTGGAATGATGCGCTACATTTCTGCAAGCAATCAGAAAAGCTGCCAGGGTACAACAAACTCTCAGCAATGCTAACCCAAGCTAAAAAGACCGAAGAAAGAAAATGGCTATCTGATGTTTCTTCAGTGCCATTACAACAGTCTCTTAGGTATTTAGATACTGCTTACAAAAACTTTTTCAATTCCCTTAAAGGTAAGAGAAAAGGTAAAAAGGTTGGGA
>NZ_JANQDH010000036.1 GCF_029891735.1 Chrysosporum bergii ANA360D
CGCAGGTTCAGCGCCAAACCCACAACCCCAACTGATGCCATCCATAACCCTGTTACAGGCACAAACAGCATAAAGAAGTGTAACCAACGTTTGTTAGAGAATGCAATCCCGAAAATCTGAGACCAGAAACGGTTTGCTGTCACCATTGAGTAGGTTTCTTCTGCTTGGGTAGGATTGAACGCGCGGAAGGTGTTGGAACCTTCGCCGTCTTCAAATAAGGTATTTTCTACTGTGGCTCCGTGAATAGCACACAACAGCGCTCCACCTAGTACACCCGCTACTCCCATCATGTGGAAGGGGTTTAGTGTCCAGTTGTGGAAACCTTGGAAGAATAATAGAAAACGGAAGATGGCAGCCACACCAAAGCTGGGAGCAAAGAACCAGCTAGACTGTCCCAAGGGGTACATCAGGAATACGCTGACAAATACCGCGATGGGCGCAGAAAAGGCGAGGGCATTATAAGGACGGATGGCTACTAGACGGGCAATTTCAAATTGGCGCAACATAAAGCCAATTAATCCAAAAGCTCCGTGTAGGGCTACGAATGACCACAAGCCACCCAATTGGAACCAACGGGTAAGGTCTCCTTGTGCTTCTGGTCCCCAGAGTAACAACAGGGAGTGTCCCATGCTGTCTCCAGGACTAGATACTGCTACTGTTAGGAAGTTACAGCCTTCTAAGTAGGATGAAGCTAATCCGTGGGTGTACCAAGAGGTAACAAAGGTTGTACCGGTTAGCCAACCGCCTAATGCTAGGTAAGCGCAGGGGAATAACAGAACCCCTGACCAGCCTACGAATACAAAGCGATCGCGCTTTAACCAGTCATCTAGTACGTCAAACCACCCTCTTGTACTGGGGGCGCGTCCAACTGCGATGGTCATGATTAATGAATCTCCAGATGTTTATAAGTACAGTTCCGCTTACAAACCAGCTTTTTACAGCCATTCCGTATGCAGAAATTTTCCTAGATTGTCAATCTAGTTTACAAATTTTTACCGACTCTCATAATTATAAGAGCAAACCGTTAATTTTTCCACTAAATTATTTATTTAATTATTTATTTAATTATTGATTTAATTTCACCCTTAAATCACAAACAGGGGAGCGACTAGAACAATTATTCCCCAATTGCCAATGCTCTAACGCTAAAATTAGTCCTACAGTTATGTTTTGACTCATCCTAAATGTTTACCATTGACTTAAGTATCAGAAATACTGCTTTCCCCATATCAGTACAAAGCAAGACAGCAGAAGATGCTGAAGCTATCTATCAGCTAATTTTGGCAGCCATGCGCTCAGGCAACCCTGACATTGTGGAACTTAAGTGTGAGGGTAAGACTGAAAAGAAAATTGCTGTTCGTGCTAGTGAAATCTCAGGCGTACAGATTGCTCAAAAAGATGGTGCAACCACCAGTAGCGGTAGACCACCAGGCTTTTTTTCAGTAACAGCCGAATAACTAAGGTATAAAAATGTCCCAAGTTGGCATTCACGTCAAGGATTTAAATTTTAGTTGGCCCAATGGAGCAGCAGCAATCCAATCCTGCACCCTACAAGTACCAGTGGGTGAATTTTGGATGCTGTTGGGTAGTAATGGCAGTGGCAAATCAACACTACTGCGACTACTCGCCGGGCTATTGGCTCCCCAGTCCGGTGAAATTAAGGTTTTAGAGCCGGTTGGCTTTGTTTTTCAAAATCCTGATCATCAACTGGTGATGCCAACTGTGGGTGCTGACGTAGCTTTTGGGCTAGTAAAAGAAAACTTACCCCCTGCGATGGTGAGGAAAAGGGTAGAACAATCCCTGGAGTCGGTGAATTTATCCGCCCTACAACTACGCCCGATTTATGCTTTGAGTGGCGGACAAAAACAACGAGTCGCCATCGCTGGTGCCATCGCCCGGCGTTGTGAAATTTTACTATTAGATGAACCCACAGCCCTACTCGACCCAGATAGCCAACTAGACTTAGTAGCTGGTGTTCATCGCCTAGTCAAAAATCGGGGTATTACAGCCCTGTGGGTAACCCATCGCCTAGAGGAGTTGAATTACTGTGACGGTGCTTTCTTACTAGAAAAAGGCCGCTTGATAGACAAGGGTGAACCTCAACGTCTTAAACAACGTTTGATGACCATGAATGACCAAACTTCTTAAACACCCATTTTCTCCCATGGCTTTTTCTGGATAATCACCAACAATGTTAACGCGCCTCAACCGGGCGCGTTTCTCTCTGGGCAAGGTTTTTCCCCTCTAATTTGCTTACATATCCTATTTTTTACTGATTTGTAATACAGAGTTACAGGCAATACTTCAAGTACCATGAAATTTATGAATGAATTTTGTTAACTCTAGATAACTGTGATTAAAAACCATGTCTCGTTCATTACTTCCAGCTGTCTTGTTAGTAGACGGCTACAACATAATTGGTGCTTGGTCTTGCCTGAAAAAAACCCGTGACCAAGCAGGACTAGAAGCAGCGCGCTGGGAACTAGTGGAAGCAATGACTAGTTACAGCTCTTTTCAAGGGTATGAAACTCAAATAATTTTTGATGCCCAATATCAGAAATCTCCCACCAGTCAAGAAACAATTACAGAACTGTTGTCAGTTCATTACACCGATTTTGGGCAAACGGCAGACACCTATATTGAAAAGTGTTGTGCATCTCTACGCCACCAAAGGGCGCAATCTCTGATTAATCGCCTAATTGTTGCCACATCAGACCGGGCGCAACAGTTGACGGTACAGGGCTATGGCGCTGAATGGTTATCGGCAGAACAACTGTGTCATCAGGTGGAAAGCACAGTTTGTCGGATGCGACAGAAATATCAAAAACGCAAACCGTCTAAAAGTAGGTTCTTAGTCAACTCCATTGATGCCAAAGCCCGGCAAAGACTGGCTGAGTTACGAAAAGGTTTATAGTGGCCCATAGCATCCAAAAGCCTCTAACCACCCACCCGTAGGGGTTTTGGCTGCCACACCATCATAAGTCAACATCAGCAAAAAAAAATTTTTGCAAAACACTTGCCAAATTCCATATGTTAGTCTTATGATAAGAACTTGTGAGCGGTCCTCAGTAGCTCAGCGGTAGAGCGATCGACTGTTAATCGATTGGTCGCTGGTTCGAATCCAGCCTGGGGAGTTAAATAAAAATAATTTTGAGCCAAGAGTGAAGGAAAGAAAGTAAATTCCCAACTTCAGGCTTTTGGTATTCTTTAATTACTCAATATGCTAACTAAAATTTCTACTAATTTTGGTAATTCTTCAGGTACTCGATATAACTTTAAATCCTCAGTTATTTGTTTTGCTTGTCGATTATATGTAGCAAAACGCCAATCTTCACCCGTAGTTACTGCTCCATAGAGAATCGGTTGATCTGAGTTAATCCATTGATCAAGTGCTATTAATTCCACTGCTAATTGTGTAAATCCCCTGCTTAAATCTGCTTGTTTCGCTTCAATTACTAACAAACCTTTCCCTTTATCAATGTAATAATCTAAGTTGCCTTTTAGTTGATCACTGACATTAATCGCATACTCAATATTCAACTGGCTTTGGGCTATTTCACATACCTCTAATAATATCGGAGCAATGATCGCTTGTTTGCGTGCATCTTCACTGAGTAATTTTACTCGGCGAAGATTACGTTCAATCACTTCCTGCAATTGCTGTGTTCTATTAGCTAAAGATTCTGTTTTTGGTAGGTGCAAGCGTTCACGTTCATAACTACATCCCAATTCAGCCAGTATATCTTCTGGAGCAAATGGTAATTCAAAATACTTGCTGAAAGTATAGCTCTGTCCCGGTTGAATAATTGGTGGGCGACTCATATTTTTTTAATTCTCGGCAATTTTCATGTACTTAAAATAATATATAACTTCGTTAAATTGAAAACATCTTCTTAGAGGGTGTTTGAAAAGTTTTCTAATTCTCAGCTTATGGCATTTCTTAAACACATAACATACAAATATAAATCATCCTCTTGTATTGCGGGCATATTGCCCGCTAAAATTATACAAATTAAATCCGTGCAGCTACAGGTTATCCCTTTCTAACCTTAATTATGAAATATCACACTTACCAAAGGGAGAAACGCTAAAAGAAAATTATTCCAGAACCGCCAGTTAATTTTCGGTGTGGGTTCCGGTGGTGCTAATAAAGCATCTATTCTCTGTTCTAATCGCTCATTGTCATTAGTCCCTAAAGCAGCACAACAGATTTGTGATGATAAACTGCTGTTACTCACCACCAACACCAATGACTCCGCTAGCAGCAAAGGATCTACCAAGGAAGCAGCATAACTGTCAGCACGTAACTCCCGCAAAACTAACAATTCCTCCCACAAAAAATCTGTATTTGGTAACCAACTAGTACAAGCGCGTATCCAACCCAGCCAAAAAAACCAAAATGTGTCTCGGTAATGGTAGTGTCCTTGTTCATGTGCTAACACACTATCTACATGGGCTGGAGATAGAGTTTGCAGTAATCCTTGGCTAACTACTAATTCTGGATACCAAAAGCCAATTTGACCCGCAAAAGCAACATCTGTACTAAGTAACCGCACTTGTTTATCCCCAAGACTTACTAAGGGAGATTTCCGAGCAGATAACACAGATCGCCAACCTTGACCAGCTAAGATCAAGCACAAAATAGCCAAAAAAACCAGAAAAATTAAAGCTAATTCATAGCTTAACCAGCCAGTGTCTATTCCGCCCATTGTTCCTTGGGGTCCCATGAATAACACCGCGATCGCCGTCATAAAAATTAATAATGGGGGAAAGAGAAATAAAAATAGCGATCGCCGCCACCGCACATCCCAGCTACCTTGGAGATGATCACCAGAACATCTGACAATCCAAGCAACTGTTAAAGTTGTCAAAATCATGAACAGGTGCATAATTACTCTTTCTCCCTAGCTTGGCGTGCTGCTTGAATACGTTTAGCAATGGCTTCTAGTTGGTCGCTGGCCGCTGCATCTAGACTATCAGCAAAAGCGGCGATCACATCGGGATTACCCACGGCTAAAAATCGCTGTAACTGCTCGTGTGCTTTAATTACCTGTGCTTGCTCCTTGGTCAGTTTAGGTAGCCAATAAAATGCTCGCCCTTGTTTGTTACAAGATAACCATCCCTTGTCAGTGAGACGACGTAAAACTGTAGTGACAGAAGTATAAGCTAATTCCCGGTTAGGGTCAGACAAAATGCGATCATGTACATCCTTCACTGTAGCTGAACCCAGTTCCCAGATAATATTCAAAATTTCTGCTTCCAAAGGTCCTAAAGACAATTGTTTCGGGCGGTAGTCGGGTAAAGGTGCCATAGATTTAATACCTTAGAGGATATCTGGTTTTTGGATTGGTTCTATTTTTAGATTATCGTTGTTTGTGTTATCCGGCAGTGAAGACTATCAGAAATACTTTGATTTTTACTGCAATCATGTCAATGAGACCGATTAAAATGTAATCTCGGCAATAGTATTTAGAGCAGGTTTGTCCAGCCCGTGAAGCTATTCATATACCACACTCCAGAATTAACCCCCAGCGACACAACTCCAGACTGCGCGATCGCCGTCGATGTTTTGCGAGCTACTAGCACCATAGCCACCGTTTTGGCATCTGGAGGCGAAGCTGTGCAAGCTTTCAGCGATTTAGATCAGCTAATTGCAGTCAGCGAAAAATGGCCACCGGAAAAACGACTGCGAGCCGGAGAACGCGGCGGCGCTAAAGTCGCCGGTTTTGAATTGGGTAACTCTCCCCTAGACTGCACCAGGGAAGTAGTCCAAGGGCGGCGTTTGTTCATCAGTACCACTAATGGCACTCGCGCCCTACAAAAAATACAACATTCCCCCAGTGTCATTACCGCCGCCTTAATTAATCGAGGCGCAGTAGTGCGATATCTCCTAGACAAACAACCAGAGACTGTGTGGATTGTTGGTTCTGGCTGGGAAGGTAGTTTTTCTTTGGAAGATACAGTCTGCGCCGGAGCCATCGCTCATAGTTTAGTGGAGAATTGCCCAATTTCCCCGGTGGAACTAGCGGGTAACGATGAAGTCATTGGCGCGATCGCTCTTTACTCACAATGGCAGAATGACTTATTGGGACTATTCCACCAAGCCAGTCACGGACAAAGGTTATTACGTCTAAAATCACAGGAAGATTTAAAATATTGCGCTCAAGTTGATATTTTAGATGTCTTGCCAATACAGCAAGAACCGGGGGTTTTAAAAAGTCAATAATTACCCGTTTATTTTTTCGGTTTGAAAATGCCCCTTCTAGATTAAAATCTGGAAAGGGGTCTCTATTGAACATCGCACTTATCATCTATATTTGTACTTCGGTAACTACAACTGGGAGCAGCGTTGTTGGTAGTACCTAATAATTTCTGCTGTCACTTCAGACGGGTTGAGACCATCAGAGTGGATCTCAACTGCATCTGCTGCTTTTTGTAAAGGGGAAACTTTACGAGTGCTATCTTTCCAGTCCCGTTCAGCAATATCCTGTTTCAGCTGCTCTAAATTTACTTCAGGATGACCCTGTTTTTGAAAGTCTTGCTGACGGCGATGTGCGCGTTCACTAACTGAGGCAGTTAAGAATACTTTTACTTCGGCATCAGGGAATACATGAGTGCCAATGTCTCGACCTTCTGCCACTAAACCGCCTTTTTTACCCCAATCTTGCTGTTTTTTAACCAGTGCTTGACGCACAGCGCTTTGTGCTGCTATGGCCGATACTTGAGATGTAACCTCAATTGTGCGAATGGCCTCAGTAACATCATGACCATTAATCCAAACCCTGACGGGAGATTGCAGGTCATCAGTGGGGGTGAGTTCAATATTACATTGATTGACTAATTCCGCGATCGCGCATTCATCATCAATGGCAATACCATGTTGTAGCACTAGCCAAGTGACAGCACGATACATGGCTCCTGTATCTAAATACACTAAACCAAGTTTAGTTGCCACTTGACGGGCTACTGTGGATTTGCCCGCACCTGCGGGGCCATCAATAGCGATGATGGGTTGACGATCGCTCAAGATGGTATTATCAATTAAACGTGTGGAACCAAGACGAGCTGCGATCGCCAGCATTCCTTCCTCCTCAATTGTTTCTAATGACATTAACGTACTTGGTTTTACCAATTCTATATATTCCACGCAGAGATTACTAACCTTTGCCAGTTCTCCTTGTACCACTGCTATGATCTGGCTGCTGTCACGAACACCCGCTTTAAATGCAGCTGATCCTTGCTGTAAACTTCGATATAAGATAGCGGCTTGCTCTTTTTCTTGTGCTGTCAAGTATTGGTTACGAGAACTCAAGGCCAAACCCGACGGTTCCCGTACAGTTGGACAAGGAACAATCTCCACTGGCAAATTCAAATCAGCCACCAGCCGTTTAATAATAGCCAATTGCTGACCATCTTTTTGCCCAAAGTAAGCTCTGTCAGGTTGTACCAAGTTGAACAGCTTGGTTACAATGGTGGCCACACCCTGAAAGTGACCTATCCGCGAAGGACCGCACAGACTCGATATCATAGCAGATGGGGGTGTCACTTGGGTAACTGGAAAATCTTGTATACTTTTCCGAGAAACACCCATCTCGTCCGGAGTAGGTGCAAAAATTGCATCTACTCCCGCTTGTCTACAGAGTTGTTGGTCCGATTCTAAAGTGCGGGGATAGCGCTCATAATCCTCACGGGGTCCAAATTGCAGGGGATTGACAAAAATACTGACAATCACCCTAGAATTTTCTTGTCTTGCTCTTTTAATCAAGCTCAAATGCCCTTGATGCAATCCCCCCATGGTAGGAACCAAACCGACAGCAGTTTGGTACCACGTGGTTATTTCATCCAGTTCCCAATTTTCAGGAACCCGCAGGTAATTTTCTGAACAGCGTTGAGTTAAATAGCAGCGTAAGGCTGCAACTGTTGTAAGCAGGCGCACAAAATACCCCTAGTTCTTTTTAAACCTCTCCCCCGTTAGTTTATCTCTGAATTAGACAGTACAGGGCATTGAACTAGGAGGGAATTGGGGACTGGGTAAATCAAGTTTGGGATCACAATCTCAAATCCAATCATCCCCTTGTCCCCTTAGTCTTTTTGTGAACAGTTATCTACTGAGAATTTCAATTTTTACTGGTGCTAAACCACTATTGATGATTCCTATAGCTCTGGCTGCACCAGTAGATACATCTATTATTCTACCGCGAATAAATGGGCCGCGGTCATTGATTCGCACCACCACTGAGCGACCATTGCGGACATTAGTAACACGGACTCGCGTACCGAAGGGCAAGCTACGATGGGCAGCAGTCATTGCTTCTGGATTAAATCTCTCCCCCGTTGCCGTAGGTCTACCTGCAAAACCGCGACCATAAAAGGAAGCTATACCCTGGAAACTGAGTGGTCTATTGGTGGCGATCTGCTGTTCTGGCTGTAGCAGAGGAATTATGGGCTGTTTTGGTAGATTGGTAATTTCATTGATAGGAGGTGCATCGCCAATCAGTCTCCGCAGACGATTGGTAGCTTGCAGGGCATCTTCTGCCAGATTGTTGGTAGTGCCTGCTAATATGGTTTTTGCATTAATTTCTACTAATTCTTGGTGATTAACTTTGATCATGTAGCGATCGCTTGGCTGTTGTTGGAGAGGGGTACTTTTGTTCTGGGCTTGATTGGTAACTGTAGATTTACCCCCGCCCTTCCAGCTAACAGTAATTGTCTCAGCGTCCTCACTGTTTCGGAACAGCTGGTTAATACTAGCTGCTATTAAACCCGCTCTGTGAACCGGGTCATCATCTAGAGATTTTGTTTGGTTGTTGAGATTTCTCAACTTTTCTACACTAGTTAACTTGATTGAGTTAGCTGCAATTAAAGTCAAGGAAGGTTTTTCTTCACTATCTCCAATTACACCAACTTTTTTATCAACACTCGTGACTGGCTGAGAACTCAAAAAGGTCAGGACTGGAATATCTTTGATAAACAGCGTTGCCGCCTTGTAACCTCCAATATTGTGAGGATGAATCCTTGTCATCACAGCATCCGAGGTAAGTTCCCCCGCTGAGGCTTTAAACTCTCCTACTTTAACAGGATCGCTAAATGATGATTTTTGAGCAAGTGGAGTGGCTTCCTTTGCCCTAGTAGTTTGAGTGTGACCGGCTGAAGGCATAACCACAGCAGTCATAAACAGGGCGACAATAGTCCACAAATATCTTTGATTCATGGGTCAGATTTTAAAGCGACTGTAGAACAGCAGTTTCTTAGTTCGTGGGATTTTGTGCCACTTGAAAGTGAACTTGTTCCGTTTTCACTTTGGTTTATTAACTGAAGTAGATTAACATGAATTTTTCAGCTTGGGGATCAGGGTTTTAGCGTAGACATACATCAATAAGTTCAATTTCAATTCAATGTTTTAGGGCAAAACCTTTATCAAATGCGGATTTTGACCATGTAACCTTTTTTCTAATTAAGAAAATTTTTAATACGAAAATTTATTCCCTTACCAATTTTCGAGTGGCTGTAATACCCCTGATAATTAAATGTATTTTAAACAACATTTAATTATTTTTTAATCATCTGGGTAATCATTCCACATATTTAAGCCAAAACTCTCTCAAAGCCCGGTATGAATATAGGGGCTGAGTTCTTCCTCTACTCCTAAAAATATTCTGTATCAAGGCTTACAGAGATTCTTGATTTTAAATCAGCTAACAGCCATTTTCTGGGTTGAACTTATCTAGTTACATCTATTAAACCTTCGCATAAATGTATTTACTTATATAGTATTGTGTTTATTACTTCATAATTTAAACACAAAAGCACGCAAAAAAATCAAAAAATCCAGTAACAAAAAAAATTTCAAAAAATTAAAATCAATCATAAGGTCATAAAAAAAAGCTTCCTTAACATGAGTAACATACTTATAAAAGTAGTATTTAATACGCAAAAATTCCCTTGCCATATTGACTCAAATATGATTCACGGGTCAGGCATCAAGTGATCATGCAATGATCACCATTTTTTTTGCTTATAGTGAGGTTAACCAATGGGGATGCAGAAACCCCAGCATAAACGAAGTCGGCTTGGGTAGTTCATCTCACCGTAATTACCACACCCAGACTTTCATTCGCTAACCTGTCAACAGCACAGACCGCATAAGTTCCAGGTTGCTGCACAGTGGCGAAGGTTGTCCCAGCAGACAATACGCGCTGAAGTATCCAGGTGTTGTCAGTCTGGCGATAAAGTGTCCAAGAACGAACTAGTTGATCATTACCAGGTTGCCAACTCAAGCGGCGATCGCTGACTCGTAGGTTTTGGGGCGGTGGTGGTGCTGTTCCATTTTGCCATGACATAGTAGGTACTATAGCAGGCGTTTTGTAGAGAGAATTTCTCAATTGGTCTGCTATTCCCCGACGGTTTTGATTAATGGAGTTCATGCTAAAAAAGATATTACCCAGTGACAAATTAGAAGCTAAGTTGCGAGTGATGATCACTTGTTTACTAATTTCGTCATCTTTCCACGCTTTGCCGTCGAGTTGACTGATATTGTTGCCTACATATATGTGTCGCTGCTCAGGATTAACTTGACTCCACCATTTCAGCAATACAGGATAACTCTGTGCAGTTTGGTCAATGCGCCAATAAAGTTGCGGGGCAATATAATCAATCCAGCCTTGCTCTAACCATTTTTTAGCATCAGCAAACAAAACATTATAAGCATCTAAACCTCTGATTCCTGGGGGCTGTCCAGGCCGGTAAATACCAAAGGGACTAATACCGAATTTAACGTGGGGCTTTATGGCTTTAATTCCTTGAAATAGGCGCAACACCATTTGATTAACATTTTCCCGCCGCCAGTCGCCTAAGTTGAGTCTACCACCACTTGATCTATAGGCTGCATGGGTTTTATCATCGGGAAAATTCCGCCCCTCGATGGGATAGGGATAAAAATAATCATCTAGATGAACCGCATCTATATCATAGCGCCGCACAACATCCATGATTACGTTGTAAGCTTTGTCCTGAACAATTTTAATTCCTGGGTCCATCCATAATTGATTACCCCATTGGTAAACCACTTCGGGATTAGTCAAAGCTATATGGGGTTTGGCGTTAGGTCCGGCTTTAATACTGGTCTTAGCCCGGTAGGGATTAAACCAAGCATGAAGTTCAATGTTGCGTTTATGACATTCAGCAATAGCGAATTCCAGAGGATCATAAAATGGTTCCGGTGCTTTACCTTGAGTTCCCGTTAACCAAGCACTCCAGGGTTCTAATTGGGAAGCATACAAAGCATCACCCTCTGGTCGCACCTGGAAAATCAGGGCATTAAAATTGAGGGCTTGTAAGCGGTTGAGAATTTCGATTAGTTCTGCTTGTTGTTGTGCGGTTGAAAGTCCAGCTTTGGAAGGCCAGTCACTATTCCATACTGTTGTCACCCAAGCCCCGCGAAACTCTCGTTGATGACTAACTTTGACTGTTCCAGAGGCGGGTACAACTTTGGGCGGAAGTATAATATATTTGGAGCTTATTGGTTCAGACCTACCTAAATAAACTAAAGCCTGGTATACCATCACAGCTACTTCGGCACGGGTTGCGGCTAAGGTCGGGTTAAGCAATTTAATATTTGGGTAACTAACTACTAACTCTGTTCTGGTGGCGATGGCTACCTGGTTTCTAGCATAGCCGGGGATTTTATTGGCATCTTGATAGATTTGTGGTAATTGGTTCAACAAATCTGCTGGAACGTCAGCAGCCATCCCCAAGCCATTGACCAAAGCAACTAAAACATCACTACGGTCAATTCTGTGATTAGGGCGAAAACTTCCGTCAGGATAGCCGATAATAAATCCGGTTTCGTAAGCCTTTTTAATGGCACTTAAAGCCCAGTGATTAGGGGGGACATCAGCAAAAGGGACATACTGACGCTGGGAAGAAAGTGTAAATACTGCCCCAACTATAGCGGCGAACTCAGCGCGGGTGACTGAATTATCTGGTCTAAAAGTTCCATTAGGATAACCATTTAAAATGCGCCGGGTGGCTAGTTCTTCAATGAATGGGCTGGCCCAATGATTTTTAATATCTGGGAAACGAGTAGAATTAAACATGATGATCGATAGTAGGTAGCTTGGCTTGATGGTGATATTGTTTGTTAATTGAACAACAGAAAAGCGATCGCGTGTGTAAATATGTATAAATTTATATCTTTATGTTTTGTAGGTGCGACTAAAAACATATTACCAATGACCAAATTTATATTTCCATAACTCGGCGATAATGAGTTTCTATTTGTGCTATGGTTGGGGATTTGCGGTTTATTTCCCACTGGCTGCGGTTAAATAATTCCTGTCGTAAATGATCTACATTAATAGTATTAACCTCACCATTGCTGACAATTTGCCGCCCATTTACCCAAGCACTATCAACAACATTTGTGGGACGACCTAGTACTAATAAGCCAATGGGATCTGTACGGGGAAGTAATGATAATTTGGTTAAATCATAAAGTACTAAGTCAGCTTGTTTGCCCACACTAAGTGAACCAATTTGATCAGCTACATTTAAACCCCTTGCACCTCCTAATGATGCCATGTCTATAGATTTTCTGGGTGTGATCCAATTTTGATAATCTAAATCTGTGGTATTATGGAGGACTGATCCAATTTTAATAGCTTCTAGCAAGTCTTGGGAGTCATTACTAGAAGCGCCATCACAGCCAAATGAAACATTTACTCCAGCTTGGAGATATTTTAAAATGGGGGCAATACCACTGCCTAAACGCAGGTTACTTAAAGGATTGTGAACAACTGTACATTGAGTTTGGGCAAGGGTGGTAATATCAGTGTGATTTAACCACACACAATGAGCAAGGGAAGTGCGATCGCTTAAATATCCAAGGCGGTGCAGATGTTCAACAGCAGTACAACCGTATTTTTCTTGGGCGAGTTTTTCCTGTGCTTTAGTTTCCAGTAGATGGGAGTGACGACAAAGATCATAGCGATCGCTTAACTCAATACATCCCTGAAACAAAGCATCAGTACACAATTGTATTCCTGTGGGCGCAACTAACATACTCACACCAGCCTGGGGATGATGAAATTGTTTAATAGCCTCTTCTATAATTTCCAGTGTTGCGGCGGTTGGTCGAAAATAAGGCTGATGGTTTTGTACAAATTCCCCCGAAGGTAGACCAGCTGTCAGGGATTGGTCTTGAATTAACGGGGCGATAAAAGCACGAATCCCCACTTCTTGATAAGCACGGACAGCAATAGCGATGGTTTCTAATTCTTGTCCAGGAATTAACACCAAATGATCTACTACACTAGTTCCACCAGAAAGTAGAGTTTCTACAGCTGTTCCCAAAGCACTCAGATAAACCTTTTCTAAATCCAGAGGGGCAAAGTCATATAATTCCGCCAGCCATAACTCTAAAGGCAAAACGGACATAATTCCCCGTTGCCACATTTCTGATGAGTGGGTGTGGGCATTAACGAAACCTGGTAGTAATAGCTGATTGCTACCATCAACAGCAGTACCGATGACTTCTAAATCAGATGCTATGGCAGCTATTTTACCATCCACCACCTGCACATCCACAGTTAGGTAATCATCATTGGTGGCAATAAGAACGTTTTGAATAGTGAAACTCACTTTATTTAACCTTAATTAAGTAATTGAACCAACAGTACAAATCCAAGTTACAAATTTAAAGACCACAAACTGTGATCTAATCAACAGAAACCAAAATTCTGCACCAGGAGTTGGCAAAAACCGCCATTCTCATTATTGACAGGCTGATGTATTAATGCTTTGTTAAAAAAATATAAATTTTTTCCAGGCTGAAGCCAAGAGTGAAGGCGCTGGTTTTTTGGTTAAATCAATTGCAGCAAGTTTGGATTCCAAAAAGTAAGAATTGATTTACTGGATATTCTCATATCCGGCCTACCTCACTACACAAACAGAGGAAACAGATGGAAACTAAACCAACAAAACCATCACCAGCGCTGATGCAAATTCCTGAAGGCTATGTCAACATCATGGGTTACGTACATGAGTCAGAAGTTAATGGCCCTGGTTGTCGTGGGGTGGTCTGGGTACAAGGTTGTCCCCGTCAATGCTCTGGCTGCTTTAATCCTGAGTCCTGGTCATTTGCTATTAATCAACTCATTTCTGTTGATAGTCTTGTAGAAAAGATCCTCAGCAAACCTCATCATACGGGTGTAACTTTTTCCGGTGGGGAACCTTTTTGGCAAGCTGGCCCACTAGCATCTTTAGCCCGTCAGGTGAAAGCTGCGGGATTAAATGTCATGTCTTTTACTGGCTTCACCCTAGACCAACTACAATCTCAGTCTGCTCCGCCCAATTCCGCAGCATTATTAGCTCAATTAGATATTTTGATTGATGGCCCCTTTATAGAGTCTCTAGCGATTAATTCTCCCACTTCTTTGGTTTCCTCTAGCAATCAAGGTGTTCATGTTTTTAACCCAGAGTTAACAAACCAGATGAATTGGGCAAGTGACCAAATAGAAATTCATATTTTTAAAGATGGTAGCCGGATTGTTACCGGCTATCAAGGAAGTTTGAGCCAGTAATTACTACTTAACCACTGATTTGAGATTCAAGTACACCTATGGGACAAGCAACCTTAGTTCCGCCTAAACCACAATACCCATTGGGGTTTTTAGCTAAATATTGCTGATGGTAAGCTTCTGCGTAGTAAAACTCAGGAGCATCTAAAATTTCTGTGGTAATCTGGCCATAGCCTGCTTTGTTGAGTGCTTGCTGATAAGCGTCCTGGGATGCTTCCGCTAAATGCTTTTGCTCTGGGGAATAAACATAAATTCCTGAACGGTATTGAGTACCAACATCATTACCTTGGCGCATTCCTTGGGTGGGGTTATGGCTTTCCCAAAAAACTTTGAGTAGTTGAGAGTAACTAATCACTTTGGGATCGAATACAACCAAAACTACTTCATTGTGACCGGTCATACCAGTACATACTTCCTCATAGGAGGGGTTGGGGGTCAAACCAGCCGCATAACCCACTGCGGTTGTATATACTCCCGGAAGTTGCCAAAATTTCCGCTCCGCACCCCAAAAGCAACCTAAACCAAATATTGCTTGCTCCATTCCTTCAGGAAATGGAGGTTTAAGTGGATTTTGATTGACATAGTGTTCCTTGGGTACTGGTATTGATATTGTCCGTCCTGGTAAGGCTTCTTCACGAGTGGGAAGAGTCAGCTTTTTACCAAATCCAAATAGTCCCATAGTTTTTAACTTTGATTTCTCATAATTTTATTTACCTTATCTAACATTGTATGGAATTGTATGGAATAGAGCGATGTCCTGGAGATAATTTTTCTGGTTCTACTGGTTATGCATAGTGGCTTGTACTAAGGGTAACAGCCTTCCCAATTGCTCTTGTCCATTGACTGCTAATTCACTGTGACATAAATAAACTTTTTCTGTCACCCGCGAGAGTAAATCTGCTAATATGTTATGTAATCTTTTTTCTTCCAATAACTTTTCATCTTCTGCTGTCCAAGGTTGCCCTAATCTTTGTTGTAAAAACAAGGGCGCTGCAAATAGCGTTGCTGCACCTCCTTGTGTCCATAGGGGAGAACCAACATCTAACCAGAAATGCCAACGGTGAAATTTTCTATAAGACCGATACTGGAAAATGGTTGCTAAGGTGACGGCTTTTCTACCCGGTCCAATGGGACGCAAGGGGTAAGGGTTGGCGGTGATGGTACCACGGCGCAGTAGTTGTATAAATTCGGCGATGGTGGTGTTAACTTCTCTGGCTTTGGTGCTGGGGGTTGCTTGTCTTAAGCGGGTGTCAATTTCCCAGTAGTGCTGACTTGTTTCCAGTAATTCCCGCAATGCTGCCATTTGATCGTAGGGGGGGTTGGTGTACTTACACAAAAAGTCCTGAATTGCTAGATATAACAAAGAAACGGGACTGGGAATTAAACGCTGTGCTTGCTGCGATCGCTGTTTTTCTAACCATTGTAAAATCTCACCATAGGCTGTGGTAGCTGCATAGCCAATGCGATCCCAGCGATCAAATGCGGAAACTGGTAGTAAGTTAGGATGATCAGGATGAGGTAGAAAACAGTAATCTGCAATTAGTCCCGCCCGTACTGGGTCGATGCGGGAGGGGGGGGAAGAAGAACTATCCAGTGGTTCTGGTTTTTTACTAAACACAACCAACATCTCAGCCACAGCTTCTCGATCTACCAGGCGACCTAAACCAGGATAGACTAGTGCCAACATGGTGAGCAATGCTCTAATTAGAGGTGAACTAATCAAGGGGCGTTGGTCTTTAAGTGATTCAACAGGGATATTTTGCTTGGTGAGGATTTCTACTAAGGTATAACGAGCAATGGCATCTAAACCGGGTGCGATAATTGCCACTTCTTCTGCTTTGACTTGTCCTGACTTGATTACTGTAATTATTTCTTCAGCTGTCATGCGTAACAACTCAGCCCGGGATGTGGTTTGAATTAACTGCGCTGTCTTTGGTAAACTGGATAGTATTATTTGTTCTGATGCTAACTCCATCATAGGGGTAGCCAGTTGGTCTACTAAACCAGGTGAAGGTAATATATTTAATGTCTCAATTTGACAACGCCCCGCCAAACCCTCTAAATAGTTGGGATCTGCACCCAATCCCAGGCGCACACCTCCATCAGGGTTATAGCTAAACGCCCCTACAGCACCTTGATCTAACAAAAAATCAAACAGGCGACGCGCCACAGCTGGATAATCATCTACATCATCTGCTAAAACAGCTTGATAGCGTTGGGTGAGATGCTGTTGGTACAGGCGATCGCTCAATAACCTCTGACTGTAAAGTTCAGTAATCATCCCATAGGTGAGTAATCCCCGTTGTAAACACCAACCGCGCCACTCCAGTAATAAAGATGCCAAAAAATCGGCATCTACATCTAAATTCATGGCATTGTCCCGTAAGCCACTATGTAAAATTTTGCCAATATCCTCACAAGGTGTACCACTGTAAGCAGCCAATTGTAATAAATCTAGAATGCGCCGCACCAAACGGTACTCATTCACTGCAGAGCGCCCGGTGGTAACTGCATCTAGTCGGGAATACCAAAGTTTAGTAGCTAATTCCTGTTCTGTTTCTGGGCGTAATCTAACCGGGAATTGTGCCTTGATATTTAACGATTGAATCAATAAGGGCCAAAATAAAATCACCTCATCTTGAAAAAAACCCAGTATGGTCTTAGCACGCACTGGATATTTTCCCTGAGTTGCGCTAACAATTTTATCACCTAACTCCCGGCGATTATCACTATTGGCCGCTAAAACCAAAACTTCCCGCTGATTTTTAGTATAAAATGATTTAAAATGATGATTTTGACCCACCACCCAATCACAAAAACTTTCTACTAAACGATTTGTCTTACCACTGCGGCTACGGCCAACAATCCAAATAGAATCAGATATCACAAATTCTTCCCTTGTAGATTTGTTGTGTATACTTCCTGCGTTAAGTTAATGATCAGAATCACTAATCAACGGTAAATAATTACTGACGATGAGAATACCGATTTTTAGTCAAAAGATTTACAACTCTCTCCTCTCAGCTTACAGATGGTACTTACTCACCCCAGAGCGTTCCCTAGAAGCAGCCTATCAAGCTGCATTACATATTAAGTCCATAGAAGATGACTTTTTTAATGGTAACAAAATAGACTTAAACTCAACCATCTATAGTAATAGTGTGATGGATTATTTTGAGTCAGATTTAAGGCAAAAATTAACAACTGTCAGAATGCGACTGACAGAGTTTCGAGCTAGTCGTTTCTTTTCTAACGAATCTCATACTAGAGCAGCCCAAAAAACCGGGATTGAATACCCTAGTGCTAGTCTAATTTTAGAGAAATTACAATTTATTGATCAAGTAGTCTGCAAATATCATAACCTAGATCAGCAAATTAATTCCCCATCTGTAGTTAATCCAGCCCACATTGTTACACTTGATCAACCCACCTCCGCCACAGCATCACCAAGATTACTGAAGGGGAATGCACAGAATAAAAAACAGCGAGGTAAAAGCAATACCATGGGGATACTACCCCGGTCGATTTTCAACACCATCGGCCGCTTGCAAGTGGAGTTAGATCCTAATGCTGAAGAAGATGTTGTACAGAACTTCCGTCAAACCCAAAGAAGAACCATCATATCCATTAGATTTATTTTACTATTAATTATAGTACCTTTGTTAACCCATCAACTCTCAAAAGTATTAATAATCAGCCCAGTAATTAACCATTTTATAAATCCAGAAACAGCGCCAATCTTTCTCAATTCAGAAATGGAAGAAGACGCATTATTAGAACTACAAAGATTTGAAGAAAAAATAAAGTTTGAAAATTTGATTAGTAGCGCGCCTCCATTATCTGCGGAAGAAATGGAAATACAGACCGAAGATAAAGCGCGAGAAATTGCGGAACAATTTCGTCGCCAAAGTGCCAACGCTATTAAAAATGTATTCGCCGATATTTTCTCAGTTGGTGCGTTTATTTACCTGCTAATGATTAGCAAGCCTTCTATTATGGTGCTAAAAGATTTCTTTGATCATATTGTTTATGGTTTAAGTGACAGTGCCAAAGCATTTATTATTATTCTGTTTACTGATGTATTCGTCGGCTTTCACTCCCCCCACGGTTGGGAAGTAATTTTAGAAGGTGTATCTCGTCATTGGGGTTTACCTGCTAATCGAGATTTCATCTTTTTATTTATTGCCACTTTTCCCGTAATTTTAGATACTATCTTTAAATATTGGATTTTTCGTTATTTAAACCGTATATCACCTTCTGCTGTTGCCACATATCGAAATATGAATGAGTGAAAAATAAGCTCTCATTTAGGTGACAGTGCATTGTTTTACATATTCTACAAACCGATAACTGCTAGAGGGGACAAGCAGGATGCTTGTGTTACAGGGTAACACCGGCTTCTAGCCGGTATTTAGCCGCGCGCATTCCAGCTAGTGCAATTCACTCATTCTAAATTCACTCATTAACTCATTCTGCGCTGTTCTATTATATCGTGCAGCCAGGGAATAAATTCCCTGTCTAATAGCTAAAGTCGGTTAAAACCGACTAGTTTATGTGCAATGTTGATAAATCTTTCTCAAACCGATAAATGCTAGAGGGGACAAGCAGGATGCTTGTGTTACCATGTAACACCGGCTTCTAGCCGGTATTTAGCCGCGCAGCATTAACAGCTAGTGCAATTCACTCATTCTGCGCTGTTCTATTATATCGTG
>NZ_JANQDH010000037.1 GCF_029891735.1 Chrysosporum bergii ANA360D
GGAGTTTCGCTGTATTATCGCTTTCAAACTATAATATTTTCAAGGTTCGGTTTACCCTCGGACTGCGCTCTCTCGCGCTCGTCTCTCAGGTACTTATCCAATATAACGAACCTACATTTTTTTGTCAACACTTTTTTCAAACTTTTTTGAAACTTTTTTTTTGTGACTCTGAAAGCCTTGTGGGATAGGGCTTTTGGGATATGGTATGTCTTGAAATCAAACAGAGAGTAATTAAGTTGTGAGCAAATTTGCTGTTTTGCCCCCCTGGGTAGTTTTAGATCCTTTACTGCGCGGCTGGTTGCAAGAAGATATTGGTCGGGGCGATCGCACCACCAGCACTCTATTATTAGAAGATGCCACCCCAGGAACAGCTCAATGGGTGGCCAAAGCACCAGGGATAATAGCAGGCCTACGAGTTGCAGCCAGAGTGTTTCAGCTTTTAAATGAAAAAGTCAGTTTTGTACCCGTGGCGGAGGAAGGTACAAAATGTCAACCAGGACAGGTAATAGCAGAAATTCATGGTTCCCTAGAGGCGCTACTCATGGGGGAACGGGTGGCCTTGAACGTGGCTATGGGTCTGAGTGGAATTGCCACTCTCACTCATATATATGTAGAGCAAATTGCGGACTTACCAGTGCAGTTAGTAGACACGCGCAAGACTACACCAGGGTTAAGACTGTTGGAAAAGTACGCCACTGCGGTAGGTGGGGCGATAAATCACAGGATGGGTTTGGATGATGCGGTGATGATTAAAGATAATCATATTGCTGCCGCAGGGGGAATTGCCGCAGCTATTACCCGCATTCGTGCGCACATTCCTTATCCTTTGACAATTGAGGTGGAAACGGAAAGTTTAGAGCAAGTAAAAACAGCCTTAGATCATCAAGCGGACATTATTATGTTGGATAATATGCCCGTGGAGATGATGCGTGAGGCAGTACAATTAATTCGCCAGCAGGATAGTAGGGTGAAAATTGAGGCTTCTGGGAATGTTACCTTACAAACTATTCGGGCTGTGGCTGAGACTGGTGTTGACTATATTTCCAGCAGTGCCCCTATTACTCAGTCTAAGTGGTTGGACTTGAGTATGAAAATGCGTTAAATGTAAAGTATATTTCTTGTCCAAACTTTGAAAATATTTGAGTTCATCATTAATGGAACCCCAATTTTGCCTGGAAATTTATTGAAGTGACCGAACAGTTATTAAATTCCTTTAATGGTACTGGAACTTTAGCATAATATTTGACGAAAAATCCCAATAAACTCTCACTTTATGCGCATTTGCGCCTCTGGGTGCAACAAAATCATACTTAAAATCAGCACCGCCCGGTAGGGAGTATGTCAAACTGAAATTAGTTGCCATGCTGGAATTGACTCATAGAATCCATGACTGAAAAAACTGCTAGAATATGTATCCTTGGTGGAGGCTTTGGTGGTCTCTACACTGCCTTGCGTTTAAGCCAGTTACCCTGGGAAAATGGGGAAAAACCGGAAATTATCTTGGTTGATCAAAGCGATCGCTATGTATTTTCTCCCTTACTCTACGAACTACTAACCGGAGAACTACAAACGTGGGAAGTTGCCCCTTTCTTTGCAGAACTTCTGCAAAACACGAGTGTGCGTTTTTCTCAAGCCGTTGTCTCGGGAATTGATACCAAGAAACAATTAGTACAATTACAAGACCATCCAGAAATTTCCTATGACCGATTAGTATTAGCCTTGGGTGGAGAAACACCATTAGATATGGTTCCGGGTGCTACATCATACGCATATCCATTCCGCACAGTTACTGATGCCCATCGTCTGCAAGAACGCCTGCGAATTTTAGAACAGTCCGATGCGGACAAAATTCGCGTAGCAATTGTTGGCGGTGGTTACAGTGGAGTAGAATTAGCCTGTAAGCTGGCTGATAGATTAGGAGAAAGGGGACGTTTGCGCCTGATTGAAATCGGTGATCAAATTTTACGTACTTCTCCAGAATTTAACCGCGAAGCTGCTAAAAAAGCCTTAGCAGCAAAAGGCGTATTTCTAGATTTAGAAACCAAAGTTGAATCAATCAAACAGGATAGCATTTCCCTAGAATACAAAAATCAACTAGACACAATTCCCGTAGATTTAGTCATCTGGACTGTGGGAACCAAAGTCGCACCTGTAGTTAAAACACTGAATTTCAAGCAAAACCAGCGCGGTCAAATCATCACTACCCCCACTCTACAAGTTTTAGATCATTCAGAAATATTTGCATTGGGAGATTTGGCAGACTGTCGTGATGCAGAAGGTCAACAAGTCCCCGCTACAGCCCAAGCAGCTTTTCAACAAGCTGATTACACCGCTTGGAATATCTGGGCTTCTCTCACCAACCGCCCTTTACTGCCTTTCCGTTACCAGCACTTAGGGGAAATGATGGCACTAGGCCAGGATAACGCTACCCTCACAGGTTTAGGTATTAAATTAGATGGTTCTTTAGCATATCTTGCCCGTCGTCTGGCTTATCTCTATCGGATGCCCACCTATGAGCATCAACTCAAAGTTGGTTTTAATTGGCTAGTTCGTCCTATTATAGATACACTTTCTAGATAGGATCTGGTGTATTCACCAAAATCAGAAACCCCACATTCATAGTTATACAAGGTTTAATGGAACCACCGAAAGTTATTCTTTTAGATGCTGTGGGCACACTCTTCGGCGTAAAAGGCAGTGTGGGCGAAGTTTATAGTCAACTAGCCAAAGAATTTGATGTTGAAGTTTCCCCAGAAACATTGAACAAAACCTTTCTACATTGCTTTAAAGCATCACCCCCACCCATATTTCCCAATGCAGAGTTACATGACATTCCCCAACAAGAATTTAATTGGTGGCGGAAAATTGTTTTCCATACTTTTGAAAGGGCAGGTGTTGTAGAAAGATTCGCTGATTTTTCTGGTTTTTTTAGTGAACTGTATATTCACTTTGGTACTGCCGGACCTTGGTTTGTTTATCCTGATGTTTTGTCATCTTTAGCCAACTGGCGAAAACAGGACATTGAACTGGGAGTACTGTCTAATTTTGACTCGCGCCTTTTCTCAGTATTGCAAAGTTTAGAATTGAGCAGTTATTTTTCTTCTGTCACTATTTCCACCCAAGCCGGTGCAGCTAAACCAGACCCCCAAATTTTCGCCATAGCCTTGGCAAAACATAATTGTCCGCCCTCAGCAGCTTGGCACATTGGCGACAGTATTGTAGAAGACTATCAAGGAGCGAAAGCTGCTGGGTTGAGGGGTATTTGGATTGATCGCCAAAAAACTGCTTAAAATTTCCATCAAGCCCCTCATTTTAGGCTGTGTTGTTTCCTAGCGCAACCCACCATTATTACTCTGGGATGCGCTATGGACAAAAGTCTGTAACGCCCCCCATTACACCAAAAACGGACGCGCCAGCATAAAACTAGAAATAGACTTAGCATCCACCAGTTCACCACGGAGAATAGCCTTTTCCAATTCCTCTGGGGTCATCAACACAGTTTCAATATCCTCATCTTCATCTTGTTTTGGCGGGTTTTCCAACTTGGTCAAATCTCGTGCGAGAAAGGCATAAATAATCTCGTCAGAATAGCCAGGAGCCAAAAAAAACTCACCTAATTTCTGCCAGTTTTGGCAGCTATAACCGGTTTCTTCCTCGATTTCCCGCTGTATTGTCTGGAAAGGATTTTCATTGCGTTCCACAGTCCCGGCCGGAAACTCTAATATCCTTCCCTGAATGGCAAAACGATATTGGCGCACAAGTACAAGTTTACCCTCTGGGGTTACAGGTACGGCTAAAGCTCCCCCAGGATGACGAATACATTCCCAATCCCCTTCTGCTTTATTTGGTAAGCGCAGGCGATTGACTTCAAAGTCAAACTTGCGACCTTTATAAAACAAGCACTGTTTGAGTAGTTGTGGTAATTCTCTACCTAATGGCATAGTAAAATTATTTTGTCTAGGTACATATTATATACCAACAGGGTGAGAGCAGTAAGAACAGTATTTTTTTGCAGCATTTTTTTGGTCTTGATAGCTAGTAAATTTAAATGCTGTTTAACAAATGTACACCAGAACAATCTACCTCTGATGCCAAGTCCCTAATCACACGTTGAGAAATTGGTTCTACCCAATCTGGTGCAATTTCTACTAGTGGTATTAAAACAAAAGCCCGCGATCGCATTCTGGGGTGAGGAATCTGGAGGTGGGGCGTATCCATGATTATGTCATCATATAGCAACAAATCTAAATCAAGCGATCGCGGGCCCCATTGCTCTCGACGCACCCGGCCAAATTTTTTTTCCGTTCTCAATAAAGCCTCTAACAATAAAACAGGTGGTATTTCCACCTGGAATATAGCGCAACCATTTAAATAATCTGGCTGCGGTGGACCTACAGCTTTAGTTCTATACCAACTGGATTTAGCTTGTAGAATAATTCCTGGTATTTTGGCTAACGTGTCAATAGCTGCTTCTAAAGTCTTATAGGAATCACCCATATTACTGCCCAAGGCAATAGCAGCACTTTGAGATGGTTTCAACAATTTAATAACAATTAGTTAACACTCATATTTAAACAAGTATAAACAAATTAACCAACCCAGAGAAATATTTTTATTTATTACTGAATTTAGTTAATAATTTATAGGCTACTATACTAACACATACGTGGTGCGCTAACCCCCAGATTTTTTTACATAGTGGGTAAGTTTCAGGTACTTCAAGAGAGGAACTGATGTGGGAAAGCTCACCTCTTAGTTCAAGCAAAGATCGACCAACTTCCAGGACTCTGACAAGGAGGTAACACCATTGACCCCTGGTAATCATTTCAAGAACGAGGAAGCTAAACATGACAGCTTACCACCCAGAAGATTGATGAGGGGAAGGCAGTTATGGAATAAAATCAACAATATATCCTCTAGGCTCACCACTGTACTTAGCGCCGGCAATAAACCCTTTTATCGTCGGTTCTGGTTTTGGGCGAGTTTGGGTATAGGTACAACCATAGGTGGTACAGTCATTGGCTTGCACTACTTGATTGGCAAAATAGATCAAACCTTGCCAGATAAATCGCAACTGCAAGTAGCTAGTCGAGCGCAAACCTTAACCATCAAAGCCGTTGACGGAACCCTACTACAACAACAAGGTGAAGCCACCAGGGAACAACTCAGATTAGAACAAATACCCGAACAACTCCAACAGGCTTTTATCGCATCAGAAGACAGAAGATTTGAAAATCATCATGGTATTGATCCTCAAGGAATTGTCAGAGCAGCTTGGAATAATTTGCGATCGCGATCGGTAGTAGAAGGTGGTAGCACCATCACCCAGCAGTTAGGGCGAATACTCTTCCTCAAACAAGAGCAGACAATCTGGCGCAAACTCAAGGAAATTCGTCTTGCTCAAAAAATGGAGCAAGAACTAACCAAAAACCAGATCATAGAACGTTACCTCAACCTAGTTTATTTAGGAGCAGGTGCTTATGGAGTAGCAGATGCAGCATGGGTATACTTCGGTAAAACCGTAGATCAACTCACACTAGCAGAAGCTGCCATGATTGCCGGATTAGCTCCTGCCCCCAGTTTATACTCCCCACTAGAAAATCCTACAGCTGCCATACAAAGGCGAAATATGGTATTGCAGCGAATGTATGAAGATAAATTAATTACAGCAGCCGAAAAGCAGGCATCGAGTCAAGAACTCCTCAACCTCAACAGCAAGTTTCCCAAGCGGCTACAAGTACAATCTCCCTACTTTACCAGTTACATCCTGCAAGAATTACCCAAATATGTTTCCCCAGACCTAATCAAGCAAGGGGGTTTAGTAGTAGAAACTACCCTTAACCCCACATGGCAAGAAGCCGCAGAAGCCGCAGTGGCTAAAACCTTGCAAAATCAAGGCCGCTGGCAAAACTTTAGTCAAGCCGCCCTAGTA
The DNA here is from genome assembly GCF_029891735.1 of Chrysosporum bergii ANA360D. Lineage (GTDB taxonomy): Bacteria > Cyanobacteriota > Cyanobacteriia > Cyanobacteriales > Nostocaceae > Umezakia > Umezakia bergii. Next base: position 5,933 of record NZ_JANQDH010000037.1, read on the forward strand.
GCCATAGACCCCCGCAATGGAGAAATTCAGGCCATGGTGGGAGGCAAAGACTTTAGTAAAAATCAGTTTAATCGGGTTACTCAGGCACAACGTCAGCCAGGATCAACATTCAAAGGATTTGTCTATGCCGCAGCCATAGCCAGTGGTAAAAGCCCCTATGATCGTTACCTAGATGCACCGTTTGTAGTCAATGGCTACGAACCCAAAAACTATGGTGAGACCTTTCGCGGCTCCATGACCATGGGAGATGCCCTCACCCGTTCCACCAATGTAGTTGCAGTCAAGGTATTGCTAGACGTGGGATTTAAGCCAATTATTAACACCGCTCATAAATTAGGGATTAAATCAGAAATTCAGCCCACCTATTCTTTAGCTCTCGGTTCCCATGAAGTAAACCTTCTGGAATTAACCAATGCTTACGGAACCTTCGCCACCGAGGGACTATACATAGAAGCTCATGGTATTCGCCGCATCCTCAACCGTCAAGGAGAAGTAGTTTGGTCAAATAACCTCCAGCATCAGCGAGTTCTTGACCCCACCACAGCCGGAATTATGACCTGGATGCTACGCAACGTTGTAGAAGCAGGCACTGGTGGACCAGCCCAATTAAAGAATAGACCTGTCGCCGGAAAAACCGGAACCTCCGATGAAGCCCGCGACTTGTGGTTTATTGGCTACATTCCTCAACTTGTCACAGGGGTTTGGTTAGGTAATGATAACAACCGCCCCACCGCCGGAAGCAGTGGCAGCGCAGCTTACACCTGGCGGCAGTTTATGGAAAAAGCAGTAGAAGGAATGCCCGTAGAAGAGTTTCCCCCCAGACCAAAATTACAACGTCGGGTAGGCAGCATTAAAGCCCAGCCCATCAAACCTAAATCAGTGCGGCATGCTTCTATTTCCTCCACTGACAGTCAGTCAAGTAGCAGCACAGCTAACAGTACCCGATCCTCTAGAAGATATAGAAGACGTTTTGACTCACGAAACACCAATAGCTCCGCTAATGTATCTGGTTACCGCAGAAGGCGTAGAACAGTAAAATCAACCCCCAGGACCCCAGTTAAAACCTCACGTCCTTCACCCTCCATCAGTAATAGTTCTGCTCCTTCCAAGCCACAAAAGTCATGGAGGGAAAGACTCAGACCAGGCTCATCTTCATCCCCATAAGCCCCCTCTTCAACTTATCAACAAGAATAAAACACTAATAAACATCGACCACCAAAAATGTAGAGACGTTCCATAGAACCTCTCTACAAAATTACTCCCCTTAGTTTTTCTTAACTCCATAACAAAAACGACCAATTAACCAATTATTCACCTCACTATTATTTAATTTCTCACTCTGTAGTATTTCTGTTCTATTTTTCAACCCAATTAAAAATTCCTGCAAATTCTGGGTCTTAGTACCATCTTGATCATTAACTCTGGCTTCCCAGTCCCAATCTTTCCACCACATAGGTGCTTGTAACCTTGGGGCAAAAACATCAAATTTAAACTTATAAACACCCGGTTCAGGAAACTTATTAGGATCAATTAATGCCGAAAAATTCAACTTACTTTCCCTAAGATCCCAATTTGTTAACTGGAAAGCACTATTAACATCTGAACTATTTACAACTTTGAACTTTTGCTCAAATTCGTCAAATTTTTCCACCTCAAGTTTGGCATTAATATAATTTTTATCAGTATCAATAAGTAAACTATATTCAGCCGGATAAAAAGGTATACTATAGTCAATTGTCAAACTTTCCTGATTTAAATCACCTATTTGCAGTAGTTCACCAGGATCATTACCTTTAGTCAGAGAAACTCCATTTTTAACTAAAGAAATAAGTCGGTTGACTCCGGGTACTTTAATAGTTGGTAAAGTTTCTAAACCAGAAATACCAGTAATTATATTTTCTGGATGAAAAATTATTAAATTACTATTAGCCATTAAATCTTGAGAATCATATTTTGTAATATACTCAAAATAATACTTAATATCCTGATACGGTCCGATAAACAAAATATAAAATGGTCTAAACTTATCGGCTTGTTTTCCAGAAGAGTATGTAAAAGTTTTGAGACTATTTGCCTCTTGTATGTATACAGTGCCATTAAACTCGCTCTTTATAGCCCAAACTCCAACTGCATAATCTTTGCTATCTAAATTAAAATAAATGTCTTGTATTTTTTTGGTTAACTTAGTAACATCACCCTTATTTTGCTCTAAATCAGTTATGATAACCGTCATTTTTTTCCCATTTATTGGCGGTGGAATAATAGCAGCATCAATTGGGCTAGATACCGGCTTAAATTTGGTATTACTACCATCATAAAACAGAGCAGAACCAGCATAACTATAATATTCACTGCTAGTAATTTTTTGGTTGGGATTATCATTACGATAGTATTCAACTGGTAGTTGACCAATTAATTCAAATACTTGTCTGATGGTGTTTAAAGCTTTAACATAATTGGTTTTTCCATCTTTCACATACCCCAACATTGAACCACTACCATCAACATAAATTGCCACCTTAAGATCATCAGATTTAGAAGGTTTACTATTAACTGGTGGAATTTCACACTTCAACTTATCCCTAACCGCCACTGGGGTGCAAGATGTTACAAATGTAATCACAAGTATTACAAACAACCATCTCAATGACTTGGTTTTATTCCCGAAGAAAATTGATAAATTATTCATGAGTAACTGCAACAAAAGATCAATTGAAAGTAAAAAAACTTAATAAATTCAAGGTTTGCTCACAATCATCCTGCTGCGCTCAGTGTCTACCATGAAAACTTAACCCAGTTTATGATTACTAGATAGAACTTTCCAGCCCGTGGGAGACAGCAAAAATATATTGATTCCCGTTGGGTTTTAGCTTTCTTTAATCATATTTAAGTAAATTTACGGTATTCAAAGAATTGTCAAACCAGGATTATAGTAAAAGTATATCAAGAAAATACCATTTCTAGGTTTCAGCACAATGTTAAAAAACTGAACCGAGAATCAAAGCAAGGAGAGCTAATGAAGCCGTGGGAAATAATTAGGATCATCATTTTTAACATTATTGGTGCTGTAGTAATGTTCTTGGGGCAGCGTTTCATCTATCAAAATCAAATCATACCCATTCAAAAAGTCCCCCTTGATGCTTGGCTTGGTGCTGACTATACCACAGCAGCACTGATTATGTTTCTAGTTTGTATGTTTTCCACCATCATCTGGTGTCTCATGGCGGTTTTAAGCAAATTCACTGATAGTAGTAATACAGGCAGTTGGATGTTATTTTGGTGGTTATTAGGAATAATACCCATGGTCGCCATCGTTGTTACAGTATTTTTCATTAACCGCAGCGACGAAGCCCAGTTTTCTCTGATGGTATTTTTCCTTTTAGATGCTATGTGGCTATATTGGTTAACCACAGCCACTAGTTCTCCTCAAGCAGTTAAGTATATTCCGCCGGGAGCTTTTTTTATCCGTCATCAGCTGATGGGAGATTAACAAATGTCAATTTATGTAATTGGAATTGGTGGTACTGGGGCTAAGTGCATCGAAGGTATTATCCAAATAGCATCCATAGGACTTTTTGGTGAAGAAACTTTTAATTTATTGTTTGTTGATGCTGACGAAAATAACGGTAATTTGGAACGGGCAAGGAACAGCTTAAAAATTTATCAAGATTGCCAAAACTTAGGTTTGGCAGATAGACATCCTTGGATGAAAACCAAAATACACTTCCTTGGTTTATGGTCGCCGTTTGCCAACACCAGCGTAAATAAAAACCTTAGCTCATTTTTTGAATATAACGTTCTCAAAGATGACGAATCAGCATTAGGCAATTTATTTGATGTGCTTTACACTTCAGAAGAACGCAATGCTAATTTAGATGTGGGTTTTCGTGGTCGTCCCGCCATTGGTGCTGCGGTCATGAGTCAAGTAAAACTGGACTCTTTAGACCATGATGCCTGGGGACAGCTTATGAGTCAACTGCAAAAAGATACAGGAGCGGGCAAACGCCCAAAAGTATTTTTATGTGGTTCAATTTTTGGTGGTACTGGGGCTTCAGGATTACCAACTATTGGGCGGTTAATTCATAATAAGTTGGAAAACCTGAAAATTAGAACTAAAATTGATATTGGTTGCTTATTTGTATTACCTTATTTTGGTTTTACTCCCACCGGCAACAACCCAGAAACAGTCTATGCTCGTTCTGAACAATTTTTACTAAACACAGAAGCAGCACTGCGTTATTATGGCAGTCAAGCCCAGGAAACTTTCAACAGTGTATATCTTTTGGGAAATCAAAACTTATCTCATGTGAAAGTTTTTAGCATAGGCAAAAATACCCAACGGAACGATCCCCACTTTATTGAACTTTACGCTGCCTTAGCTGCACGACAATTTTTATTAAATACAAATCCTGAACAAAAAACCGTTGTGTTGATGAATCGGGAGAATTTGAGCAAGCTAACTTGGAAAGATATTCCTGACCGACAAGCTGTTAACTCAGAGCTAGTTAATGCCACTCGTTTCGCTTTTGTGTGGTTATCTAATGTTGCTCCAGAATTAGCAAGAGCCAAGGAAATTGGTGTCAGAAACTTTCAAAAAGCTAATAGTTGGTTTGTCAAGTTCTTTCCTGACCATTTTATTTTTCGCAACAACCAAAAGCAAGAAATAGATTTTAATGACCCAGAACAGCAAAGAGCCATTGACATTATTACTGCTTGGTGTCAAGATTACTTACGCTGGTTGTCATTAGTTCATCAATGTATTGGTGAAAATATCCAATTATTCAATGCCAACTATTTCAATAATAGTAATCCGAATCCTCAGCACTTACCAGATTTGATTATTGGACTGGGTGATAGTCGAGATAAAACCCAAAAATCTAGGGACACAGTTCAAAGACTCAAAGAACGCTTGAATCCTGAAAATATTAGCATCGTGCCCAAGTTAGGCATATTGGGATTAGCCAAAGCTTTATATTATGTTTGTCGTTTGTAGAAGGAAGATTGATCATGACTAGTGCATATACCAGTAACCAGCCTGCTTTGTTGTTGCCAAAACTCAAAGATGATTGTGACGTAAAATCGGGTAATCCTGGCATTTGGGATTATCAAGCACCAAAGGCTTTTAATGATGTGGCCTCAAGCTTAGATTACAAAGCACCGGGAGAGGTTAAAAGTGTTAGTTCGGTTCCCACTGTTTGGGCGCGTCCCTTATCAATGGAAATGGCTTTACACAATGATGCTTATCCAATTCGGGAACAAATGATTACACAATGGCAAGGAATGTTAGCAGCTTTGGCATTAGCAGAAGTGCGTAACTTTCCCATTAAAGCTCAACTGGTGGAACTTGGAGTGAAAAAAAACACTCACGTTTTTGCCCGTTCTCTTTATGAACTTTTGCCTGACCCAGTTAATACCACTTACACTCTCAACAATAAGCATCCTTGGGAAGATTTATATATTTTTACCTGGAATAATCAACCTGTAGGTATGACTTCCCCTAGTACTTTGGTTGTACCTTCAGAAGAAGGCATCTGGGAAGGTTTATCTTGGTGGGATGCTAGTGTATCACAGTTGCGATCGCCCCATAATTATCTTAATGACACAGAAAAAGGACAACTAACATTTTGGTTAGATAAACTCCGCAAGGAAATTAGAAGACATAATGGCGATAGTAGAGCGGTTGACCGCATTATCGGTTTAGTCAATGGGTTTATTAACAGCCTAGGTGTGACAACTACACCTAACTTTCAATTCAGTGATAACCCAGCTTATTTTGAAGTAGAAATGAACCGGGGTGCTTTAACCGCCCTGAATTTACCTATCAAACCAGAGTCAAGAGAATCTAATGTTAGAATTGTTCCCAGTATAGAAAATCAACCCAATGTTCCGCCACTATTAATCATAGATCCAGCCATTGCAACAGCCTGGAATGAACCACCACAAAACATTTGTGTTTACGAAGGTAAAAATTTAGCAGCTTTTCGTCCTGGAGATTTAGACACTTGGAACAGAAGTAGACGAGTAGTTTGTCTGGAATCAAAAGATTTATTTTTACCAGAGTTAAAATTTATCGACCAAGAAGGAATCCTACCAGGTGCTTTACTTCCCGAAGGAAGCCAAAATTTAGTGTTTAACAACAGGAATATTACCCCTCTAATTCCACTCAATCCCATTTTACTAAACTACTTCACACCAGAAGACTTAACCAAAAGAATCAGACTACAATTCGTTAATAATGGCGCTGGCGGTTCAGTGGTGCGAATAAGTTTGACGTTACCTTTATCTGGTGTTAGAGGTGGTAAAGCACCGCAAAACTTCTTTTTAGTTAAAGAATATCCTTTGAAAGAAGAAAACATCATTCGTGAAGTACCTGTTTTAGAGGTATGGCCTGAATTCCGTGCTGAAGGCTGGCAAGAATATTACGGCTTTTACTATGATGCTGAAAATGGTGAAGAAACTTTTCAAGTGAATTTCCCTAACGCCACAGATGTTCATATTTTTAAAGAGGGTCAAGGCTCTTATCAAACAGTACAGTTAGAGGAATTTCCAGCATTTATTGAGTGCAAAGACATTTACACCAACACCATTGGTTTAATTTTATTAGCCACACCAGAACAAATTAATCTCACTGGTAACTGGGTAGTTGGTGTTGACTTTGGTACTTCCTTTACTAACGTGTATGTTAACAAAAATGACCAAATCACCGAAAGCCTGAAATTAGAGAATTTACACAGACAAGTTACTTCTGTCCTGATTGACACCAGGTTTCCCGTTTTGTTTGAGTACTTTATTCCCGAAAGTTTTATTCCCACAGATAAACCTTTCCCCATGTCTACTGTATTAACAACAAAAGGGAGTAAAGGGGTATTAAAACCAATATTTGATGGTCGTATGTATATACCGGCTAGTCATCGCTTTAAGCCTCAACAAACCTGGATTAAAACTAATCTAAAATGGCAGACTGATAACTTAACAGATAATCAACTTTTTCTCAAACACCTAGCACTACATATCAGCGCGATCGCTGCAAAAAATGGTGTGAAAAATATTCAGTGGTCTTTATCATATCCATCTGCTTTCTCACCCAGACAAGAACAAAACTATGCTAAAAATTGGCAGAAAATAACCAAAGAACTAGAAGCCAAGACCAACATTAAACACAATAGCCCAGCTAAAGATGATCCAACTTATTTCCGCACTGAAAGTTTAGCATTTGCTCAATATTTCGCTGAATACGAAGACGAAAATCTTGTTAACACAACCTGTATTGATATGGGGGGAGGGACATCAGATATTTCCATTTGGCAAGATAATCAGCTACTGCATCAATGTTCAGTTGAATTAGCTGGTCGTGATTTGTTTTCTCAATTTATTAAAATAAATCCTAATTTCCTCAAAAAATTAGATATCGATCCTGATGAGTGGAAAATACTCAATAAACAAGAAGCCTTCAACGCCAAACTTGATGTATGGATGCGTCTAGAAGCTGCTAGTTGGTTAGAGAGAAAAAGAGATTTATTGGAAGAAGATCAAGAATTTCAAGGACTGCTGCGGTTAATGGCAATAGGTATATCTGGGTTATACTTCTACGTTGGTGAAATTCTTGCTGTTCTACATAAAGAGGAGAAATACACTCTTGACGAAATCACTCCAGTCTATATAGGTGGTAATGGTTCACGTTTGTTGCATTGGCTGGCTGAAGGCGGTGAATTTGACCGTAATTCAGAAATTAATAGTTTATTAAGTCAGATGATGAGTGTAGGTTCTGGTTTTACTGATACAAAAGAACCCACCCGCTTAAGTAAGAACCCCAAAGATGAAGCCGCTTGTGGTTTAGTTTTAAAAGATAAAAAGCTCAAAGGAATCAACACAAACGAAAGAGATCATGTTATTGCTGTTGAAAACTGTGAAATTGATGGTACAACCTTTAGTTGGCAAGACCGATTACAAATCAGAGCCCAAACCATATCTAAATATCAAATTCCCAATTTAACCCAGCTAAGACTATTTCTTGATGCTTTTCACGCCAGCTTAGACGACGACGACTTAGGTATTGATGGGATTAAAGGGTTAGAACGTTATGAATTTAAGAAAGAATATCCAGATGATCCTGACCATGAATATAATCAAAAGCTATGGAGAGCAACAACCAAAGAATTAAGAGATTGTCTTAATTCTATTCAAGGTGATGTAGACAATATCCGTGAAGAACCACCTTTTATTTTAGGATTAAAAGCCTTGCTTAAAGTTTTAGCTAGGGAGTGGGCTGGTAGATAAAAAAATTCTCACTCTTGCTTGTTTGCTTAGTTCCCAAATGGGCGGTTTATTCGCCCAAATTATCAAATCTATAAAGTTTAAGTAAAGGAGTTGAAAATGTCAGAGATAACACAATGCCCACTTTGTCAATGTGAATTTATTGACCCAGAAAAAATAAAAACAGTAAATACCTATAATGAGAATTATACCAAAATCCAACAGGAAAATAGTAATTTAAAAACACAGGTAGAAGAATTAAACCAACAAATACAACAGCTTCAGGAAAAACTAAAAAAATATGAAAATCCTGATAAATTAGAAGTTGAATATAATGATTTTGCCGATAATGCCGAATTACAAGAACTACTACGTCTATTAAAACACCAACTGGTTATTGAGGCGATTAAAAACATCATTCATGACCAAGAAAAAAATCAAGATGATTTAACTCTAGACCAAGTTGGAGAAAATACCCACAATGAAAATTTAAAAGAAATAATAACTCAAGATCATCTAGAAACCAACTCACCAGAAGATAATTATACCCAGAGTGAGATACAATTAACACCGCAAGAGCAAGAGTTAGTCAAGAACTATCAGGATTCAAACTGGGATTTACAGACAGACCTAATTAAAGTTTCTGAACCACAAGAAAGTCAAACTAGCCGTTGGGGTGGTAGTAAAGAAGCAATAAGTTTTAAAAATAACCGTCAAGGTAATTACTGGATAGTTAATATAGAGGATTGTTTATATATGGTACCTCGAAAACAAATGAAAATTAATGAATATAGCCAAGATACATTAATGTCTGCTTTTGACTGTCGTAATTACCAACGGGGTAAATCACAAGGTTTTGTTTTAATAAAACCTGCAAAGGTAACTGATACAGGTACAAATGAATGGAAGTTAATAGAACGCGGAATTTTACAATTTTAATCAATACTCAGCCCTATGTCACCAAGCAATTACATCAAGTATATCCCCCTATGTTTACTCATATCTCTCATAGTGGGTTGTGACCGTCCTCCGTTGGAATCTGAAACCAAAAATCCACTAGTTGTCATCAGTCCATCTCCAGGTGTTAAAACACAACCAGTTGATCTTGATCAGCCTGTTAACAATAATAGTCAATTGATAGAAAATTCAACTGGAGAAAATCAAGATAAAAGTTTGATATCTAAGTCCGATCTTGATGATATTTATAAACGGCTGAGTTTGACGTTGAGTGTTGCAGGAGGTGGGTTTATAGTCCTCACTGGTTTATTTGCATGGTCAATGTCTAGGCTAGTTATGCTGGAGAAAAGACTAGAAGCTAGTAACTCATCTAATAATCAAACTCAATTAACAAACATTCAAAATTATGTTGAAAGCGAATTTACACAGATTAAGAAATGGTATGATAATTTAGAGACTAAGGTAGACAACCTACAACAAGCTTCCCAAAACCAGAATTTACAAACTTATACAACCAGAAATAATCAACCCTTTACCTCGCCTTCATCAATCAACACAGGAATAAACCCTCAAACACCGCCAACAAGAAACATTACCCATACCCACCCAACTTCATCTAATCTAGAAACCGAGATAATTAAATTATATAATCATGGGTCTCGTTCTCTGTCTGCAAATGTAATTACCGTTGCTGAAACTAGTTACACAGTTGAACAACGTCGTATGGGTAGAAAGATTGCACCTGTTCTAGAAGAAAATCAACAAGGTAATTATTGGGTAATTCAAGAAGGTAGTCATGAATATCTTGTACCCAAAGGAAATATTAAAATTAATCAGTATAACTATGATACAATATCAAGTTGTTTTGAATGTTTGGCATATCATCCCAACCATTCCAGTAATTTTACATTGTTAAAATTAGCAACCTTATCATCTTCTGGGCAAAATTGGCAGTTAGTAGAACCAGGAAAATTACAATTTTAGTCTAGGGCGAGCAAATGATCAGTAAAAATATTAAAAATGTCGGTTTTCACGAATATTTAAATTGGATTAATCAATAATGTCTACACTAAAAATTGATGAAATTGTTCACAATTTGGATAAGTTGAGAAAACTTTGTTATCACAACCTCGCCGTCAGAATTACCAACATAGAAGATTATTTATCTACCTTGACTGAAAGAGTTAACCAGGGAAGTGTGATAGTTACTGGTGCTTTTAACCAAGAAAAAATTAGCCCTCTTAATATTTCTGAGTCTGAGTTAGTGCAGGTTTATAATGATGTTCCCCGGGTTTTATTTAAAAACGCTCTAGTTGTGGAATTATCTGCTAAAAGTTACCGTAATCCTCAAGATGGTGAACCGATATTACTAGAAAATGATATAAATGGTAAATATTGGATGATTATAACAGGCATAGATCAGTTTTTTCTAGTACCGAGTATCAATATTAAATTAAATATACATAAACTAAAAACGGTCAGGTTATTGTTTAATTTCCGTGGTGATACTCCATCAGCAGATAGTCATTTTATGTTAGTTAAACCCGCCACAGTCTCTAGTCAAGCTAGCGGTAAATTATGGCAAGTACAGCAACGGGGAATATTAGAATTTATAAATCCATCTTCTCCAGTTCCCAGAGAACCAGAGAGAAAAATTTTAGAACTAGAGAAAAAATTTTTAGAGATTTCTGATGCTCACGCCAAAGCACAAACCCTTGATTTAGAAATTAAAAATATGGCTAAAGAGTTAGAATATTTAAAGCTTGAACTTCACGATTCCCAGCAAGAAAGACAGAAATTAGAGTCCCAAATTAAAGATATAATAGATCAAAAATTTTTAGAGGTTTCTGATGCTCACGCCAAAGCACAAACCCTTGATTTAGAAATTAAAAATATGGCTAAAGAGTTAGAATATTTAAAGGTTGAACTTCACGATTCCCAGCAAGAAAGACAGAAATTAGAGTCCCAAATTAAAGATATAATAGATCAAAAATTTTCAGAGGTTTCTGATGCTCACGCCAAAGCACAAACCCTTGATTTAGAAATTAAAAACCTACTTGAGCAAAATTCGCTATAAAAGGGTTAACTAACGCTAACCCTGATTTCATAACTAACTTTCTTTATGGCAAGTAATATATTTTTGCCTTAATCAGCGAAGGGGTCAACTCCCATGTTAACAACGGCACTTCGCAGGACGGTAATTTGTTGACCAAAATCAAGTTGTTTAATAGCTTCTAGCGCTTGTAGCACATCACGAGATGGTTTATAACTTAAAGGCATGGGAGCCACTAATCCTTGAACCATCAACTCTGATAATTCAAACCAGAAAGCTAACTTAGTATTAACGCTCCAAAGTCCATAGGAACGGCTAATTTGTGTATCTCTCTTAGCGGCTATGTCTCGCATCACATCTAACTGTTCAGGGTGAGACATTTGCTTGATTTGATTAAGTACACCCTCAGCAAACTGCATCCTTGCAGCCCCTGGAGCAGCTGGGGTAACAGAACGACCCATTTCAGTGTATACATACCACAGTAGTGCTAACTGTTCATCAATACTGAGAGATTTACATAAATTGGTAGTAGATGTAACAGTATTTTCTAAATTTGTATTGAATCGATTGGATCCTGTTGTTACGCTAATTTCCTTCATACTTTTACCCCAAATATTTGCTAAGTCTTAACTGAACTATTTGCCCACTTGAGAAAAAAAGTCGAGTTTTTAAAGAATACCCCAGAAGTGAAGAAAGCCTTGACCAGAGAACACCTCAATTAAAGCTGCTGTTAAAAACCCGATCATGGCCAGACGACCATTCCAAGTTTCAGCTTGAGGAGTAAATCCCCAAATACCGGGGTTGCGGTTCTCTGTGTTTTTTGTTGTTTGCATAGTTAATGCTTTTGGTAGGAGTTAGTACAGGTTTTCAGATTCCCTATTAACTAATGTAACAGATATTTTAAAAAATGTAACGGAAACTTGCCAAAAAGTTTTCACTAGTATCTATAGGAATACCACATGATTTTGGTAAACTTCTGAATATATGTCCGCCGCTGGTGAAAAACAAGCGTTTCTAGCTTTCCACCCTCTCAGCTATCCTCAACTTGGCAGAACGCGATCGCGGGTTACCAGCCAATTCTTCCTCGCCAGCAGTAATTGGCTTTTTAGTCAATACTTTTAACCAAGGAGAATTGCGTAAACCATGCTTCACCAGACGATCTTCCAAACTGTGAAAACTAATAATGGCAATTCTCCCCCCTGGAACTAAAGCCACAGGTGCTTGGGCTAAAAAACTTTCTAAACACCTTAACTCATCATTAACCACAATTCGCAAAGCCTGAAACACACGTGTAGCCGGGTGAATCCGACCATAACGGTATTGACGGGGGACAGCATAGGCGATGGACTCAGCTAACTCTGTAGTAGTGTTAAATGGTCGTTTTTCCACAATTCGCCTAGCAATGCGCCGGGATAATCGTTCCTCCCCGTATTTAAAAAAAATATCTGCTAATTCCGCCTCATCCCACTGATTAACCACCTCAGCAGCAGTCAAAGATTGTCGCTGATCCATACGCATATCCAGATTGGCTGCGTGGCGAAAGCTAAAACCCCGCTCTGGTTGGTCTAAATGATAGGAACTCACACCCAAATCAGCCAAGATGCCATCAAAAGTGTTAGGAGTATATTTATAAAGGGAAAAATTGCTAAAAATAAACTCTACCCGATCCCCAAACTCAGCCAAGTGCTTTTGCGCCGCCCGCAAAGCGTCCTGATCTTGGTCAATAGCCGTTACTCGCACATCAGCAGCAGCCTGTAAAATCAAGCGACTATGACCACCACCCCCCACTGTTGCATCCAAATAATGGCCGCTCTCACGTACCGCCAAACCCTCAACAACCTCTTGGCTTAAAACTGGCACATGAAGAAATTCCTGCGCCTCAATTCCCTGAATCTCAAGCTCCATATAATAATAAGTAAAGAAGTGAAACAAATTGCAACATCAACTAAAATCCCCTCGCCGCCACCCCCTCTCCAACATAACTCTGTATGGGCAATAGATGTAGTGGCTCCCAGGGCGACTGCTCAAAAGTCCCTGACAAATTGATTGTGGCAGACACGAACAATAAAGTTTGGAGAGTATGATGCGGTTCAAATTAAAATTTTCATAACGGGAGAACACAGACCTTATGGCAAGACTAGAAACCCGCACCGAACCTATGGTGCTAAATATGGGGCCACACCACCCCTCGATGCACGGGGTTTTGCGATTAATTGTCACATTAGATGGGGAGGATGTCGTTGATTGTGAACCGGTCATCGGCTATTTGCACCGGGGGATGGAAAAAATAGCTGAAAACCGTACCACCGTGATGTATGTACCCTACGTTAGTCGCTGGGACTACGCCGCAGGTATGTTTAACGAGGCAGTCACGGTTAACGCCCCAGAACAACTAGCAGGGGTAGCTGTCCCCAAACGTGCCAGCTACATTCGCGTCATCATGCTAGAACTAAACCGAATTGCCAACCACCTCCTCTGGTTTGGCCCTTTTCTCGCTGACGTAGGCGCTCAAACTCCCTTCTTCTACCAGTTCCGAGAACGGGAAATGATTTATGATTTGTGGGAAGCAGCTACTGGATACCGGATGGTCAACCACAACTATTTCCGTGTTGGTGGCGTAGCAGTTGATTTACCCTATGGTTGGGTAGATAAATGTGCGGATTTTTGCGACTACTTCCTCCCCAAAGTAGACGAGTACGAACGCCTGGTAACTAATAACCCCATTTTCCGTCGTCGCATTGAAGGTATTGGTACCATTACACGAGAACAAGCAATTAACTGGGGACTATCAGGACCTATGTTACGCGCCTCTGGGGTAAAATGGGACTTGCGGAAAGTTGACCACTACGAATCCTACGACGATTTCGACTGGGATGTACAGTGGGAAACCACCGGCGATTGCCTCGCCCGTTACCTAGTGCGAATGCGAGAAATGCGCGAATCTGTGAAAATTATTCGCCAAGCACTGCAAGCACTACCAGGCGGCCCCTACGAAAACCTAGAAGCCAAGCGTATGGCTGCTGGCAAAAAATCCGAGTGGGATGCTTTTGATTACCAATACATCGGCAAAAAAGTTTCACCCACTTTTAAAATGCCCAAAGGTGAGATTTATTCTCGTGTGGAAAGCGGTAAAGGTGAATTAGGAATTTATCTAGTAGGCGATGACAATCCCTTCCCTTGGCGCTGGAAGATTCGCCCTGCTGATTTCAACAACCTGCAAATTGTCCCGGAATTACTACGGGGGATGAAAGTAGCAGATATTGTGGTTATTCTCGGCAGCGTAGACGTAATTATGGGATCTGTAGATAGATAGCAGCAGCAGTGGGGAATAGATTTTAGATGACACTATTATCTAAAATCACAAATCCAAAATTCCCCACCCCCTACCCCATCATCTCTCTCTAAAGAGGCTGACAAATTAAAACAACATCAAATAACCTAATAAAATAAATCTGATTAGCGAGAAATTCTTTTATCCCCTTAATATAAAAAACATCCATTTATTTAAATTCACTTACTAACCTTGCCATCCATGCCTCTGTCGCGCCTAGTCACGCTGATTGTTGGTTTAATCGTCATTTTGGCATTAAGCCTCTGGCTGATTGACTCCCTCTCTCGGCTTTACTGGCAATTGTCTTATTCTCCACTGCTGGGCAATTTGCTGTTATTGTTGCTGGTTCTATTAATAGGAGGCTTGGTTGCAGCTTTTGTTTATTATGTATTGATACTTCAAGCCGGAGAAAAGCGATCGCGCCAGCAACGCCGACCAGCAACAACCGCAAAAATCCCGGCCGCTAAATCAGACGCAGCTTCCACTACTCTACAAGCCGTCAAGCAACAGGTAGCCCAAATTCAAGATGAAGTTGCAAGACAAGCTTTATTAAGTAAATCCAGAGAAATAGAACTCACCCTCACCCGGGGTGAAATTCAAGTAGTTGTATTTGGTACAGGTAGCGCCGGCAAAACTTCCTTAGTTAATGCCATTATGGGGCGCATGGTAGGTCAGGTCAATGCACCTATGGGAACTACTCAAGTTGGGGAAACTTATTGTTTACGGCTAAAAGGATTACAACGTAAGATTTTAATTACCGACACACCGGGAATTTTAGAAGCCGGGGTGGAAGGAACAGAAAGGGAACAACTAGCGCGAGAACTAGCCACTTCAGCCGATTTACTCTTGTTTGTAGTGGATAACGACCTGCGACGCTCAGAATATGAACCCCTACGCAGTTTAGCAGAAATTGGCAAGCGATCGCTATTAGTTCTCAACAAAACCGACCTATACACAGAAGAAGACCAAGAATCTATTCTCGCCCGGTTACGTCAACGAGTGCGGGGATTTATCGCCCCTAATGATGTAGTGGCGATCGCTGCTAATCCCCAACCCGCACAACTAGAAACCGGCGAAACCTTCCAGCCAGAGGCAGATATTGTACCTTTACTGCGCCGCATGGCAGCGATTTTAAGAGCGGAAGGTGAAGACCTAGTGGCAGATAACATTCTTTTACAATCCCTACGCCTAGGAGAGGAAGCGCGCAACTTGATTGATATGCAGCGTCGCCGTCAAGCCGACAAAATAGTAGACAGGTTTCAATGGATTGGTGCTGGTGTGGTGTCAGTTACCCCTCTACCAGTAGTAGATTTACTAGCAACAGCAGCCGTTAACGCTCAAATGGTAGTAGAAATTGGCAAAATCTACGGCTGTGAACTCAACATAGAAAGAGGTAAAGAATTAGCTCTTTCCCTAGCCAAAACCATAGCCAGTTTAGGCATAGTCAAAGGAGCGATTCAACTAATATCCACCGCTTTACAATTTCATGTAGCCACCTTTGTGATTGGGAGAGCAATTCAAGGAGTGACAGTAGCTTACTTAACCCGAATCGCTGGTAAAAGTTTTATTGAATATTTCCGCCATGACCAAGACTGGGGCGATGGTGGTATGACTGAAGTAGTCAAAGAGCAATTTAAGCTCAATCGCCGGGATGAATTTATTAAAGCATTTATCCAAGAAGCGATCGCCAGGGTAGTGCAACCCTTAACAAACAACTCAGAAGTTACCGAACCTGATCAAGAAGCCAACAATTAACAACAGAATTTATATTTTTTTAGTAAACATACTTTGAACAATCACTCAATTGTAAACAATTGACCTAAAATTATTTATTTTAAAGGCTTCCGGAAAACCTGGTAATGTCACGGAAGCTATTATATGGATTTATTCAGTAACCAGCTTATGAACCATCACAGGATCGGTCAACTACTACAAGCACGTTACCAAATCGTTCAAAGCCTAGGTGAAGGGGTATTTGGACAGACCTACATCGCTGTAAATAGGGATGATCCAAAAAAGGCTCAATGTGTGATTAAAAACCTAAAGTCTAACCGCTTTCCACCAGGCTATTTAGACACTTTAACAACCTACTTAGTCAACAAAACAGCAGACCTGCATTTACTAGGAAACCATTCGCAAATTTCCCAATTAATCACCTGCTTTGAAGAAAACGAGCAGTTTTATTTAGTAGAAGAATTGGTAGAAGGACACTCATTGAGTGCAGAATTACCCGTTAACCAATATTGGCAATGTAACTGGACTGAAAGAGAAGTTATAGAATTCTTAGCAGAAGTCCTAGGTATTTTAGAATTTATTCACTCCCAAGGCATTATCCATGGTCACATTACACCAGAAAATTTAATTAGACGTACTGTTGATGGCAAATTAGTTTTAACTGACTTCGCCTGTATTCAATCAACCCATTTAGGCTTAAATGGAGAACTACCCCTTTATGACATTCCTGTAAAGTTACTAGGCTACCTACCACCAGAACAATTTATTGGTCAAACCCAGCCCAACATTGATATTTATGCTTTAGGGATGATTGCCATTCAGGCTTTAACAGGGTTAGAACCAGTGCAACTACAACTATATCCTAAAACTAATCAAATTATTTGGCGCAATCCAGATATATCAGTGAATGATCATCTCGCTGCCGTTCTCAACTGCATGATTCACTATGATTGTCAAGAACGCTTTTACTCCGCCGGTGAAGTACTTCATGTCATCAAAGAAATATTTGGGGAAAGTAAAATTCAGTTTTTTACAGAAACAATCCACCCGCTATCTCAAACAAAAATTATTGAAAGAGATAACACACACCAACAATTTAACACCCGCCAATTACCCCCACTAATTACAGGCATGAAAGTAGGTTTAGCCGCTAATTCCTTATTAATGGGATTGGGGGTATATTCTATCATGAATAACTGTCCGGCATATTCAGAAACAGAAACTTTACACAAAGCAACACAAGAATATCAAACAGGAGACTTACACAAAGCACTAGCTTTAGCTCAATCAATTCCCGCTTACAGCAATGTTTATCCAGAAGCTCAAGCTACAATGGAAGTATGGCAACAGCAATGGCAACTAGCAGCCAAACAATACCAAATAGCTGAACAAGCCTTAAATGAGGGTAGATGGTGTGATGTATTAGATATTGCCCCCACAGTATCAAATATTTTATATTGGCAATCTAAAATCAACCAATTGGTACAGCAAGCACAAACCAACATTGAAACCCAAACACACCATTTGTTAACAAAAGCCTACGCAAAAGCCACAGCCAGAGAATTTTCCAGCGCCATAGAGTATCTGCGTCAAATTCCTCCAAAAAGTTCTGCCGGTGCCTTAGTCAAAGAAAAATTAACCGAATATCATCAAAAGCGGCAGACTAGAGCAGCTTATTTTTTACAGAAAGCTAACATCAAAGCATCTATGGGTGACTTTAATGAGGCTGTAAATCTCCTCCGCAAAATTCCCAAAAATACTTCCGTTTACACTCAAGCTCAAATTACACTCAATAAATATATTCAAAAACTGCAAATACAAAAGCAAAGTAAAAATTTAGCCCTAGACCCTCCAACCAGTAATCATAAATATTTCCACCCAGAAAATGATTTACTAGAAGTGAACATTCGTTAATTATTTTCTCATGCACAATTAGAAAATAGTCGGCACAATCATCGTCCCTGGTTTTTCACCGGATAATCGCCTTTGGGCTTGGTTACGAGCCTCAATTGCTTCCCGATAATTCGGCTGGTATTTGAGAGCTTGATCATAAGATGCAATTGCCTCTTGATATTGTTGTAAATTAAATAAAGCATTGCCCCTGCTATACCAACTTTCAGCATGATTGACTTGATAACGAACTGCTTGATCGTAGGACGCGATCGCCTCTTGATATTTCTGTAAAATATATTGAGAATTGCCTAAATTGTACCAAATTTGATAATCATTACCCTTAATGGCTGCCGCTTTCTGATAAGATTCTATGGCTTCTGCATAGCGTTGGCTTTTATGCAGCGCCCAACCCCGACTATACCATGCCTGATAATCGTTAGGATTCTTTTTTATTGCTTGATTAAATGATTCAACTGCTTGTGGATAGCGGCGTAAAGTAACTAATACATTACTTTTAGAAAACCAAGCCGGGTAAAAATTTGGTCTGTATTGTACTGCTTGCTCATAAGCATTTAAAGCATCTTCATAGCGGTTTAAATTAAATAAAGAATTACCCAACCCATACCAAGCTTCCCCATAGTCCGGTTTAATTTCAATAGCTGTTTCATAGGCATTAATTGCATCATCATATTGCTTTAAATTATGAAATGCCAAACCCTGAGCATACCAAGCCTGAAAATAATTAGGTTCTAATTCTATAGCTTTTTCATAAGATTGAACTGCGTTATTATATTGCTTTAAAGCACTAAAAATCTCTCCTTTAGCATTCCAGATATGGGGAGAATTACCATCTAATTGTAACCCCTTGTCAAAAGCAGCGATCGCTTCAGGATAGCGCTGTAAATTTTGCAATACAAAGCCTCGACCACTCCATGCTTCCCCATAATCTGGCTGAATTTGAATAGCTTGGTCATATGCTGCTAATGCTGCTTGATACTTTTTTAATTTCCACAGTGTTTTACCCTGACCATTCCATCCCGGAACATAATCTGGACTAACACTCACAGCCTCTTCATAAGCTGCTAGTGCATCTTCATAGCGCTGTAATTCAAACAGTGTACTTGCTTGTTCAGATAAAGCGATGGCATTATTAACATTAATACTCTTAACAATAAATACCGAAGCTATTCCGCTTAATCCCAGTATACATACTGCTAATGACAACCTAATAAATATACCTTTTTTGTACTGATTCAATTTAAAATTTCTTAGTGGCGGGTGGGGCTGGCGTGATAAAGCAGCATTTTCTGGTAAGGAAGGACTTAAAACCAGCGTTTGAGATGATGGCTGCATTAACCCTTGCAGTGCTTGTAATGCCACAGTTGCCGTAGCATAGCGTTGACGGAAATCATAACACACCATTTGATCCACAAATTGGGCAAACTCAGGCGACACAGAGGCCTGAGTTTGCCAGATAATTTCATTAGTATCAACATCAAGTTCTAGCTGGTTTGGTGATAGTCCCGTCAGGGCTTGAATAGCAATTACACCCACCGCATAAATATCACTGCTAAACCTTGGTGTCCCTTGGGCTTGTTCTCCCGGTAAATATCCAGGAGTACCGATAGCAACAGTTGATTTAGTTTGACCTTCAGAGTTAATCACCTGAGTAGTAATTTGCTTAACCGCGCCAAAATCAATTAAAACTAACTTACCGTCTTGTTCACGTCTGAGTAAATTTTGGGGATTAATATCTCGGTGAATCACCTTTTGTTGGTGAACAAACTCTAAAATAGATAAAACTTCCTGGATAAGAGCCATAACCTCTTCTTGACTCAGAATTGTTCCTGGTGTAAGTTCTTCACTTAAGTTATGACCGACAATAAACTCCTGTACTAAATAAAACTCTGCATTTTCCTCAAAATATGCCAAAAGTTGGGGAATACGGTCATGAATACCTAATTTATATAAAACTTGAGCTTCCGTATCAAACAAGCGTCTTGCTGTTTCTAAGTTTACTGGGTCAGTAGCCAGAGGTTTGAGTCTTTTAACCACACACTTAGGTAATCCAGGCAAGTGCGTATCACAAGCCACAAAAGTTTCGCCAAATCCCCCATCTCCCAGGTGACTAATAATTTGGTATCTTCCAACAAGTGTGTTTCCCAGCATCTCGTTTTCAAAGTTTGAGTGGATTTTTACCTGATTTTAATCTTGCCACAAATTAATTTAAACAAGGTTAATCGGGGTAAATCAGGAAGAAAATTTATTTAAAAGTGAAAATATCAAATCAATATGATTCCCATTAGTGATAGTATTCGCCTTCGCCATAAACCAATTATTATTTATTGGCTAATTGGCATTAACATTGCTTTATTTCTATGGCAACTTAAACTAGAGTTTAGTGGAGAATTAGGAGATTTAATCAATAATTGGGGGTTGATTCCTGCCCAGATTACTACTGCAATAAGTAACGCCATTTACTTTAATCCTGCCGCTTGGGTAGTTGTTTTTTGGCGTTCAGCTTCCCTATTTTTGTCCATGTTTTTCCACGGTAGTTTTAGTCAGATTTTGGGAAATCTATTATTTTTATGGGTTTTTGGTAAAACCTTAGAAAACATAATTGGACATAAACTTTTCTTGGGATTGTATTTGATGGGAGGAGTGATTACAGGAATAGCACAAATTATCTTACAACCGAGTTTGAGCATACCACTGATTGGAGCCAATGGCGCGATCGCGGCAATTTTAGGAGCTTATCTATTCAAGTTACCTAAAGTTAAGATTGATACAATTGTGCCTCTGGTAGTTGTGTACATTCCCATTCAGGTGCCGGCGTATTTTTATCTATTTTGGTGGTTTATACAACAGCTATTTTATGGAATTGGCAGCCTAAATATTCCTCCCTCTGGTGTAAACTCACCTAATTTGGCCTACTGGGGGCAATTACTACCATTACTAATGGGTGCAGTTTTTATGCGATTCCATCAATCATCCCCTAGTCAAGACTAATCATAAAACTATTTATGATCGCCATGTCCAAAGCCAAGCACTTACATCTGGGTTTCATATCATAAATATTTTCAGCCCCAGGCTCAAGCCTGTGGGCTGATACTATTGTTCTTGCTCCTTCTCAGCCTTTGGGGTATTTTTTTTGAGGACGGGTTTTAGCTGATTGTTACCGGGCTGTTTAATGTCCTTTTTCGATGGTTGAGGACTTGTAGCTTTATTCTTTTTAGACTCCTGTAGGGCTGTAGCTTTATCCTTTTTGGATGCTTTGAGAAATTTAGGTGCAGTGTCTTGGGGCGGAGCCAATAGAGCCACAAAACCAAAGACATTGCGCCCAGGCAAAAATTTTGCCTTGAGAGACACGAATACCGGATGTCCTTGGTTTTCTTTATCCACCTTGGGGTTAAATCTAAAAGGTCTGACAGGTGCGTCCTTCCAAAACAAAGGCAAATGACTTGCCTTCATAAACTTCACCTTTCTAGCTGGTTCGGCTTGCTTAATATATTCTAGTCTTTCATGAGTGAAATTGCGGAAAACAGAAATACAAGGAGTTTGACAAACAGGAATAAATTGCCATAGCCCTGAGAATTTAAACTCGTTGTCTTCTAACTCCCCAGAAACTGTTTGTTCTTCTCGCCCCCTGTCAAAACCAACTAGTTGAAAAGTCATACTATGGGGTTGATCTTTACTCGGAAAATGAATTGCTTTAGGATACACAACTAGCCTAAAAGTATGATTGCCAGTAGTTTCTATTTCTTTAGTGAGAGCGTCAAATACTTTACGTTTTTGAGGAATGTAGAAAAGAGGATACTCAAAATTACCTATGGTAACTGTATTTTTACCATCTGCATTTAAGTTAACATTCCCAACTATTACCCCAATAGCTTGAAATATTGGTCCCGACTCTTCACCTTCTGCGTGAAATTCAGCATCATCATTAACATTTTGGGTTTCCAATGGGGTTTCAGGTTTAGTTGCAGCCCCATTTGACTCCTTGGCAGTGGGTTCAGTAGATGACATAATTGTTAGTTTTTTTGTTGGAACAATAATTTTTTGAGGTACAGATGGCATTTGACAGGCTGGAAAATCCCATAAACACACACAAAACAATCTGACATACAAGTTGCTTGACTACCCTATATTAGGGAGGTAGTGACCAATGACAGCCATTCTCCTTTAAAAAGCTAGCTTATGCTAACACCAACCTACTACCCTTAAGCTAACGCTCTCCGATAAGTGAGGTTTTAAGCTAGGTAGCTTATTCAGTAAATTATTTTAAAGCCTCTTTTTGATAATTACGAATTAGTATGCCCCATAACTCAATACTTCCGCCCCCATATCAACACCATGGCTAGCTATGTCTCTCCTGAACAGCCTCAAGGAGGGATAGAGATAATTAAACTTATTCTCCTGGACGCAAGTCCAGTAAAAGCAAGGAACATCAGTGACGCTGGAATCCCCCGCCTTTATGGGTGGGGAGTGTCAATCTTACCCAAATGCAATGGGCAGAAACTGTGTAAATGACTCATAATGTAGATTCCTCTGAGTCTTTCTACTTCAAATCAACATATTTCACAGCATAACTAAACAGCCTCTATTTAAGCCCTGAGCGAGATTTCACATCAGCGATCGCACCTTTAGTCATGGCAGCAATAGTTTTATCGTTAGCTTTTGGCAAGTGATAATAATTACCGCCAGCCTTTTGGGATAACTCTTTAGCAAAACCAGTAGAGACAAATTTACTCTCAGTGTCAATTACCAACAATTGCATTCCCAAAGCCCGAATTCTCCCCGCAATTTCTAACAATTCTGCTTTGATATTTGGTTTTTCTCCTGGTTCTAACTGTTCACCCAACGAACGGGCTAAGGGAATATTACCCCGCCCATCAGTGATAGCCACAATTACCACTTGCCCCACATCTCCGCTCATTTGGGCATTTACTCCTACACGCACTGCTTGAGTTAAACCATGTGCCAGAGGCGAACCACCCCCACAAGGTAGTCTTTCTAGGCGGTTACGTGCCAAGGCAATGGAACGTGTGGGGGGTAGTAATACTTCCGCCTGTTCTCCCCGGAAGGGAATCAAAGCTATTTGGTCGCGGTTTTGATAAGCTTCGGTTAACAGTTGCATAACAGCACCTTTAGCCGACTGCATCCGGTTAAGAGCCATGGAACCAGAAGCATCTACAACAAATACTATCAATGCTCCCGCCTTACGTACCAAGCGTTTGGAACGCATATCCCCTGGTTCCACAATCACTTTTTTATCTGGGTATCTTTCCCGTCTGGCCTTTTGATAAGGTGCAGCAGACCTGAGAGTTGCATCTACAGCAATGCGCCGCACTTTTCCTCTCGGTAACATGGGTTTAATGTAGCGTCCCCGGTCTTCAGAAAAGATCACACTGCGACTACCAGATTTACCCTGTCGCTTGGCCATTTGGGCGAAATAAAGCACGCTGTCATCCAGAATTACACCTTCTGGATCAAAAATAAATTCCTCTGGGATGTCTGGTGCTTCCTGTTCTTGATTTTCTTCTTGTTCCTGTTCTTGGTCTTCTTGGTCTTCTTGATGTTCTTGATCTTGTTCCTCTTGATTCTGTGGCGGTGGGGGTGGTGGGGGTGGTGGCGGTTGATCTGGTGGTGGGGTTTGTACAATGGTCGAGCGTGGTACAATCACAAATTCCACCGCCCGGCGTAAATCTTCAGCGTTGACTGTTGCTCTTCCATCCAAAGCCGCAGCAGCTTTAGCAACACGCACTGCGAATAATTCAGCCCGATGTCCTTGGACTCCACCGCGAATAGCTTCACTTACCAAATAAGTAATTTGCTCTTCCGTGATGGTTACCTCCTTTAACCATTCCCGCGCCAGAATAATTTGGGTTTTCAGCCCGTCCAAGTCCTCTTCGTGTTGCTGAAGAAACTCTTGGGGAGATTTAGCATAGGCCATGGCCTGCTCCACTGCTGTTACCCTTTGATCTAAACCCAGTACACCATCAGCAGAAAGAGTAATGGCAATTCTATCCAGTAAATGCTCCCGCAATGATCCTTCTTCTGGGTTGTAGGTGGCGATAAATAGACATTTGCAGGGATGCTGAAAACTGATTCCCTCCCGCTCTATTTGGTTACGTCCCTCAGATAATACTGTCAATAGCTGATTTGATATTTGGTCATCTAATAAATTAAGTTCATCCACATACAGCACACCTCGGTTAGCAGTAGCCAGTAACCCAGGCTGAAAAATAGTATCCCCTTGCTTAACCGATTGTTCCACATCCACAGAACCCAAAAGTCTATCTTCTGTCACTCCTAAAGGAATCTGCACAAACGGTGCAGGGATAATTTCCGTCGGGATCCGTTGAGTCTCCTGATCTGCATATTCTGTTAACAGATAATTATCCCAGTCTTCCGGGCGGTTGGGGTCGCAGTTACTAATAGACCCTTTCACCACTTCAATGGGGGGTAGTAAAGCGTGAATAGCACGAGCCATTACTGATTTTGCCGTACCGCGACGGCCTGCGATCGCCACTCCTCCCAGACCAGGATCGACTGCTGCTAACAGCAAGGCTAATTTAATTGCATCTTGACCGACTACAGCAGTCAAGGGGAAGGCTCTAATGTTGGTGTTGATACTAAGCGCGGACATTGTTGGCAAAATAGCGATTTTTGGCTTTTAGTAGCATAGCAATTTTTGGACCATAATCATAGCCATGGTAATTTTTTGCAGGTCGGCGTTTTGTTTCACCTCAAGGCGCAAAGGTAATAGAGTTTAGGATTAAATAAGTAATTTCTCGCCAAGGGGATAAGTTTTCCCCATTCCCATATTTATCAAGTTAATTGATGAGGCTCTAAAATATAACAAAAATACTAAGGCGGCTACCAATTGCGGTTCCGCCCTCTTACTTTGTATTATTGAGGAGTTAATCACTGTCAGTTTTGCAAGTAATAATTATTTTTTTTAGCTCCTCTTCTGATGTTCACAACTAATAACTAATAATGTGCAGTACGTCCCGGAGGACGCTATATCCAGCTAAATCCCATAGTAAATAGGCAATAAAGCCAATCATTGCCAGCCTACCGTTCCATAATTCGGCTTGAGGGTTCCAACCAAACAAAAAGGCATTACGATCCACACCATTATAAGCCTTAGCCACTGGTGGTAAATCTGTGGAAGGACGAGTTTCTCTAGTTTCCATTTTTCCTCTCCAAAATTCAACTAATACTTAAGTTTTTTCTCGTTAATAACTAATCAGATGTAGCACGTCCCGCAAGACACTATATCCAGCTAAATCCCATAGTAAATAGGCAATAAAGCCGATCATTGCAAAGCGACCGTTCCAAATTTCCGCTTGAGGAGTCCAGCCAAACAGAAATGCATTCCGGTCTCTGCCGTTGTACTCCAGCGCAACTGGTGGTAAATCTGTGGAAGGACGAGTCTCTCGATTTTGCATTTTTTCTGTCCCGAATTACTTATAAATTTATTGCTTAACTTAAATTAACTTATTTATCAGTACATTGCTTTCCGTCTGTGGGTACAAACTACACACACTTCTTATGGACGATTCTCATCAATTTTTATATAAAGGCAAATCCACCTTCAGGGGGTGATAAAATCTTTTCTTCTATATTTATATAGAAGAAATAACAAATATGACTCCTAAATATATTTAAAATATATTTTCATATTTTCTTTTCCAACACTCAAAATTCAACAGGGCTATACAGGAATAATTTTTATTGTATTTTATTGTATTGTATTTTATTGTATTTTATTTTTAGTTTACTTTACTTTTGCCTGTTCTCTATTCTCTGCCTCTGGGAGTTTCAGCAATCAAACCGGATTCCTATATCTGCGGCTAGAGATAATTTTACAACTTTAGAGGGATACATAAAATGAGGAAATTCTATGATTGTAAAAGTGATTAATAATTGGGTATTGCCATCAATACAAGGACAAATAGATGTAGATATTATTCTCTCTCAATCTCAACTAACCAGAAGGAAATATAATGTTTCAATGTACAGAAAACATCCTGGAAATCTACAAGCCACTGTTCTGGGTAGCACAGACTCCAGCAGTTCCCACTAGTATTACCCCAGCCCAAGCATCAGTTCTCAATTCAGGTCCACGTTTTTTTGTTGCTTTAATTTCTGGTGTGATCCTAGCTTTTGCTTTTCAATTGGTGTTAACTAACCTCTCGGTCGCAGCTGGTATTTCCTACTTAGGTCGTCCATCTGACTCTCATGCAGGTGTGGGAGAACTGGGAAGTTTGGGCGGTACAATTCGCAAAGTTGGTACAGCCCTGGGTTTGTGGACATTAGTGACTGTAACCGTGGCTTTATTAATTGCTTGCTTCCTAGCGGTGAAGTTAAGTCTACTGGTTTTAGATCCTAGGTTGGGAGCAATTCTGGGATTAGTTATTTGGGGTGCATATTTTTTGCTGTTAGTGTGGGTAAGTTCCACTACCGTGGGTTCCTTAATTGGATCTGTAGTTAATTCCGCAACATCGGGTTTTCAGGCAATTATGGGAACTGCTACAGCTGCATTAGGTGCTAAAGCTGTTAATCAGCAGGTCGTAGCCACAGCTGAAGCCGCAGCCTCTGCGGTGCGTCGGGAATTAGGTCATGGAGTTGACCCCACTCGTATCCGGGAAAATATAGAAGATTACTTAGAACAGCTACGCCCCCCAGAATTAGATTTATCCAAAATTCGCAGGGATTTTGAAAACTTACTCAAAGATCCACAATTACAAGCGATCGCCACCAGTCCAGACCTTAGCAAAATTGATCGCCAAAAGTTTATTGATTTAGTCAGTAGTCGTACTGACCTTTCCCCACGAGATGTTAAGGGCATAAGTGATACACTCTACAAGGTTTGGCAGCAGGTCGTCAGTCAGCAACAACCCGTCCAAGAAAATTTAGCCGAGTTGGTTAACTATTTCAAGTCCCTTCCACCAGGACAAGTCAAAACAGATGAAATCAACGGCAAATTAGAACGCCTAATAGCAGAAATGCGTACTTCAGAAAAACCCAGTCTGATGCAACAGACCGCACAGCAAGTAATCACCGCATTAACTGGGATTGTGTTGGGAAGAGTAGATTTATCTGATATTGATGTCGAAAAAATTTGGCGATCGCTCATCACCGCCAAAGACAAAGCCACTGCACAAGCTGATAAACTAGGCTTACCCATACCATCAGAACCTTATAGCCCAATTCGGGCTGATGTAGAAAACTATCTACTCAATACCTACGCTTGGCAATTCAGTCCAGAGACAATATCCGCAGAATTTCGTGATGTGATCTATGACCCAGCCGCAGACCCGGGTATAGTCAAAAGAGAACTAGAGCAACTTTCTCGCCAAGACTTCGCCAACAACCTCCAACAACGGGGACTACTCACCCAAGCAGAAATCCAGCGCATTGCTGACCAGTTAGAAGCGGTGCGCCAAGAAGTGTTAACTTTAGTCAGCGATGCGGAAGCCAGAGAAATTGCCCAAGACCTACAACGCCGAGTAGAAAGCTATCTACTTGTTACCAATAAAGCAGAATTGACTCCAGAAGGAATTGAGCAGAACTTTAAACCATTATTAGAAGATCCAGAAGCTGATTATGAAACTATGTCCCTGCGATTATCACAATTTGACCGTCAGGAAATGAGGGAAATCTTGTTAGCACGCAATGATATTTCAGCAGCAGAAATAAACCCCATTCTCAACGAATTAGAACGGCAACGCGATCGCGTCTTGGTAGAATCTAAAGGACTAGCAGAACAAGCCAAACATCAAGCAGAAACTTTATGGTTGAATGTAGAATCATATTTGCGAAATACAGGAAAAGCTGAGTTAAACCCTGATGCTATTCGCGCCGACTTGCAAAAGCTGCTAGAAGACCCCCAATCGGGAATCATTGCCATGCGGGCTAGATTAGCTCGCTTTGACCGGGATACTTTGGTAAAATTACTTAGTCAACGGCGAGACTTGAGCGAGCAACAAGTTAATCAAATTATTGATAGTGTGGAAGAATCCTGGCGTAATATCCGTCATACACCCCAAGCTTTAACAGAAAGAGCAAAAGAACAATACGACTCTGTAACCGCCACCATCGCCGATTACCTACGCAACACTGGCAAAGAAGAATTAAATCCTGAAGGTATTCAAAGAGACCTAAACAGACTATTTCAACAACCGACACAGGGAGTTATAGCACTGCGCCGACGCTTGTCTCAGGTAGACCGAGATACTATAGTCAAGTTACTTAGTCAACGGCGAGATTTGAGTGAAGAACAAGTTAATCAAATCATTGATGCTGTACAAACTTCTATTAGCAATATTGTCCGCGCCCCCCGCCGTTTAGCCACCCGTACACAGCAAAGAATGACCACATTCCAAGCTTATTTAGGAGAGTATTTAAGACAAACTGGTAAAGAAGAACTGAATCCTGAAGGCATCAAACGGGATCTACAACTATTATTGCATGATCCCCGCGTGGGAATGGAAACTTTAGCCGATCGCCTGGGACATTTTGACCGTTCTACAATAATTGCTTTGCTGAAAATCCGGGAAGATATAACCGATGAAGAAGCAGCCAGAATTGCTGAAAATATCATCTCACTGCGTGATCAATTTGCAGAACAAGTACATGGTATTCAACGACAAATTCAAGATGTCATAGAAGGGATTTTTGCCGCTATCCGTGACTATCTTAACTCCTTAGATCGTCCCGAACTTAACTATGATGGCATCAAGCGGGATATTCGCACCTTATTTGATGATCCACAAGCAGGGTTTGAAGCCTTACGCGCTCGCCTCTCAGCCTTCGACCGCGATACCCTAGTAGCTATTTTGAGTTCCCGTGAGGACATATCAGAAGCAGATGCTAACCGAATTATTGACCAAGTTGAGCGGGCTAGGAACTCAGTGTTACAACGCACTGAACGACTACAACAAGAAACCCAACGCCGCCTAGAAGAAATCAAGCATCAAGCACAACGACAAGCAGAAGAAACCCGCAAAGCCGCGGCCACCGCTTCCTGGTGGTTATTCGCTACAGCATTTGTCTCTGCTGTATTTTCTGCATTAGGAGGAGCGATCGCAGTGGTTTTAGTTTAAGTCAACAAAGTTAGCAAAAAAGAGAGAACCATCAAAGTCGTGCCGATGCCCTATGCGGACTATTTGTATTTTATGTTGGTATATCAACAATGGCAAGCTATAGGAACCAAAAAAAAGCCGTCCTAAAAAGACGAGCTTCTTATCCCATTGTGTTGGTCATCGACTAATCATCAATTACTTATTCCCCACTAGCTTCTCCCCACTGATTAATAGCAGAAAATACTGAGGAATAGTCATCATGAGCAAATGACATTTTCACAGCCGTTTGCACAATTTGCCGTACAGCTTCAATGCTACCGAGATCCAAACCCAGTGATTTTGCCTCTGATATAAATAAATCTGTATCTTTGAGCAAATGTTTAGTGGGGAAATTAGGATTAGTATAATTGCCATCCAACATCCGTTGTAGCTTCTTGTCAAAGGTAGGCGCATAAAGCGAACTTTGACGCAGGATTTGCATAAATAAATCTATGTCGATACCTTGACGTTCAACAAAAGCCAGACTAAGAGCAAAGCTAGTTGTTAGAGAAGCAATAAGTTGATTAAGTGCCAACTTCAGTCCTGCGGCCGAACCTACTGGCCCCACCAGCACAGGTTCAGCACCAAAATTTTGCAGTAACTTTAAGTGGCGTTGATATTGTTCTGGTTCAGCACCTACCATTACAATCAGCTGACCAGTTTTTGCCTCTGGAATACTACCTAATACTGGAGCTTCTATATACTCCCCGCCGCCACCAATCACAGCATCTCTAATTTCTTGGCTTTCCGTGGGAGTAATAGTCCCCATCTGAATCACAGTCCGCCCCTCTAGAGTGCGCCAAGAAGTATCCGACAGCAACACATGATAAATGGCTGCGGCATTAGTCAACATAAGAATAATGCAGTCAGCAGCACGAATTGCTTGACGGGGATGTTTAACAACTTCCGCACCAGCAGCCTGTAGTGGGGCTAATTTTTCTGGGGTGCGGTTATAGGCTACTAGCTCTATATTAGCTGCCAACAACCGTTGGGCCATCGGTAATCCCATTAGTCCAGTTCCCAGAAATGCCACCTTCATTTTTTACTTTCCTTTGGTACAGCTTAGGCGTAGCTAGTCGTAGATATCGCGTTTCCATTATTTAATCGTGCCCTTGTTGAACAGTCATCACTGTTCAGTCATAACTGTTCAGCAATAATTGAGTAAATATCAGCCACCTGCCGCAAAAGTCACCATAATTATCACCGAAAGTAAGATACCTGGTGTAAGTAGTGTTACCAATAACAAGAGTTCATGAGCCGTCATAGTTGATACTTTTTGGGTTACCGAAGTTGTACAGTAGTCAAAGTAATTATTTGCTCAATGCCATGCTAATCTATATCAAGGTAAGTTAGGATTTTTATAGAGATTTTTAACTTTTCTTTTAAGTTTTCTCTATTTTAGTTGGGCACCGTTAGTCCCTTCAGCTGTTGACCTGTTTCTTGGGGCTGGAGTCCCTTACTTTGAATTAAAACTCCAAACCCACCTAACTTTGTTGGGTCTATTAACTGGTGTAAAGCTTCCCGCAGTTGCAACAGTTGAGATAACCGGGTTTGTTGCTGAGAAATAGCAGCAATGCGATCGCCTAAACCCAAAGCCATTAAAAATAAACCTTGCTGGATGAAGCCTATTTTCTCCAAACCAAAGCGATCGCCCCATCTTTCCAAAGCAGTAAAATTAACATGGGTCGTAATATCCTGCCTACCAACATTGATATAAGGGTTATTGTGGTGGCTATGGTTGTAGTAACATTGTAACGTCCCTTGCCATCGCCTGGGGTTGTAATAACGGTGGGCAGGATAGCCATAATCAATTGTTAACAGATATCCGCGATGCAGGCGATCAGCCACAATACCCAACCAACCACCAGCAGCTAAATTAATTTCACTACGATAGCCATCTTCATAACCACCACCAGCCAAATCAATTTTCACTAAATCCAAATATTGTTGCAGTTCCGGGGTAGAAGGTTCACCATTCACCTCCACAAAGAAAGGTTGAGACTGATCTTTCCCCGTTGTCACATAAATTTCCCGCATCTCACCACCCTCTAATATAAACTGATGTACTGGCAAAGCATCCACCAATTCATTAGAAAAAAAGCAGCCAGTAATAGAGTTTGTGGGGATATCTGTTAAATTGCACCAACGCACAGAAAAGTTTGCCAGCCGTTGCTGCTGTTCTTCCTGCAAAACAGGCGATTTTTCCACAATTATATACTCTAGTGCCGCCCAAAAATCTGGATAGTGTAGCTGACAATAATTGAGGATCTGTGTAGCCAGTAGTCCTTGACCCGCCCCCATTTCCACCACAGCAAAAGGTACAGGACAAGCTAAAACTTCCCACATCTGCAAAAACTGTTCCGCCAGTAACTCCCCAAAGTCAGAACAAAGATGGGGAGAAGTAAAAAAATCACTCCCCTGAAATCCAATTTTCCCAGCATGAGTACAATAGTAACCGTATTCAGGGTGATATAAAGCCATATCCATATATTCAGCGAAAGTAATTCGCCTTTGCGGGCTACTAGCAATACAATCAGCTATGGCTGTACACAATACCGAATTAGAACTCATACAAAAACCATCAAAACACCAGGTAGGTTAGGGACAGCGTAAAACAACAACCCATTTCTTCTATATTGCCTGAATAATTACTTGTTGATAAATCTTAATAATTTTCTCTAACCTTTAGATTTGACAGTTTACAAGTCCTGACGCCTGAGTAGTGCCCCAACTAGGGCAAAACCTGCTATTTTCAGGAGCCGAGGGTTTATCACATTCTGGTTTAAGGTAGCATATTTGACTCATATGTGTCTAATGGTATATACTTAAATAAATAGCAATATATAATAAATTTAGGTTGAAAAAAAATTAAACCACTTTATCCCCCATGACCTACACTCCCGATGATGTTTGGCGCTTGTTAGGTGAGTTGATTGCTGCTCAAAAAGAAACAGAGCGCCGTTTCCAAGAAACCGATCGCATCCTTAAAGAGCAATCCCAAGAAACCGATCGCATCCTTAAAGAGCAATCCCAAGAAACCGATCGCCGTTTCCAAGAAACCGATCGCCTTCTTAAAGAACAGTCCCAAGAAACCGATCGCATCCTTAAAGAGCAATCCCAGAAAACAGACCGGCAAATTCAGCGAGTTAGTCAAGACATAGGTAAATTAGGTAATCGTCTAGGGGAGTTTGTGGAATGGCAAGTGCGCCCTGCTGCTGTACAGTTATTTCAACAGCGAGGTATTGATGTTCATGAAATCCAAGCAGGTGTATCTGTTAAACGCAACGGCGAAGGTTTGGAAATTGACTTATTAGTCATTAATGATACAGAAGCAGTCTTAATAGAAGTTAAAAGTAAATTAACTCAACCGGATGTAGATAAACATTTAGAGCGGCTAGATAAGTTTAAGCGTCTTGTGCCTCGATATCAAGATGTGCGGGCGATGGCAGCAGTAGCGGCTATGGTAGTACCAGATGAAGTGAGGGATTATGCTTATAGTCAGGGTTTATTTGTCTTGGCTCAGTCTGGCGATAACTTGGTAATTTTAAATCAACCCAATTTTCACCCTAGAACTTGGTAGACTCTCGTTTTTTCATATTTCCAAAAGCTCATACAATTTCCCTGTTCTAAACTTTGTAGGTGTTGGTTGAGTGATAATGTTCTCTGGTTTAAAGTGTAACT
>NZ_JANQDH010000038.1 GCF_029891735.1 Chrysosporum bergii ANA360D
GCAAAATTGGCTTTTTACTGGAGTTTAGTCTCGGCGCGACGCTTCCGCCGCACCGAGACTGATTGTGCCAGTTATGTTATTTATTGTAGTACAATAATACTATATTCTAGCGATCGCCTGTGCCAGTTGCGTAAGTCCTGCAAAGCTTGAATCAGTTCTTCATCAGGTCTAAGATCGGTGCTTTCGTAGTTACGCCCACTTCCCAAGGTTGTTTTCCTCAGTTCCAAACCGTTCGGCCACATTAGAGATACACCTATCTCCCGCGCACCATTGGTAATTTCTATGATCTCTTGTCGTCCTTCAGGAAACAGACCACGGGCGAGGAATTGATCAGAACCGATATTGATAGCCAGCGCCCCCGCTTCTTTCTGTATAGCCAACCATTTCATGGCTGTTTGTGGGGACATTCTGCGATAGCCTGTACCGTAGGTAGGAGTCATACAAAAATCACAGGTGCGATCGCAACCAATATCCGCCACCAGTGAACCAACAGGTGCTTTTCCTTGAACATTAGGTAGCGTCCCTAAACATTCCCTGGCCACTTCCACCGAAGGTAACGCCCACTCCTCTGGACTTTTGGCTTTAGTCTTTCTAGGATATTGTTTACCATCGGCAAAAATCACCCCAGAGAGTTCTTCTCTTGGTGTTCTTCCCAATACATAATCAAAAAGCGCCCAATTTGCCGCCC
Source organism: Chrysosporum bergii ANA360D (assembly GCF_029891735.1). Classification (GTDB taxonomy): domain Bacteria; phylum Cyanobacteriota; class Cyanobacteriia; order Cyanobacteriales; family Nostocaceae; genus Umezakia; species Umezakia bergii. The sequence continues at coordinate 689 of NZ_JANQDH010000038.1, forward strand.
CAGATTTATCTTGAACAACTGCTGTTGCACCTGCTTTTAAATAGTGATGGGGTTCAGCCAAAGCATCAGAACCACCAACAACAATGGGGCGATTTCCTTGAGCCAAATGTTCAATTAGCATACAGGTAACTTGACGATCTTGAGAAAAATTAACTGTCACACCCCAAGCATCAAAAGCTTCAGGATCAAGGGCGGAAATTTTGCCCCCCACATAAGTTTTCCGCAAGGTCATTCCTTTCCAGAACACATCACCGAATTCTTCACTATAATTATCATCTCTGAGGTTGACCAATTGGGCATCAAATCCTCCCGCTTGCAAGTCAGGAATCAACACTTGTTTACTGATTAAGGAACGATGTCTATATAAAGATGTCCAATTCTTTCCTTCTGCATCGTATAGTCCAGTGGCAGGAACTTCAATTAATCCAATTGTTGGTCTTTTATGAGATGTTGAGGTCATAATTATCCCCGCTAATACTTAATGTTTTTATTGCATTTTTTGATCTCAAAAATCAACAAAATTTACCTAACTTAACACAAAATCAATCCAAACCATCCTTTTTCATTTGTCCAAGTTCTAAACCGTTAGTCCATAGAAGTGGTATTCCCATTTCTCTTGCACCTTTGGTAATTTGTAGAACCAGTCTAAAATCGACGCAATCACCAGCTTTCAAATTCACAAGTTGAGCATCAAAACCACCAGCTTGTACATATGCCATTAATACCTGGTTACTTAATAAGGTATTGCGTCTATATAATGCCGTCCAATTATGTACTTCTTGGTCATATAATCCCAAACCGGGAACTTATACTAATCCGATGCTGTGATTTTTTGATTTTATAATCATCCTCTGTTAATCCTTGCTAGTTTCAATTATTGATGTTTCCATCCCCTTGCGGGGGAATTGGGGTGTTGAATACACTCTAGAAGAGTGTGCTACTTATTCAATTTTCCATCCCCTTGCGACGGTTTTGAGGCAGGCTTTACATTTCTTAATATAGTTGTAACAGTGACTGGGGTTTGGGGGTTTTGGGCTATTTGGTGGGCTTTACATTTTGTAATCTTGTTGGGGTGTGGGAGACCTTCTAAAATCTCAAATCCAAAATCTAAAATTTAGTGCTGATGTGACCAGATTTGATTAAGAGAATTTGTGAGCCTTTTAACCATTGGGAGTCAAAGGAACTAAGGTGAGTGGTGGTAATTAAAGTTTGAAAACGATTTTCAATGGCTTCTAGTAGTTGATTTTGGCGGTATGGGTCTAGTTCAGCGAGAACATCATCTAGTAATAATAGGGGCGGGTCTTGGATGATTTGTTCTATTAGTTGTAGTTCCGCTAGTTTTAAAGCCAAGACCAGGGTTCTTTGTTGACCTTGGGAACCGTATTGACGGGCTGGTGTTTGGTTGATGGTTAGTTCTATTTCGTCACGGTGTGGCCCGACTTGGGTTGAGCCTTGGTATAATTCTGCTACTGCCCGTTGGTGAATCTTGCTGAGGAAGGAAGTTTGTATTTCTTGTGGATGGGGTTGGGTGATGGGGACATTGGGGAGGTAGTTGATTTGTAATTTTTCAGTGTCACCACTAATTTTTTTGTGCCAGGCGGCGGCGATGGGGGTTAGTCTTTGTAGGATACGATCGCGTCTGGTGATGATTTTTGTACCGGTGGTGACTAATTGGGTGTCCCAGATGGCCAGTGTTGATTTTTGGCTAGAGGAGTGATTTATCTGGGTGGGTGAGTTTTCTGAGTGTTGAATTTTCTTCAGAAAAGCGTTGCGTTGGCGGAGGATGTGGTTATATTGCTGCAAAGTGTGGGCGTAGATGGGTTCCAGTTGCATCAGGAGTGTATCTAGCCAGTGACGACGGTTTTCTGGGCTACCGCGTACTAAGTCTAAATCCAAGCTGGAAAATTGCACCGCATTAAGTACACCCAGAAAATCCATTTGTCGCCGCAGGGTTTGACCGTTGATGGCCACGGTGCGGCGACCGTTGCGGCGCATGGTTAATGTGGCTTCTGTGATGCTGTTATCTCGGTCGATGAGGGCGTGAATTTGGGCTGTATCCTGTCCCGTTTGAATAAAGTCCCCATCGCGTCCTAGGCGATGCGATCGCAATGTAGCCAAGATTTCCACAGCTTCCAGTAGGTTGGACTTACCCTGGGCGTTGTTACCCAGGATGATTGTTTTAGGGGCGGTGAACTGAATTTTTTGGTCTTGGTAATTACGAAATTGTTTAAGGTGTAGGTTTTTCAGATACATAGATCATGAAGACTGGATTTATGGTTGTTTTCATACACTTTTTTTACCAGTGAGGCGAAAGAAAACTTTTTCTAGTTCAATCCAGACAAACATTAACGAACTAAAGCCAAAACAAATGGCTAATTCTGGTAGAGGTAGGAAATGCGTCCCAAAAAAAGCGCGGATGGGGGGTATGTATATTAACATCAGTTGTAAGATTGTTGTCACCACCACCGCCACCAGTACAAAAATATTAGAAAATGGGTTCATTTCGATAGTGAGTTTATTGTTAGAACGAATAGCGATGGCGTGACCCATTTGGGCAATACATAGGGATGTGAAGACCATTGTTTTCCAACGTTCCGGGTCAAGGTCCGGGTTAACTGTAGCCTGGGTGTGATCATATGCCCACCGCATTAAGATAATAGTGATGATGGCAAAAATGATTCCTATGCGAACCATGTATGCACCCAGTCCCCTAGCAAAAATGCTTTCCCGAGGGCTAAACGGGGGGCGCTTCATGACATCTGCTTCTGGGGGTTCAACCGCCAGAGCCAAAGCCGGTAAACCGTCTGTGACTAAATTCATCCAGAGAATTTGTAATGGTGTGAGGGGAACGCCTCCTAATCCTAGCAGTGGTGCCGAGGCGATGGTGAGGACTTCGCCGATATTACTACCGAGAATGTATTTAATAAAGCGGCGAATATTAGTATATACCACCCTCCCTTCCTTAGTAGCGGCGACAATGGTGGCGAAGTTGTCGTCTAGCAATATCATATCACTAGCCTCTTTACTAACATCAGTGCCAGTGATGCCCATGGCAATCCCAATATCTGCTTGTTTTAATGCTGGAGCATCGTTGACACCATCCCCGGTCATAGCTACGAATTTGCCCCGTTGTTGTAGTGCTTGAACGATTCTGAGTTTGTGTTCCGGGGCGACTCTAGCGTAAATACTCACCAAATCAACTTGTTGTTGTAGTTCTTGGTCGCTCATGTGCTGCAATTCTTGACCAGTGAGGACCCGATCTGTTTCCCCGGCTATTCCCAGATCAACGGCGATGGCTCTGGCTGTTAGTTGGTGGTCGCCTGTAATCATGATAGGGCGAATACCTGCCGTGCGGGATTCTTGTACTGCTGCTCTCACTTCTGGTCGGGGAGCATCCTGCATTGCTATTAACCCCAGCCAGATCATTTCTTGCTCCCATGTTTCATCTGGTGCTGATGGTGGGGTGTCAGTGAAAGGTTTGTAGGCAAATCCCAGGACTCGCAGACCCTTTTGAGCCATGCGGTTGTTTTCCTCCAGGATTTGTTGGCGTTGTGAGTCCGTTAAAGGGGCAAACTCATTACCTAAATGTATATGAGTGCAATTACCTAGGGTTAGTTCTGGCGAACCTTTGGTAAACATTAGGTAAGGTTGACTTGCTGTGAGGTTGGCAATGAGGGGGTCTAGGTCTGTTAAAGATGGTTCTGGTGTGGCTACCTGTTCTATTTGACAAATTACGCTCATGCGTTTCCGTTGGGAGTTAAACGGAATTTCGCTGATGCGGGGTAATTTGCTTTGCCATTGGTCCTGTTCAATGCCGGCTTTGGCGGCGACAGTGACTAATGCGCCTTCAGTAGGGTCGCCAATGATTGTCCATTCTTTTGGTTGTTTTTGTAGTACAGAATCGTTACAAATGGCGGCTGCGATCAGAATTGCAGGGATTTCTGGGTAATCTTCTATGGCGATCGTTTGATTATTGAGGTAAAATTCCCCTGTGGGTGTATAACCTTCCCCTGTGACGGCAAAAATATGATTGTTGGCATACATTGACTGGACTACCATTTTATTTTGGGTCAATGTGCCGGTTTTGTCGGAGCAGATGGTGGTGACTGAACCCAAGGTTTCCACTGCGGGTAGTTTGCGAATTAAAGCATGATGGCGTACCATGCGCTGGGTTCCCAGTGCTAGAGTAACTGTGATCACCGCTGGTAAGCCTTCTGGGACTACAGCTACTGCCATACTCAGGGATACTTCTAATAATTCCCGGATATTGCTCAGTCCCCTAGCTTGAATGACTCCACCTATGACCACAAAGGCTACCAGAATTAAGGAACCCGTAACTAGGATGTTGCCAAGCTGTGTCATCCGCTGTTGCAGAGGGGTAGGTTCGTTAGCTACAGACTGCAACATCGTGGCAATTTTACCTAGTTCCGTTTGCATTCCCGTATTGGTAACCAGGACTTTACCCCGTCCTTGGACTACTTCTGTACCTTGATAAACTAAGTTGAGGCGATCGCCTAATGATGTTTCTTCCGGTAAAATTAAATTAGCCTGCTTGTTAACCGCTTCTGCTTCGCCTGTGAGCGCTGACTCTCGCACCTGTAAATTAGCTTGTGAAATTAACCGTCCGTCCGCGGCTATTTGCATTCCGGCTTCTAGCAGCATAATATCCCCTGGTACTACTTCTGGAGCCGCTATTTCCATAGTGGTACTGTTGCGGATGACTCGCACTAGGGGGGAGGAAAGTTTTTTCAAGGCTGCTAACGCTTTTTCTGCCCGGGTTTCTTGGACATAGCCCAACGCTCCATTGAGAATGACAATGGCTAAAATGGCAATGGTATCTTTGAAGGGTACTTCACCGGGTTTAAATTCTCCCGCTTGCCAGGCGATGAGGTCTAAAAAACCTGATATAAAAGCCACAGCTATTAACATCAGTAACATGATGTTTTTAAACTGGTCTAAAAAAATTTCCCAAGGGCTGCGAGTTTCTTTTTCTTCCAGTTCGTTGGGTCCATACTTTCCTAGGCGCTCTTGGGCTTGTTGAGATGTTAAGCCGTTGTTTGGGTCACTATTGAGCAAGTCTAGGGACTCGTCAATTTCCCAACTATGGGAAGGGCTAGTATTTTCAGGCTGAGAGTTAGCAGACATTGTATATGTCACTGAAGTAGTTTCCACATCTCCCCTAGTTGAAACAAAGGGGATTCTAAACCGATGTTGCTACGCCGTCATCAGACAAGCTAGGCAACGCACACGATATGATTTATTAAATAATATCGTCTTGGGATTGTCAAAGCTCACCCACTCACCTTGACTAAGATTATACTTAGCCGTGTGACTACTTGAGTTTGCATCTTATGGTTTTTTTACCAATTTGTTAATTGTAGCGCGAGCATCCAGCTTGCTCATGATGTACCTCACTAAGCAGCCAAAAACGTAATAAGCCCTTACCCATTAAATTTAGATGAATATGCCCAAATTAATTGGGGGCGTGGTAAATCATTAAATAAATATGCTTAATATGAGTTTTGCACTTCCTAGTTTGATTACCAGCCAAATGTTTGGTCAAAGAACAATTCGACCGTTAACAGCAGCCTCTCTTTGTGGGATTGCTTTTATCAAAGATACACTAATTGCTGTTGATAGTATTAAAGGGCATTTACTGGAGATTGATCCAGCTTCAGACAACAGCAAAATTAAAAATCCCCATCAAGTGAGGGAATTTCGAGATGTCACGGGTCTAGCTGTATGGTCAGATTCTCTCTGGGTAACGCGGGAAAATAGTGTTTATGTGTCTAAACTCCCGTCCTTGGGGCTGGAACATTTTGTCACATTGCCTTACACTGCTGATGGAGTGGCCGTTTGGGAATCAACAGTTTATGTAAGCTGTCAGAAGTTGGGTTACATTTTGATTTTTGACCGCCAGAGCCGGAAGGAAATTACTCGGTTTTATGCTCCAGGGGTGGGTGTGGAAAATTTGGCAGTTAGCCATGACACTCTGTGGGTGTGCGATCGCACGGAACAAACAGTTTATGCTATGGATAGGGCAACGGGAGAAATACAGTTTAGTTTATTAACCCCCTTTGAATGTCCTACAGGCATTGCTATACACAAGCATCAACAAACCGGAAAGGAAACCTTGTTTGTGGCCTATGCTTCAGATGAGCCTTATATCCGGGATAATCCCAATGCTGATCCCAGTCATGAGCTAACCTACCGCGATCGCACTTTTATTCACCCTCTACATTACCATCACAATGAGGACAAAAAATATGCCTTGTCTAATGGCTATTTAATAGAAATGTCCTATGTTGAAGAAATTGCTCCTTTAGAAGAGGTGTATTTACCAGATGTGGAATGGCGCATTGCTTTACCTTCAGACACCGAAAGGCAAAAGTTGCAACACGTCGAACCTATTGGTATTCCCTTCACAGAAGAAGTGATAGATGGACAACGTGTCGCAGTCTTTAAGTTTGATGCTTTGACTCCTGGGGAAAGGCATATATTTGGGTGGAAAGCACTGTTAGAAGTGCGGGGCATTAAGTATCGCATTACTCCCAGGGATGTAGAAGATATACCGGAATTATCCCCAGAGTTTGAAAGTCGTTATTTAGTTGATGACGATGATTTGGCTATGGATACTGGCATTGTTCGCCGGGCTGCTAGTGAGGCCATTGGTTCGGAAACCAATCTGCTGCGAAAAATGTACAATATCCGCAATTATGTTTATGATGAGTTGTCCTATGGCATAAAACCCTATATTGACACTCCTGATTTAGTCTTAGAACGGGGCATTGGCTCTTGTGGTGAGTATGTAGGGGTTTTACTGGCTTTGTGCCGTTTAAATGGTATTCCTTGCCGAACAGTGGGCAGATATAAATGTCCCCCCCATAGCGAACATCAAGGAGTCCCCTTACAACCAGATTTTAATCATGTTTGGTTAGAGTTCTACATACCCGGTCTTGGTTGGTTACCCATGGAATCTAATCCTGATGATTTGGGGAATAATGGACCCTACCCCACCAGGTTTTTTATGGGTTTATCCTGGTATCACATTGAAATTGGCAAAGGAATAACCTTTGAAAGTTTGAGTAGTCAAGGAGTACGGCTCACCAAAGAAGATTTACCCATTGGGGATTTAGCAATTAATCACATTCGCTTTACAATTCTTAAGGAACTGCCACCTTTTGATGAGCAGTGATTAGTCAACTCAAACAAGTAATGTAGGGGCAATTTAACCTGTCCCTACAGAAAATGAGAAAAAATACTCTAGGGGATACTTGCGGCTACGCACCCTTTGCGAGAAGCTTCCTATAGTAGTAAAGTTGTGCGGGAGAAAGTGGTAAACATGAGCGCTAGTAGCAATTCTAAACAAATCAAGTTTGGTACTGACGGTTGGAGAGGAATTATTGCCGATGATTTTACCTTCCCTAATGTACGGAAGGTAACCAGAGCCATCGCCAGTTATTTAGAAACAGCTTATGCAAAAGACAGACCGGTTTTAATTGCTTACGATACTAGGTTTTTAGCTGACCAGTTCGCCCAAACCGCGGCGGGAGTGTTGGCTGACTTGGGTTGGAACGTAAAAATTACTGACCGGGATTGCCCAACACCAGTAATCGCATATAATGCCCGGTTGTTAAATTCTGCTGGGGCTTTGATGTTTACTGCCAGCCATAATCCAGCCCCTTACTGTGGTATTAAGTATATTCCTGATTATGCCGGACCTGCCACCCCGGAAATTACTGATACCATTGTAGCCAACATTGAAGGGGCATGGGATGGACTGCCCAGCAGTAACCCTGTGGGTCAGATTTCTACCTTTGACCCTAAACCAGAGTATCTCAAGTTTATTTACACTTTGTTGGACGTAGAAAGAATTAAGAGCGCCAATTTAAAGGTAAAATATGATGCTCTTTATTCTACTTCTCGCGGATACTTAGATGAAGTTTTGCAATATTGCGGCTGTCAGGTAGAAAGTTTTAATACTAAGCGAGATGTTTTATTTGGTGGGGGAATGCCTGAACCAAAAGGTGAACAACTAATAGGCTTAGTAGCAGCAGTACAAGGAGATAAAGCCGATGTGGGCTTGGCTACAGATGGGGATAGCGATCGCTTTGGGATTGTCGATGAGTTGGGAAATGTGCTGACCCCTAATACTGTGCTGCTATTACTCGCACGTCATTTAATGAAAAACAAAGGGAAACAAGGGGCGATCGTTCGCACCGTCGCTACAACTCACTTATTAGATAATTTTGCAGCTAAACATGGGCTGCCAATTTATGAAACAGCTGTAGGCTTTAAATACATTGGCGAAAAAATGCGGGAAACCACAGTGTTGATTGGCGGTGAGGAGTCCGGCGGTTTAAGTGTAATTGGGCATATTCCTGAGAAAGATGGTATTTTGGCCGATATGCTCGTGGCAGAAGCCATTGCTTATGAAGGTAAACCCTTGAGTCAATTGGTACAAGAAGCCATAGCCGAAGCAGACGGTCCGGTTTACAATCAGCGTCTAGATTTACATCTAACTGAAGCACATAAAACCACTGTCATAGACTCTTTTACTCACAATCCTCCTTCAGAGGTAGCTGGGATTAAAGTTAAAGAAGTAGGACGGAAAGATGGAATTAAGTTGTACCTAGAAGAAGGTAGCTGGATTTTGCTACGTCCCTCCGGTACAGAACCTTTGGTCAGGGTTTACATGGAAACTAATTCAGCCGAGAAATTAACCAAAGTTGCTGAAGCAATGAAAAATGCCATCACCAAACTAGAACCTGTAGCAATTCATTAGTAAATTAGCATCAACCCCTCTTCCTTAACGGAGAGGGGCCTTTGAACTATGAGAATTTTGATTCCTATTGCCATATCTTTAGTGATGGCTACATGGGTAATGGCCATAGCCATTGTCTCTGTCCAAAACGCCACCCCTGTATCTTTGAAATTTTTAATGTTTCAGTCCATTCAAATACCAGTGGGTTTACTGCTGGCTTTCTCTATGGGGGTGGGTTTAATTGGTATGGCGCTGTTGCAGCCACTGTGGGATATTGGCAGTTTTGAGCAGAGTCAATCTCAATGGAATGAAGATGCCGAGTTTTTTGTGGATGATGAGGATTTTTAGGAATTTGGAAATTTAGCAATTTAGCCAAATCTACCACTAACATAATTGCGGGTGTCTTCTTGCTGGGGGTCATTGAAAATGGCTTCTGTGGAATTGTATTCAACTAAGTAACCACTGCGACCACCTTCTGAGACTTTAACATTAAAGAATGCCGTGTAGTCAGAAACCCGTGTTGCTTGCTGCATATTATGGGTGACGATGACAATAGTATAATTCTCTTTAAGTTGGTGAATAAGTTCTTCAACCCGCAGAGTAGAAACCGGGTCCAGGGCTGAACATGGTTCATCCATGAGAATAACTTCCGGTTGCACCGCGATCGCTCTGGCAATACACAAGCGTTGTTGTTGTCCCCCAGATAAAGATGCGCCACTTTGCCGCAGTTTATCTTTGACCTCATCCCACAACGCTGCTTGTCGCAGACTTCGTTCTACTAATTGATCAAAATCTTCCTTAGTACCTTTGTAGCCATTGATTTTCGGTCCAAAGGTAATGTTGTCATAAATTGATTTAGGAAGCGGGTTTGGTCTTTGAAACACCATCCCAATTCTGCGGCGCACTTCTACTGGGTCTATGTTTGGAGCATACAAATTATCATTGTAGAAATAGATTTTACCTTCAGCGCGGAATGATTCAATCAAGTCATTAAGACGATTATAGCATCGCAGTAATGTACTTTTACCACAGCCCGAAGGACCAATAAAAGATGTCACCTTATTTTTGGGGATATCTAGCCAAATGTTCTGCAAAGCTAAAAATTTGCCATAGTACACATTGAGATTTTCCGTCCGTAAAACAGTTTCGGTGTCATTCACCGTAGTAGTGTTAGTAGCCATGATTTATTCTTATGTGGTGTGAATTTTGACTTGAGATAGAGTTTAACTAACCATTACGACTGGTTGCCCAACGAGCAAAGACACTAGTAATTAAAACCATCAATACCAATACCAATGACCCCGCCCAAGCCAGCGACTGCCAATTTTCAAAAGGAGAAATGGCAAAGTTATAAACTAAAACAGCTAGGGAAGGAGTAGGCTTAAGTAAGCCACTAGGCCAGAATTGGGAGAACAAAGCCGTAAACAATAACGGGGCTGTTTCCCCAGCAGCGCGGGCTATAGCCAAGCTGGAACCAGTGACAATAGCTGGTAGTGCGGCTGGTAAGACAACTTGTGTTACTGTTTGAAAATTTGTCGCCCCTAAACCTACAGATGCTTGTCGTAAGTCTTGCGATACTAACTGTAACGCTTCATCTGTGGTTTTTATAATAATCGGCAGCATCAAAATCGCTAAAGCAAAGCCACCACCAATGGCTGAGTATGAGCCTAAATTAAGTTTTACCAATCCCAAAACTACAATCCCGTAGGCAAACACTCCAGCAATAATTGACGGAACTCCACTCAGGACATTAGTAGCAAACCTAACCCATCTAGCTAGACTGCCAGTGCTGAATTCTGTTAAGTAAATTGCAGCTAAAACACCAAAAGGAATGCTAATTAATGCGGCAATGGTGACCATGATGAGAGTTCCCAAAATGGCGTTACCAAAGCCTCCTCCCCCTCTAGCAGGTGGGGGTGGGAGTTCAAAAAATACACTAGGTGATAGGCTGCCGAAGCCTTTAATCACAATGTAACTCAATACCGCCACCAAAGGCACTAACACCAACACCCCACAGATAAATGATACCACTGTCATCACTGTATTAAACAGGGTCCGGGGAGATGTAGGAGAATAGGTCAAACTACGTTCCGGAAATTTCGATGTCATAATTAAATTCCAAACTACCCTAGATCGGCTTTACGCGCTGAACAATCCACTCTGCCATGATGTTGACAAACAGTGTGATCAAAAACAAAATCAAGCCTGCATACATTAAAGCAGCAACTTGCAACCCACTGGCTTCAGCAAATTGATTTGCTAGTAGAGAGGCTATGGTATTGGCAGGAGCAAAAATTGAGATGTTAATTTTGTTGGCGTTCCCAATCAACATTGTTACTGCCATTGTTTCCCCCATGGCGCGACCAAGAGCCAACATAACAGCACTGACGATACCAGAAAAGGCAGATGGAATAATCACTAGAAAAATGGTTTCCCAACGAGTAGCGCCCAATCCTATGGATGCTTGACGCAGGGCAGAAGGGACAGAAATTAGTGCATCACGAGATATAGCCGTGATAATTGGCACAATCATCACCGCCAAAATCACTCCCGCCGGAAACATAGATGGACCCGTGGGAGGAGTGCTAAACAATGGTATCCAGCCAAAATAGGTATGAATCCATTTTCCAACTTCGTTCAAAATGGGAATTAAAACAAAAATTCCCCAGATACCGTAGACAACACTGGGGATTGCCGCCAGCAGTTCTACTAAAAATACTGTTACTGTCCGCACTTGAGTGGGGAGAAAATTCTCGCTCAATAATATAGCAGTGCCCACACCAATGGGTACAGCTATTAACAACCCAATCAAGGAACTTAAAAGAGTTCCATAAATTTGCGGTAGCACCCCATATTCATCTACAACTGGGTTCCAGGAACTTTGAACTAAAAAAGCTGCGCCATATTTTTGAATAGCAGGCCAAGCTTCAACAGTAACTTGGAGGGCAATCCATAATAAAGTACCAGCCACCGCTAGGGCAAAAATTCGAGTTAACCAGATAAAGGACTGGTCCAAAGAATTTCTGAGTTGAGAACGTTTTTTAGTTTCTTCCGATAGCAGACTTGAAGAACTTGTAGTCATAACTACTCAATACAAAAGTTAAATCACGGAAAAAAAATGTGCGAGCGAACCAGATTATTAAAGTTGTCGCTCTATCAAATCTGCAAGGGTTGCTAGTTGGGAATGTTAATAAAGCGACAGCCTAGTTAATCAACTAATTAACCCTAAAGTTTAGGTACACCTGACAATTTATTAACACTAATTACTAGCGCTAGAACCACTGCCAGCTATGGATATTTGATAATCTGAAGAGATTTGATCTGCTGCTTTTGCCACTTTTTCTGCCACAGATGCAGGTACGGGAATATACCCTAATTCTCCAGATATTTTTTGTCCTTCAGTTAAAACGTACTCAATTACTGCTTCCATTGCTTTTGCTTTGTTAGCATCAGCATAATTTTTGTACGCTAAAATCCAACTGAAACTAACAATGGGATAGGATTCATCACCCTCGGGATCTGGTACAAAGGCGCGGAGATTTTCTGGTAGTTCTATAGCAGCTAAAGTCTTAGATGCTGAGTCATCATTGTACTTAACAAATTTGCCCGCTTTGTTTTCTAAAGCAGCAAAGCTGAGGTTGTTTTGCTTGGCGTAGCCATACTCAATATAACCAAGGGATCCTTGAGTTTGTTTGATTTGGGCTGTTACACCTTCGTTACCTTTACCACCTACGCCCACCGGCCATTCTACAGTTTTACCTTCGCCCACTTTGTCTTTCCACTCTGGGCTAATAGCCGCTAGGTGTTTTGTAAACACACCTGTAGTACCACTACCATCAGAACGATGTATCCATGTAATTGGTTGGTCGGGAAGTTTGGCACCTGGGTTAGCTGCAACAATTCTGGGGTCGTTCCACTTTGTCACTTTACCCAAAATGATATCTACGTATAAGTCCCTAGGTAGTTGGAGTTCGGGAACATCGGGCAGGTTGTAAGCTAGTACAACGCCACCTGCTGTCACCGGGAGCAAAATTACCCCTTTATCTGCTGGTACTTGCTGAATTTCTTCATCCTTCATGGCCACATCACTGGCACCAAAGTCTACAGTACCTTTAGTAAATTGTTCAACGCCAGCACCACTACCCACTGATTGATAGTTAACCTGCAAGTTCGGGTATTTTTTGTTGATATCTACAAACCAACTCTGAAATAAAGGTGCAGGAAAAGAAGCACCCGCACCAGTTAATGCTATGTCTCCGCCTAAGTCCAATTTCACAGGACTGGTAGCCGTAGTATCTGTAGCAGCACCACCAGTGGTGTCTGAGGCTTGCTGTCCGCCGCCACACGCTCCTAGTCCGATGGTTAGTGCTAACAGGGAAGCTGTGGTAGCTAAACGACTCTTATTGATTACAGTGCAGATTGATAACATTGTTGTCAATTTTTGGTTAATTGAATAATACGGGCGATACCAGGATACCTCTAAGTGGTAACTTTAAAGGTTAACAAAAGGTTAAGAAAAATCAAAAAGTCTATCAAAACATAGTAAGAGCCTGAGAAACCCTACCCTAGGATTTATCCTGTTGCATCCTTAACAAAAGGCCATGGGTATTTACAAAGCATTTTTGTTCAGTTAAAATAAAAAAAGCATCCACGAGTCGGTGAAAGATCCATAAGATGCCAAATCAAGTAGTCACACAGCTAAGTACAATCTTAGTTAAGATGAGTAGGGGAGCTTTGAAACTCCCAAAACAATATGATTTATTTAGTAGGTTAAATAAATTATGTCGTAAACCTTGCCTAGGGTGTCTGATGACCGCGTAGCAACATCAGTTTAGAATCCCCCGTGTTTCAACCAGGGGAAATGTCAAGTCAAATATTCCTAACTCAATCAAACCAACTCCTGTGATGGTAGTTGTTCAGAGTAATGAGCTTGTTCTGGTTTGACGTGGGGAGGACGCATTTCTAAGCCCAGTAGGTTCAGCATTTCTCTGTCAGCGTCGTAATCTGGACAGGGTGTGGTGACTGTGAGCATTTTATGATCGTCGCTGGAAAAAATGGAATTTGCTCCCGCCATAAAGCACATGGACTGTTCCACTGGGGACAGTCTCGCCCTACCAGCGCTGAGACGCACGTCAGCAGTAGGTATGATCATTCTGGTGGTGGCGATCATGCGTACTACTTCCCAAATGGGTACATCTGGTTGATTTTCTAGGGGTGTACCCGGAACTTGGGAAAGAATGTTGATAGGTACTGACTCAGGATGAGGCTGTAAATTGGCGAGGGTCTGTAACATTCCCATACGATCATCTACACTTTCGCCTAAACCTAAGATACCACCAGAACATACAGTGACCTTTGTTTGGCGGACATTTTCTATGGTATTAAGGCGATCGCCATAGGTTCTCGTGGTAATAATGGTATTATAATACTCTGGTGATGTATCTAAGTTATGGTTATAAGCGTATAGTCCAGCAGCTTCTAGGCGTTTTGCTTGTTCTGCGGTCAGCATTCCCAGAGTACAGCAGACCTCTAAACCCATGTTAGTTACTGCTTTCACCATTTCCAATACTGTCTCAAATTGAGAATTATCTCGCACTTCCCGCCAGGCCGCACCCATGCAAACCCGGCTTACCCCCGATGCTTTAGCCTTTTGGGCCATGTCAACCACGGTTTGTTTTTCTAACAGTGCTTGGGGCTTGACCTCCGTTTTATAACGGGAAGATTGGGCGCAGTAACTGCAATCTTCCGGACAAGCACCTGTTTTAATTGAGATCAGCTTACAAACTTGTATTTTTTTGGGGTCATGATATTGGCGATGTACGGTAGCAGCTTGATAAATTAGCTCTAGCAAGGGGGTATTGTATATCGCCTGAATTTCTGCTTTCTCCCAATTGTAGCGTATTTCCACCGAAATCATTATCCTTAATATAAACTTTCTTGGATTTGGCAAAACACAGCATGATAGACTAAATAACTTTAATCTTTGGGCTGTAGATATCAGAATTCAGTGTACCAAGATTTTACTGAAGTGGCAGAGCCATTATCAGAAAACAGGCGGAAAACCCTTGAAGTAATCTAGTTGTGGGTGTGAGTTGCAATAGAGATGTGAATGCAGCAGTAAATATTTTAAATCTTGCCAAGCAAGCTAGGGGAGGACATCCCCAAAGTTTGGCAACCAGATGAGCATTACTGCTTACCCTCTCCTGACTAAGAAGAGGGAAAAGTTCACAAAAGATTAATCTGGTCTTAAGTCCTTAGATAATTCCACAATTCCTCTAGTTCCATCCATTCTAACTCGTTGCCCATCTTGTAATAACCAGGTGGCATTGTGAACATCCATGATAGCGGGGATACCGTACTCACGGGCTACGATAGCACCATGAGAAAGTCGCCCGCCGGCTTCAGCAATTAAGCCCCCAGCCCTAACCAACAAGGGAGCCCAGCCGGAATCTGTGTAAGGTACTACTAAGATGGTCTCACGGTTGATTTCTGGTAAATTTTGTAAGTTTCGTAAGACTTTGATTCTTCCTTCTACTTGACCGTGACTGGCGGGAATACCCTGTAATACTTGGTCTGAGTAAAGAGGAGAAGGGGGTAGAGGATGGGGGGGTGTATGGCCGTAAACCACTAGGGGGATTTGATTAAATTCACTGTCTTGTTGGAATTGCCATCGCCTCAATTCCACTGTTGCAGATAGATTTTCTCTGAGTTGAAAATCATCATCAGTTACTAAGCGGCGAATTTCATCTAATTCTAGAAAAAAGATATCTCCGGTTTGTTGGAGTAAGGCGGAGTTTAACCAAATTTGCTCTAAAGCGATAAATCGCCAGCGCAATTCGGCTAATAGGCGAGAATAAAGTTCTGTAACTCGTCCTTTAATATCCACTCGTCGCTGCACTACTCCTCGTTTACGTTTGGTTATGGAATCTACATCTTTTGTTGGTGGTTGGTTTTGTAATAACTGGACAAATAATTCTTTGATGGGTTGGGGGTTTTCTTTCCAGGTGGGAATGGCAATATTGGTTCCCACATCACTTAAATAACCGTAATCTTCCAGGAGTTCGTTAAATTCAGCAATAATTTTACTCCCTGCTGGGGTTTGTGCCAATTGCTCAAATACTTGTTCTGGTGGACAGTTAGGTAATATTGCCTTGGCATCTGCGGCTAAAACAGTGAGCGATCGCAACGCTGACACCTCTGGGGTAATACTGTTATCAATTTGCCCATCTTTGACGCGAAAAATTGCTTGTCTGAGAGCAACACTCAAGGGGGCTAAAATGCTGTAGTAAGTTGCACTGCGAAGCAATTCCAGGATCAAGTCTATTTTTTCTAATAGCTGGGTTGCTGGTAGTTCTTCTACAGACTCATGTGCTAATTGTGATAAACCTGGAACAAAGATATTACCATAGTCCCCCTTGAAGTCTTTTTCTAAGCTGAGTTCTCGCTTTACCAAACGGATTAAACCAGGCAAATTTTCTAAGGTAGACTTTAAGGGCGGTTTGCTCATTTTTGTGCCTCTGGTTAAAAATTCCAGACTTTCCGGTGGTAGGCCCATCCGCAAAAAAATCTCTCCTAAGAGGGAGGCATTAAAATAAGCTCTGGAATAGTGCAGGGTTGCAGTTTCGGTAAAATCCAACCCTGAAGCGCGATCGCCTAAAACGATGGTAAAAATATCTCCCCACACTCCACAAGTTAAGGGGCGATTAATTGACCAAGTTAAGGGGTGAATCACACCGGGAATAACTTCGGCTGCTATTTTCCTTGTCCAGATAGGTAATAGAGTAGTAATCGGTCGGGATTGCAAAACCCAGAGATTCTGGCCGTCATAAGTCCACTCCATGTCTTGGGGGATGCCATGATAGTGTTTTTCTAATCGCCGGACTAAATAGGCTACTTGTTTAATTAATGCCTGTGGTACTTGTCCTTGTCCTTCCACTTGCACAGAAGAAATATTATCTGTTTCCATGACAAAGGCGCGATATTGTTCTGGTGTGACTTGGCCGGAAACTACTTGAGTAGGGCTACCTGGTAGGGCTTCAATCACAATAGCATCCCCTTGCTGGGTAACAGGGTCACGACTGAAAGCAACCCCAGAATAAACACTTTGAATTTGTTGTTGTACCAGCACAGCCATAGCGGTATCTGGTAAACCACGATGGCGACGATATTCTACAGCAGATGGCTGATGGTAAGAAACTTGGACTTGAGCGATGGCGGCTTGTAGTTCCTCTTGGCTGGTGACAGACAAAATTGTTGTGTATTGTCCAGCCGCAGAGGCTTGTTCCGAGTCTTCACCGATGGCAGAGGAACGCACCACTAAAGGCGATAAATCAGAGGGTTGAAGCATAGCAACCAACTCTTGGGGATCATCCACAGGAGAAATCACCCATCCTTTGGGGACTGGATAGCCCCAGCGCTTAATTTGAGATAAGGCTGCTGCTTTTTGTCCAACTACAGCCGGATCTAACTCGTCATCCAGAGAAAGAATCTGGCCTTGGCCTCGTAGATATGTAAAGGCTACTTGGGAGTTTGTGTCGGCTGCTTCTGCCGGTAGCTTTAAATCATCGGGAATTTTTGTGTAAATCCACCCCAACATTCCGGCCAGAACAATGGCCGCCATGATTTTAGGGAAGTTCTCTACATTCAGAAGTACTACGAACAGAGGAAACACAAATAAAACTCCGAATTTTACCAGTTGTTTAGATTTTAAAAGGGTAAAACTGATAATTGCCAACAAACTTGTAAATACCGTAACCAGAGGGTCATGCACCAAGAACCCCCAAACCACATTAGTTGTACCTGCGCCCCTGCCTACCCCGTATCTACCTAATACTAAAGTAATCAGTGCTATTAATTCCCAGACCGATCCAGGGGGAAAAAACAGCCGACACAGCAACACTGCGGTAATTCCTTTGAATGCTTCTGATAAAACAGCCAAAATTCCTACCCATGTACCACCATGGTAGAAAGCAGCTGAAACGCTGATATTTTTTGTGCCAATTTGTGACAACTGCCTGCCTTTCAGGGCGTTGGTAATCCAACCGATAATTGGCAATGCGCCCAGAATAGGACAGGTAATGAAAATGATTAGGACACCCCAAAGTTCAATCATTATGGATTTTAGATTTTAGACTTATTTTCCATCTAAAACCGCAAATCAGAAATTCTCAAGTTTTTTGGCACTTTTTCCTTGTGGTGGATGGACACTTGGCCACGGTGGTAACCGTTGTTGCCAGTGTCCTCATTCAATGCTAATTAGGTTAGTTTAAGGCATAGGCGGATTGCAGCGCCCAGATAATCAAGGCAGCAATGGAACCCAATAGCAGCACAGTAGAGATAGTGACTACTTTGGGTGAGTCCGCACCTTTAAATTTCATAATTCCTCGGTTTAAATCGGACATAGCTTTGTAATCCTCCTTTGTTACAGTGCTAATTTGTCCGTCTTGATTGTAATCTTTCTATTGGCTAATTAGGCTAAACTACAGATAATATTTTGTTTAAGCTTTGCAACAGTTATTTTGGGGCTGCTTTTGCGAACAGTCGCTACTTCCCATAGCATTACCCGCTAAATATGCTGTTGTCCAAGCACTTTGGAAGTTAAAACCACCGGTGACACCATCAATATCTAAAATTTCTCCGGCAAAGTAAAGACCTGGAATTAACTTACTTTCCATAGTCTTAAAGTTAACTTCTTTCAGGTTAACACCACCACAGGTGACAAATTCTTCTTTAAAAACTCCTTTACCGGTGATTAAATATTCTCCCTGAGTTATTTCTTGCAGTAGCTGATTTAATTTTTGGTTGGATAGTTCCGCCCAACGGTCTTCTGTGGTTATACCTGCCCGATCAATAACATATTGCCAGAGGCGATGGGGTAGCTCAACTCCCCGATGTAAAGCTATGGCTTTTTGTCCCCATTGGCTCTTAATTCCTAAGATTTTTTGCCGCACTTGTTCTTGATGGAAATCAGGTAGCCAATTGATTAATAATCTGGCTTGATAGCGGTTTTCATGGAGAAATCTTGCACCCCAAGCCGAAAGTTTGAGGACAGCAGGACCACTCATACCCCAGTGGGTAATTAATAATGACCCTGTTTGTGTTAGTTGGGGTTTGACTGTATCAGGTAAACGTAATTGTACTGGGTTGACACTCACCCCAGCTAAACACCTTAGCTTAGGGTCGGGAATATTAAAGGTAAATAAAGAAGGTACGGGGGGTTCTATATGATGACCTAGTTCTCTGGCGATTTTATAACCTATGGGGTTGCTTCCCGTGGCCAATAGTAGGCGATCGCACTGTTGCTTTACTCCTGATTTTAAACTAATTTCAAAACCATCTGCTGAAGCAAGTTTTTTCACAGCAACTACTGCTGTCCCCATGCGTAGTTCTACCCCACATTGAGCCGCAGTTTTGATGAGACATTCTACGATAGTTTCTGAACTATCTGTAATGGGAAACATCCGCCCATCGGCTTCTGTTTTCAAGTGGACACCATGGTCTCTAAACCAATTTACAGTATCTTGGGCTTGAAAACGGCTAAAAGCACCCCGCAAGGCTTTACCACCTCTGGGGTAATTTTGTACCAATCTAGCGGGTTCAAAGCAAGCATGAGTAACATTACAACGCCCTCCACCAGAAATTAATACCTTTGCTAGTGGTTGACGACTAGCTTCCAGTAAAGTGACTTGAGCGCCGGGATTAACTTGAGCAGAGGCGATGGCGGCGAAAAATCCCGCAGCCCCTCCCCCAATAACGACTATGTTTAATGGCAACGGTTTAATATTCAACAACAACAAGGTTTTTATATATGATAATAACCTCCTTTAGTCCAACATACAGACTACAAGCGCCACCAAGTCCTTTGCATATAGCTAAAAATCCCTGTGGTGATAGCCCCTAGGAACAACAGACCAATTACTCCCCCTGGAATAAAGGTCAAAATACCAAAACCTCTTAGTATCCAGATGGCTAATCCAATACCCAGCAAAACACCAAAAATTTGCGTTAATGTCCGATTTAAGGAAGAACGATTCATTACAATAATTTACCTCTCACATCAAGATTAACCAGCACCCAAGAAATCATTTTTTTAGCTTATATGGAGATTTTTAGCCCAAATTAGTGGTAAAAACCGATTTTTTGATGCCAGACACATTTGAATATTTATTTTTTGATGTTGACAATATCAATTTGCTAACCCACAATCAGAAAATATCAGATTGTATTTGTGCCATTCTAGCTGTTTCAAGTCCAATTTTCCTCCACAAGTGCTACTATTTTCAGAAGTACTAACCTATGGTTGTAAAAAAGTGACAAAAAATACAGTTATCCCAGTAAACTTTCGGTATCCCTAACCGATGGAGAAGTTGAGGAGTAAGTAAAATTAATATGTCTGCGTCTAATATCTCGGACTCAATTATTAAAGGTTTGAATATGCCTTGGAGTCAAGAAAGGCAATCGTCTTTGATGCAGGGTGAAATATTATTGCAAACGGAATCCCACACGGCCTGGGGTGGATGTGTGACAGCCTGTATGTATTTACCTTTGCTGCGCTGGCAGGTATGGCAGCAATTAACTGATTACCCCCGTTGGGTACAGTATTTTCCTGACATCACCACCAGCCAAGTTTTATCTAAAGGTGAAGTCAAACGCTTGTATCAGGCGGCACAAAAGAGTTTTTTATTTTTTACGGCTCAAGTGGAAATTTATCTGGATGTAGTAGAACTACTAGGGCAGCAAATTCAATTTCGGATGCAAAAAGGGAGCTTTCTGGATTTTACAGCTAATTTAGACTTAAAAGACTTTGCCAATGGCACTTTGTTGGCATATCAAGTCAAAGCTACACCGAATATTCCCATCCCGGCAGTTTTTATTCAACAAGCCATGAATTATGAGTTGCCCGCAAATATGCGTAAAATGCGACAAGTTCTATGTAAAGTTGAATAAGAGAGGCCGGGGTGAGGAAAATCTCATTCCCCGGCCTTTTTTAGACTGTGAATACCTCCGCAGGTAAACGATTGAGGGAAAGGCGCTCATTTTCTACGTCAACAAAAATAGTGTCACCGTCGTTGAATTCTCCACGCAGGATAGCTTTGGCAATTTGAGTTTCTAATTCTCTTTGGATAGCCCGCTTGAGTGGACGCGCCCCATAAACTGGGTCATATCCTACTTCAGCTAAAAAGTCAAGGGCAGCATCTGATAATCTCAAGGACATCTTGCGATCGCTTAGTCTTTCCCTTAGTCTCTCAACCTGTAACAGAACAATTTGCCGCAGTTGTTTTTTATCCAAACTGTGGAAGATAATAAATTCATCAATACGGTTGAGGAATTCTGGGCGGAAAGTATTCCGCATAGCTTCCATGACTCGGCGACGCATTTCGTCGTAATGGGCTGGTTCCCCGGCCACATCCAGAATATACTGAGAACCGATATTACTGGTCATGATAATAATTGTATTCTTGAAGTCTACAGTATGACCCTGGGCATCAGTGACACGACCATCATCGAGAATTTGCAGGAAGATATTAAAAACGTCTGGGTGTGCTTTTTCGATTTCATCGAACAGTATCACAGCATAAGGGCGACGACGAATGGCTTCTGTCAATTGTCCCCCTTCTTCGTAACCCACATATCCAGGAGGCGCACCAATTAACCGGGAAACTGCGTGCTTCTCCATATACTCGGACATATCAATTCGCACTAAAGCTTCTTCAGTGTCGAACATATAAGCCGCCAGGGCTTTGGCTAATTCTGTTTTACCTACCCCTGTAGGTCCCAAAAAGATAAAGCTAGCTATGGGACGATTAGGGTCCGCCAGTCCAGCACGCGATCGCTGTATAGCATCGGACACAGCCGTGACGGCTTCCCCTTGCCCAACTACGCGGTGATGTAGTTCTTCTTCCAAGTGTAACAGTTTTTCTTTTTCCGATTCTACTAATTTGCTGATGGGGATGCCTGTCCACTTAGAAATAACTTCGGCAATGTCGGCTTCTGTCACTTCTTCCCGCAATAGTGATTTACCAGTTTTTTGGGCGTTGGCTAATTCTCCTTCTGCTGTTTCTAATTTGCTGTGTAAATTGGTTAACTTGCCATATTTCAATTCAGCCGCCCGATTGAGGTCATAATTTCTTTCTGCTTGCTGGACTTCTAAGTTAACCCGGTCAATTTCTTCTTTAATTGATTGAATTTTGGTGATAATATCTTTTTCAGACTGCCATTGAGCCGTTAGGGTCCTTTGTTCTTCTTTAAGATCCGCTAGTTCCTTTTCAATTCTTTCTAAACGTTCTTTGGAAGCTGCATCTGTTTCTTTTTGTAAAGACAGCTTTTCCATTTCTAATTGTAAAATTTTGCGATCAATTTCGTCCAGTTCTTCTGGTTTAGAGGTAATTTCCATTTTCAGCCGGGCCGCTGCTTCGTCTACCAAATCAATGGCTTTATCTGGGAGGAAGCGATCGCTAATATACCGACTAGATAATGTAGCAGCCGCCACTAAAGAACTATCGGAAATTCTCACACCGTGGTGGACTTCATAGCGTTCTTTCAACCCGCGTAAAATAGAAATTGTATCTTCTACACTGGGCTGACCCACATAAACTTGTTGAAACCGTCTTTCTAAAGCCGCATCTTTTTCGATGTACTTACGATACTCATCTAAAGTGGTAGCGCCAATACAACGCAACTCACCCCTGGCTAACATCGGTTTTAACAAGTTACCAGCATCCATCGCCCCTTGGGTCGCCCCAGCACCCACCACCGTATGAATTTCATCAATAAATAAAACTATATTCCCACCTGATTCCGTCACTTCCTTTAATACTGCTTTCAGCCGTTCCTCAAATTCCCCCCGGAATTTTGCCCCAGCGATTAAAGCCCCCATATCTAAGGCGATTAATTTCCGGTCTTTGAGAGACTGGGGGACATCTCCAGCAATAATGCGTTGTGCTAGTCCTTCAGCAATGGCTGTTTTACCAACCCCCGGTTCACCAATTAGCACGGGGTTATTCTTGGTACGACGGGAGAGTATTTGCACAGTGCGGCGAATTTCATCATCCCGACCAATCACTGGATCAAGTTGACCTTTACGTGCTGCTTCTGTCAGGTCACGCCCGTATTTTTCCAGTGACTGGTATTTTCCTTCTGGATTTTGGTCGGTCACTTTTTGACTCCCACGAATTTGCTTAATAATGTTTTTTAGCTTGCCTTCATCTAACCCAAATTCTTGGCATAAACTTTTACCAAAGCGGTCATCTTTGGCGTAAGCCAACAATAAATGCTCGATGGAGATGTATTCGTCTTGGAAATCCTGACGATATCGTTCTGCTCTATCTAACAGGGTATCTAAGCTGCGTCCCAAAAATACAGATGTGCTGCTACCAGATACTTTGGGCTGGCGTTGGATGAATTGGTCGGTGCGATCGCGAATTTTTGGCAAATTCACACCCGCTTTAGTTAAAATACTACTAGCTAAACCTTCCTGTTCTAACAACGCTTTTAACAGGTGTTCGCTTTCTAGTTGCTGTTGCTGATGTTGTTTAGCTATATCTGGAGTTTGGGCGATGGCTTCCCAGGCTTTTTCAGTAAATTGGTTAGGATTAGTAGGCTGCATAGGCTTTTGCAATAATAAAGAGGAATTGCCAAGAGTAACTGCTGGCTCTGCCGACTTCAAACTTCTATGATTAATCAATATTCTAAGAACCGGGGATAATTTACCTGGATCGGTGTTCACGTCTTGAGCAAGTAGTATTTTCCTCTAATCTTCTGCTACCCCGTCCCACTAATTTTACTAATAATACTCAACCAGGGGAGATCAGCTAACACACCCATCTCCCCTAACTATTATTTCCTAGCAATGATCCACACTGCGTGAACTATTCCTGGAATATAACCCAACAGGGTCAACAGGATGTTAATCCAAAAATCCATACCAAAACCAACCTGTAGAAATACTCCCAGAGGTGGGAAGAAAATAGCACATAAGATCCGAATTATATCCATTACAACCTCCTGTTAATATTCAAATCTGCTCATCCAGTACCATTAGATTGGTGAGTAAATGGTTTTATGGAAGTGTAGTAACCCACACCCATTAACCACCGCTAATTTTGGCTTTGTAACCTAACTTGGTGAGAATTTCCCAAATTTTTTGTTTATGGTCTCCCTGAATTTCAATTTCATTGTCCTTGACAGTCCCACCACTACCGCATTGAGTTTTTAACTGCTTAACTAAACCTGCTAAAACTTCTGGCTTGGTCTGAAAACCGCTAATCACTGTCACAGTTTTACCCTTGCGTCCTTTACGAGAAGCCTGTACCTTGAGGTTTTGTTGCTGTGGGGGTAGTTCAGGAGTCGCTCTTTCTGTAGCCGCAGAATTATCATCGCCAAATTCGCGGTAGACAAAACGTTGCTGGGAAGGTTGAGAAGAAGACATAAATTTTTTGAACAGAAAAAATCTAACATGAATTGGGATGGGACTTGCACTCCCATCTATGCTTTATATCTAAAAAATGGGTTGAAAACCCCGTTGTAGAACGACGGCTTTTCTTGATTCTGGATATATTTCTTCAGCACCTCAAATGGCGCACCACCAACAGAAGACACAAAGTAACTATAAATTAGTTCAAGACTTTCATGCGTAAAACTTTTCTTCTATAGTTAGTAACACAAACCCAGTGTATTTTCAAGTCTGAGATACTATGTGTTTCATGTCTTAAACCACTTGTGATTTTTGCTTAAACAGTGTAGAATCTATTGGCTATGTTATCAACAGACTAATGTTAGCACAAATCTGTTTGCTCAGTGTTGTGTTTAAATTGCAATACTCTTGCAGACAGAAATGAGAATGGTGCTAAGAATATAAAAATAAATGGTCGGCATGGGGCATCGGCACGACCTAAAATGGACAGGGAGTGACTGTAAGACTGTTTCGGCAGCGAGTTACTGTGAACTGTCAAGAATCACCGACCTTCAAGGCCGGTGAGTATGTCAAAATGATAATGTCCCTGCTGTAATCAAAAAATTTCCGTGACTACTACACCCCTTTCTCCAAATTCCCGATTAAATATTCAAGTTCCCGACGTACAAGGACGCTTTGGACGCTTTGGCGGTAAGTACGTCCCGGAAACACTTATGCCGGCTTTGGCTGAATTAGAAACAGCTTATCAGCAATACCGCCATGACCCCAGTTTTCAACTAGAATTACAACAACTACTGCGAGACTATGTAGGACGTGTAACACCTTTATACTTTGCTGAACGCCTGACCGCTCATTATGCCCGACCAGATGGCACTGGAGCGCAAATTTACTTAAAGCGTGAAGATTTAAATCACACAGGCGCTCACAAAATTAATAACGCATTAGGTCAAGTATTATTGGCCAAGCGCATGGGTAAGCAAAGAATTATTGCTGAAACAGGCGCTGGACAACATGGAGTAGCAACGGCCACGGTTTGCGCTCGTTTTGGGCTGGAATGTGTAATTTATATGGGCGTTCATGATATGGAACGCCAGTCCCTAAATGTATTCAGAATGCGACTGATGGGGGCTGAGGTTCGTCCAGTAGAAGCGGGAACGGGAACCCTGAAAGATGCTACTTCTGAGGCCATCCGGGATTGGGTAACCAATGTAGAAACAACTCACTACATTTTGGGTTCTGTAGCGGGACCCCATCCTTACCCCATGATAGTACGGGATTTCCACGCTGTGATAGGTCAAGAAACTCGCGCCCAATCCCTGGAAAAGTGGGGCTGTTTACCTGATATTCTCATGGCTTGTGTGGGTGGTGGTTCCAATGCTATGGGCTTATTTCACGAGTTTGTTAATGAGGCTTCTATCCGGTTAATTGGTGTAGAAGCAGCAGGTGAAGGTGTCAACACAGACAAACACGCAGCCACCTTGACAAAAGGACAAGTTGGTGTATTGCACGGTGCCATGAGCTATCTGTTACAAGATGAAGAAGGGCAAATCACTGAGGCACACTCAATTAGTGCGGGTTTAGATTATCCCGGTGTAGGACCAGAGCATAGTTATTTAAAAGATACCGGACGGGCTGAATATTACAGCGTCACCGATGCAGAAGCTTTAGCAGCATTCCAGCGTTTATCCAGGTTAGAGGGAATCATACCAGCTTTAGAAACTGCTCACGCCATCGCCTATCTGGAAACCCTCTGTCCTCAACTGAGTGGTAGTCCGCGCATTGTTCTTAACTGTTCTGGACGGGGCGATAAGGATGTGCAAACCGTCGCCAAGTTTTTAATGCCGGCAGAATAACTCTGATGCGATTATAAGTCACGGGGTGGGCATCTTGCCCGCCTAATGTTAATAATATGTAATTTTGAATTTCTTATAGTTACGATAGAAGGAATTTACTAAACACCTCAATAATTATGTTAATCCGGTTTACAGTAGAAAACTTCCTTTCCTTCAACCAAAGGATAGATTTTAATATGATTGCTTCCCATGATACTAATCACAGTCATCATGTAGTTGGAGGTGATTCTCAGGAGTCAATAAAATTACTCAGAACCTCTATAATTTATGGTGCTAATGCTTCTGGCAAATCTAACTTAATTAAAGCTATGAAATTTGCTAGAGATTTTATTGTAAATGGGGTTGAAAAAAATACAAATATAAATATTAATAATTTTAAACTAGATAAAACCTGCTACATAAAACCATCTAGATTTGAGTTTGAGTTTAGGACTCATAATAAACAGTATGCTTATGGTTTTTTAGTTGATAAACATCAAATCCATGAAGAATGGTTGTTTGAAATTGGTATAAATATAGAAACACCAATTTATGAAAGAATGGGAGAAGATATTAATTTTCATGATTTTAATCATGAGTTTTTTATGAATATTTCTGAAGATGAAAAAAATAGAATTCGTTATGAAGCAAAGAGTACAAGAGAAAATTTACTTTTTTTGACCAATTCACAAGAACGGAAAATAAAAGAGGTAAAACCTATATATCAATGGTTTAGTGATGTTTTAAAAATTGTTTTTCCTAATTCCAAGCCTTCACTACCTTTTTTTACAGTTCAAGATTCTTTAAGTAAGTTTTTAGAATCATTAGATTTAGGAATTAAAAAAATTACTACTAAGAGAATTGATTTAGAAAAGTATAAAGAAATACCCTCAGAAATTAAAGAGGAAATCAAGAAAGACTTTCCTTATGCAGAAGGTGAAAATAACGCAATATTTATACCCACATTACAATGTATTATCTCTAAAGCACAAGATGAAACCGACAAATTGATAGTTATTAATTTATCACCAGTCAGGTTCGATAAAGAAAATAGCGAAGTAGAATTTGAAATATCAGAAGAGTCCGATGGGACACAAAGATTAATGGATTTATTCCCTATGCTACAGCACTTAGCCCGGGGAAATGCTGTTTATGTAATAGATGAAATTGAAAGAAGTCTACATTCTCTACTAATGAAAAAACTGTTTGATTATTTTCTAAATCAACCAAATCAACCGGGAAAAAACTTAAATAGTCAATTAATTGCAACTACCCATGATGTTTACTTACTAGATATAAAAAATATTTTTAGAAAAGATGAAATTTGGTTTGTAGAAAAAGATAAATACGGCCAATCTTTACTTTATTCCCTAGCGAATACAGATGTTGAAGGTCTAGATTTAGCTGCTGGATATCTTAATGGAAGATTTGGAGCAATACCTTTTATTGAAGATTTAAAATTATTGGGATGGAGTCAGGAGTAATAACATGGGGAGAGAAAGGAACACAGATTATCAAGGTAGATCAAGTTATATTGCTAGTAAATGTGGTAAAGATGGAAAATGGAGACTATATATCATAGCTGCGGAAGGGGATAAAACAGAATATAAATATTTTAAGGCCTTAAAGACACAATATGAACAGCATTTTAATCTTGGTAATGTTCATGTGGAGTTTATAGATAGAAAAGAAGAGGAAGCTGGAAACTCATCTCCTCGGTATGTATATAAAACTTTGCTTAAATTCTCTGAAGAGTTAAAGAAACAATGGGATCTTACAGAATATGATGAATTATGGATGATAATAGACACTGACGAATATGATAATCGTAGAACAGATATTTCTGAGATAGAGCAAATATGTCGTGAAAATCCTATGTATAAATTAGGCATTAGCAATCCATGCTTTGAAATCTGGTTGATTCTCCACTTTTTTGATTTAGAAACCGGGTTACAAGATGCTATTCCAGGAAATACAGAAGATATTACCTTAAAAGATTATATTCAAAATCAATCTATTAAACAAAGAGCAAAATATTGTAAAAAATTGTGGAATATGATTCACCAAAGACAGAAGCAACCATCTTATGTACAACTAATAGAATACATACCACAAGCCATTCCGAGAGCCAAAATCCTGGGTGAATGTAACCCCAATGATCCACATTATCCACAAAGTAAAATTGCTACGGAAGTTTACAAGTTGCTCGAAAAATTGACACAACTGTCTATGAATGTACAGATTTAAGGAATTTTGAAGGATAATTGAGATTAATATTATTTTTTTATTTTAATTAAGTTAAAAGAGAAATATCCCCACCTTACGGTGGGGCTATTTTTATTATTCACCTACAAAACTAGAGTTAGGATCAACCGAACTTACCAGCAGTGGAGGCGATTAAGAACGCGGCATAGGTGAGGACGTAGCCGACGGTGAAGTGAGCTAGACCTACCAAGCGAGCTTGAACAATGGAGAGAGCAACGGGCTTATCTTTCCAGCGAACTAAGTTAGCTAGAGGTGTACGCTCGTGGGCCCAAACCAGGGTTTCAATTAACTCTTGCCAGTAACCTCTCCAAGAAATCAGGAACATGAAACCGGTTGCCCAAACTAGGTGTCCGAACAGGAACATCCAAGCCCAAACAGACAAGTTATTCACGCCGTAGGGGTTGTATCCGTTAATCAACTGAGCAGAGTTAGCCCAGAGGTAGTCACGGAACCAGCCCATGAGATAAGTAGAGTTTTCGTTGAACTGAGCAACGTTACCTTGCCAAATACCTAGATGTTTCCAGTGCCAGTAGAAGGTTACCCAACCAATGGTGTTTAACATCCAGAACATAGCCAGGTAGAAGGAGTCCCAAGCGGAAATGTCGCAAGTACCGCCACGGCCTGGACCGTCGCAGGGGAAGGCATAACCGAAGTCCTTTTTATCGGGCATCAGTTTAGAACCACGAGCATCCAAAGCACCTTTAACTAGTACCAGGGTGGTGGTGTGAATTGCCAAAGCGAAGGCGTGGTGTACTAGGAAGTCGCCGGGGCCAATTGTTAAGAACAGGGAGTTAGTGCCAGAGTTGATGGCATCTAACCAGCCGCCTAACCAAACGTTGCCGTGGTTAGGATAAGCTGTGTAGGCGATGCTATCGGGGTTAGATAGTAAGGTATCTAAACCGTACAGAACCTTACCGTGAGCAGCTTGAATGAACTGAGCAAACACAGGCTCAATCAAGATTTGCTTTTCAGGAGTACCGAAAGCAACTACTACGTCGTTGTGTACATACAAACCGAGGGTGTGGAAGCCTAAGAATAGCGATACCCAGCTGAGGTGAGAGATAATCGCTTCTTTGTGCTGTAAAATCCGGTCTAGTACGTTCCCCTTGTTTTGTTCTGGGTCATAGTCACGTACCCAGAAGATGGCGGCGTGGGCGAAAGCACCAACCATCAAGAAACCAGCAATATATTGGTGGTGAGTGTACAGCGCTGCTTGAGTTGTGTAGTCCTTAGCAATGAATGCGTAAGGAGGCAGAGAGTACATATGCTGCGCTACCAAGGAAGTAATGGTTCCTAGTGCTGCCAAAGCTAAGGACAGCTGGAAGTGCAGTGAGTTGTTAATGGTGTCGTATAAACCTTGGTGAGGCAGGTTAAATTGACCTTCACTCTTGCTACCAGGGATTAAACCAGATTTGGAATTGAGCATTTCTTTAATGCTGTGACCAATTCCAAAGTTAGTCCGGTACATATGACCAGCAATGATGAAGATAACTGCGATCGCCAAGTGGTGGTGAGCCATATCGGTCAGCCACAAGGATTCTGTCTGGGGATGGAAGCCGCCTAAGAATGTGAGGATCGCTGTACCGGAACCTTCAGATGTACCAAAAATATGGTTGGCAGTATCAGGGTTTTGAGCGTAAACGCCCCAGTTACCTGTAAAGAAAGGAGTCAAACCTGCTGGGTGGGGTAATGTGGTGAGGAAGTTATCCCAACCAACGTGCTGTCCGCGAGATTCGGGGATAGCAACGTGAATCAAGTGACCAGCCCAAGCCAGAGAACTAACACCAAACAAACCTGATAAGTGGTGATTCAGGCGGGGTTCAGCACTCTTAAACCAAGAGAGGCTAGGACGGAACTTGGGTTGCAAGTGCAACCAACCAGCAAATAAGAATAATGCTGCCAACAACAACAGGAATACTGAACCTGTGTACAGTTCGTTGTTTGTCCGCATCCCGATGGTGTACCACCAGTGGTAAACACCAGAGTAAGCGATGTTTACCGGATTGCTTGCGCCACCTTGGGTAAATGCTTCAATAGCAGGTTCGCCAAAGTGGGGGTCCCAAATCGCATGGGCGATGGGACTGACATGAAGCGGATCTTTGATCCACTGTTCAAAGTTACCTTGCCAGGCTACGTGAAACAGGAGGCTGGAAGCCCACAGGAAGATGATTGCCAAGTGACCGAAGTGAGTGGCGAAAATCTTTTGGTAAAGATTCTCTTCCGTCATGCCATCGTGGCTTTCAAAGTCGTTTCCAGTGGCGATCGCGTACCATATCCGACGAGTAGTCGGGTCCTGTGCGAGATCCTGGCTAAATTTGGGAAATTTGGTTGCCATAGGTTTTGATAATTCCTCTGACCCTTAGCCATTAGGTGTCAACTTGTAGAGTTCTGAGTTTTGAGTACCAAGTTTTCAGATTTGATGAATTACTCATCACCCAGTACTCAGCACTCAGCACTCAGTCAAGTTAATTGCTACCCTACTGAAAGGATGTGTGCGTGGAAGAATGCCCAGGTGGTTACAATTCCTCCTAGGAGATAGTGAGCTACACCCACAGCCCGACCCTGAATAATGCTCAGAGCGCGGGGCTGAATTGCTGGTGCTACTTTCAGTTTATTATGTGCCCAAACAATGGACTCAATTAGTTCTTGCCAGTAGCCGCGACCACTGAACAGGAACATTAAGCTGAATGCCCAGACGAAGTGAGCGCCTAAGAACAGTAACCCATAGGCAGATAAAGCACTGCCGTAGGAGTTGATTACTTGTGCAGCTTGCGCCCACAAGAAGTCACGCAGCCAGCCGTTGATGGTGATGGCACTTTCGGCAAAGTTACCACCAGTAATGTGAGACACATCACCTGCTGCATCTACTGTTCCCCAGACATCTGATTGCATTTTCCAGCTGAAGTGGAAGATGACAATAGATAGGGAGTTGTACATCCAAAATAATCCGAGGAACACGTGGTCCCAACCAGATACTTGGCAAGTACCGCCACGACCGGGACCATCACAAGGGAAGCGGAAGCCCAAGTTAGCCTTGTCTGGAATCAAACGAGAACTACGGGCGAACAATACACCCTTGAGCAGGATGAGGACAGTAACGTGAATGGTGAAGGCGTGGATATGGTGAACTAAAAAGTCCGCAGTCCCCAATGTAATGGGCATCATTGCCACTTTGCCGCCCACTGCCAAAATACCGCCGCCAAAGGCATAGCTAACCGGTTCTAAGGCATTGGGAGCAGTACCACCAGGCGCTAGAGTATGCAGGTTTTGCACCCACTGAGCAAATACTGGTTGTAACTGAATTGCCGTGTCGGAAAACATATCTTGGGGGCGACCCAAAGCACGCATTGTATCGTTGTGAATGTATAGTCCAAAGCTATGGAAGCCCAGGAAAATACACACCCAGTTCAGGTGAGAAATGATCGCATCCCGGTGACGAATCACACGATCTAGCACGTTATTTTGGTTAACAACCGGATCGTAGTCCCGCACCATAAATATGGCTGCGTGAGCCGCACCGCCCACAATCAAGAAGCCACCTATCCACATATGGTGGGTGAATATACACAATTGCGTTGCGTAATCCGTTGCTAAATACGGATACGGGGGCATTGCGTACATATGGTGAGCAATGATGATTGTCAGTGAACCCAAGAAAGCAAGGTTAGTTGCCAACTGAGCGTGCCAAGATGTGGTCAGGTTTTCGTACAGACCTTTGTGACCTTCTCCTGTGAAAGGACCTTTATGGTTTTCCAGGATCTCTTTGATGCTGTGACCAATACCCCAGTTGGTACGGTACATATGACCAGCAATGATGAACAGAACCGCGATCGCCAAATGGTGATGGGCGATATCAGTCATCCACAAGCCCCCTGTTACCGGGTTTAAACCGCCTTTGAAGGTGAGGAAGTCAGCATACTGACCCCAATTCAAAGTGAAGAATGGTGTTAACCCGTTGGCAAAGCCGGGGTACAAATCTGTTAATAAGTCCTTGTTCAGCAGAAACTCATGGGGCAAAGGTATATCTTTTGCTGCGACACCTGCATCCAAGAGTTTGTTGACTGGTGCTGACACGTGAATTAGGTGTCCTGTCCATCCCAGAGAACCACAACCCAGCAATACTGCCAAGTGGTGATTCAGCATTGACTCCACATTCTGGAACCATTCCAACTTGGGAGCGCGTTTGTGGTAATGGAACCAACCAGCAAATAAGAACAAGCCTGCTAGTACCAAGCCGCCAATAGCTGTTACATAGAGTTGGAATGAGCTAGTAATACCCCAGCCGCGCCACACTTGGAACAAGCCAGAGGTGATCTGAATACCGTGGAATCCTCCACCCACATCACCATTTAAAATGTCTTGTCCCACAATAGGCCAAACGACTTGAGCGCTAGGACTCACATTTAAGGGGTCACTTAACCAAGCTTCGTAGTTCGAGAACTTAGCGCCGTGAAATAACATCCCGCTCAACCAAATGGTTACTACGGCTAAATGGCCGAAGTGGGCTGCGAAGACTTTGCGGGAAATGTCTTCTAAATCGCTTGTATGTGTATCAAAGTCATGGGCGAGAGCGTGAAGGTTCCAAATCCATGTGGTGGTTTTGGGTCCCTTTGCTAAGGATCTGTCGAAGTGTCCTGGCTTTGCCCATTTTTCAAATGAGGTAGGAACCGGATCTTTATCGACTATGACCCTTGCTTTCTTTTCCTCTCGCTCCGGAGGACTAATCGTCATTCGACCTCCTCTCTTGATAAGGAATGAGGAATCATAAGTACCACACAGTTAATCCCAGTCGCAAACTACAGAAACTCCGTAAGCCGTGATAATGAGTCCATGTGGAATTTCGTTTCTGTTGAATTATAGAGTCATAACTGGTGAATTGTTAAACACATTTTAACAATAATTCAAATTAGCTGGAATAATTGTCTAATAAGCTTTTGATATTTCAAGGTTTGAGCAAAAAGTCAAGAGATTTTGCATTTAATTTACAAAGCATAACAATTTGTAATACTTATGATTTAACTTCAACCAAACTTAACCGAAAAAGAATTTATCTGTTTCCGTTGCTACAAACAAAAACACCCAATTATTAAGTTTTCTAAATTTTTCTAAAGTTTTCTTAAAAAAGAATAAAGAAATAAGAAATAATGTTAAAAGCTGTAATAAAAATTTAACCTTTTGGGATATGGTGTCAGATGCAGAATTAAGCCACAATTAAGCCACAATAGCTTATTCAGTTACTGACGACTCATAGAAGGATGAAATGTATGAAATCCTGGCAGCAAGCGGTGTTAGATCGGATATTTTCTATGAAATTGACTATTTTTAAGTGGCTCATGACATTTGTTCTGGTATTGAGTGTAACCAGTTGTAGTGAAAAAGCTGGTGGCAAAGAAATACCCGTGAGCAATACCAGTAACCCTTCGGAAATTTCTCAGATATCAGCACAATTTTCCGAAGTTTCCCCACCGGCGGTAATTCAAGAACTACGCCCAACTTTAGAAAATTACCTTCCACAGGTGACAATAGTTACTCCCCAACCTGATAAAATTCTTCAAGATAATACAGTTACAGTCAACTTTGAGGTGAAAGACTTACCCATATTTAAAGATCCTCAATTAGAACTGGGACCCCATCTCCACGTAATTCTGGATAATCAACCTTATATAGCGGTTTACAATATTAACCAGCCCCTAGTTTTACCAGACCTTTCTCCAGGTACACACACCCTGCGGGTTTTTGCTTCTCGTCCGTGGCACGAAAGCTTTAAAAATGAGGGTGCTTATGCCCAGACAACATTTCATATCTTCACCAAAACAGACGACAATAACCCAGATCCTACTCTACCAGTCCTAACCTATAGCCGTCCTAAAGGCAGTTATGGAGCAGAACCAATTTTACTAGACTTTTACTTAACCAACGCTCCTCTGCACCTTGTGGCTGAAGACAACCCCAACGATACCATCAGCGATTGGCGTATTCGTTGCACTATTAATGATGAAAGCTTTATTTTAGATCGCTGGCAACCAATTTACCTCAAGGGCTTCAAACCTGGTAAAAACTGGGTAAAACTAGAATTTCTGGATAATCAAGGCAATCCCATCAAAAATGCTTTCAATACCACCGCCAGAGTGATCAATTACCAGCCCCAGGGAGAAGACACACTGGCGAAAATTGTCAGAGGAGAATTAAAAGCGGATCAGTCCCTTGGCATTGTAGACCCTGATTACACAGCCAAAAAAGAAGTTAAAAAAGAAGTTATTGAACCAACACCCACACCCACCGTTGAAAAAACACCGGAACCACAGCCCCAGCTGATTCCTGAAACTGAAGTTACAGAAACACCCCCAACGGAGTTACAAGAACCAGAAATAACTCCCACTCCTGAAGTTAAGGAACTGGAAGAACCGGAAACACCACAGCCCACTGAGTCACCAGCACCAGAAACACAACCACAAATAACTCCCACCCCTGAAGTTAAGGAACTGGAAGAACCGGAAACACCACAGCCCACTGAGTCACCAGCACAGGAAGAACCAGTAGAAAAATATTTTCCCCCTCAAGAACCCACCATACCAGTAGTTCCAGAAACTACCCCCATACCAGAAGAGGAAGAAAGGGCTGGCGAATTTAAAGTTACCGGATATAGACAGGGAATATAGCCGGGGGAATATAGCCGGGGAATTTATTCCCGAAACCCAAACCAGCATCCTGCTTGTCCACGTAACACAAGCATCCTGCTTGTCCGAGAATAAATTACCCAAGCCCAAGCAAAAGTCAGTCAAGCTAAAACCCAAACCATAAAACCCCCTCCCCACACATCCAAACCATAAAACACAAACCATAAATCAGTCGGTTTTAACCGACTTAAGCTATTAGACAGGGAATTTATTCCCTGGCTCCCCCCCCACCGATCGCCAACCCATCCCACCCCACAATAAATCAAACAAGCAGGATGCTTGTGTTACCAGTCGGTTTTAGTCAAGCTAAAACCCAAACCATAAAACCCCCTCCCCACACATCCAAACCATAAAACACAAACCATAAACCAGTCGGTTTTAACCGACTTAAGCTATTAGACAGGGAATTTATTCCCTGGCTCCCCCCCACCGCCCGCTAACCGATCGCACAATAAATCAAACAAGCAGGATGCTTGTGTTACTAGTGGGTTTTAACCGACTTAAGCTATTAGACAGGGAATTTAAAGCTATATTTTCCCTGGCTGCTAATCAGGATTATTGAGCAAATTTACTGAAATATCAAAAATAATCCCCCTTAAATCTGACAATACAAGTTTATTAATACAGCAATATACTCTGATAGAGTTATGCACTTGCTCATTTACCGATGTATTTAGTCGTGCATAGCTAAAAAAACATCATTTAAACTTAGTAATAATCCCCATAGAAATCCAGGCCAGGCATGATAAGTTTTAAATCCGTCGTATTCCGTTCAAGGGTCTTACCATGCCTCTGCAATCCTTACACATCAAACACCTTGAGGAATTAGTCAAGAAAAGCAGTATAGATGTAGACTTAGCTCAACTCAACTTTAAATCTCTCCAAGACGCATCAGCCTTAGAATATCTCTTAATTTCTCAGCATCTGCCCCGTACCAACACAGGTATGGTGAAAAATAGTTGGTTACAACGTTATAATCATGTCACCGCAGGTGGTTGGTGGTGTTCTGGTTTAGATCCCCTCAATAATTGGCAATCAATGGAATGGGGATGCTTTAAGCCCAACCAACCCCGAAGCAATCAAAATGGCAAACCCATCAAATATGAACATCCACCCAGCACCCCAACACGAGTATTTTGTTTGCGGGTGACATTAAAAATCTGGCAGCTAGTTTCTCAACGCTATAATCTAGCCATGCCCAATAGTATCAACATTGACCCCCATGGCGCAGCCGAAGGGTTTTGGCAGTGGGTAATGCAACATAACCTACCAGTGATTATCTGCGAAGGAGCAAAAAAAGCAGCAGCCCTATTAACACAAGGATATACGGCGATCGCCATTCCAGGTATTACCAGTGGTTACCGGGTCGTCAAAGATATATTTGGTAAAGTCACCAGTCGCCAACTAATTCCCGACTTAGGAGCATTCGCCATAACAAAGCGCTCTTTTTTGATTTGCTTTGATTTTGAAACTCAACCCAGAAAAATTGCTGCTATCAACAATGCTATTTCTCAGTTAGGTTATTTATTCCAGTCCAAAAAATGCCCGGTCAAAGTCATAGAACTTCCAGGAACAGAAAAAGGTGTTGATGAGTTCATTGTTGCTAAAGGCGCAGGTGCTTTCGATAAATTGTATCGCCAAAGTACTGATTTAGAAATTTATTTATCCCAAAGCCAACCCCATACTCAGTTAACCATTCCCCCAGCACTCACAGTCAACTGTCCTTACCTAGAAAATGTATCTTATCCCACCACTGGACTAGTAGGGATAAAATCAGCCAAAGGCACAGGAAAAACCACAGCACTGCAAACTATTGTTAACAAAGCTAAACTTGCCGATAGACCAATATTATTAATTACACATAGGATTCAGCTAGGTAGATTTTTGTGTGATAAAATTGGGATTCAATGGGGATTAAATTCTAGGGAAGATTTAACCATAACAGATAACAAATTAGCTAATAAAGCTTTTGGTTTATGTGTTGATTCAATTTGGAAACTTAACCCTAAAGACTGGCAAGGGGCAATATTAATTTTGGATGAAGTAGAACAGAGTTTGTGGCATTTACTCAACAGCAACACTTGTAAACATAAACGAGTCAAAATTTTAAAATTATTTCAACAATTAATTAATACAGTTTTGACTACTGGAGGATTAGTAATTGCTCAAGATGCTGACTTATCTGATATATCTTTAGAATATTTGCAAGGATTATCAGACATTAAACTAACCCCCTGGGTGTTAATAAATCAATGGAAACCCCACAAAGGCTGGGATGTTACCTTTTATGACTCTCCCAACCCCACACCCTTAATTCATCAACTGGAATTAGATTTAATAGCCGGGCGTAAATGTTACGTTACTACTGATAGTCGTTCAGGGCGTTATAGTTGTGAAACCATTGAAAGCTACCTCCAAGAACGTTTAGAAAAATTACGCCGGCAATTTCCCAAATCTTTAGTAATTAGTAGCCACACAACCAGCACACCCGGTCATCCAGCAGTTGATTTTGTCAGAGATATTAATCAAAGAATTGCGGAATATGATACAGTTTTTGTGACTCCTAGTGTGGGTACAGGAATTAGTATTGATGTGCAACACTTCGACCGAGTGTATGGCATTTTTCAGGGAGTAATTCCTGATTCAGAAGCACGACAAGCATTAGCAAGAGTAAGAGATGATGTACCACGTATTATTTGGTGCGCCAAGCGAGGAATAGGTTTAATTGGTAGTGGTAGCACTAATTACCGACTACTATCTGACTGGTATCAAGAAAATCAGAAAGAAAACCTAGCCTTGCTCAGTCCCTTACATAAAATAGATGTAGACCTACCATTAGTTTATGACCCTCTGCATTTGCGGACATGGGCAAAACTATCTGCTAGGGTAAACGCTTCTATGAGTTTATATCGTCAATCCATGCAAGATGGTTTAATAGCAGATGGACATCAAATTTGGTTACGCAGTAACGCGGTTCACAATAATATTATTAGAGATTTACGCCTAGCATTTTTAGCAACAGATTCCCAGGATGTAGAAAACCGCAAAAGATTAGTTTTAGAAATAGTTAAAGTGCAAAAAGATTGGGCAGAAAAGCGTCAGAAAGCCAAAGATATTAAACACAAAATTAGACAAATTAAGCAACAACATCAGTTCACGTCCGCCACTGCTGTGGCTACAGCGCGAGATATTAATTATATGGAGTATGAGGAATTATTAAATAAACATTCTCTCTCAGAAGCAGAACGTCACCAAATTCATAAATATAACCTCAAACAGAGGTATGGTATTCCAATTACTCCTTTATTGAAATTAAAAGATGATAAAGGTTACTATTCTCAATTACTAATTCACTATTATCTCACACATGAAAGCGAGTTTTTTCATGTTAAAGATCAGCAAGAATGGCGTGAACAATTATTGTGGGGGGATGGTAAAGTTTTTCTACCAGATTTAACAATTTATACCTGCAAAGTTGAAGCTATGAGAGCATTAGGAATGCTTCAATTGTTAGAACCAAAAAGACAATTTACAGAACATGATGTTGATTTACTCTTGCTAAAAAATGTAGTATTTCAGCATAGTAAACACATCAAAAGATTACTGGGTATTGATTTAATCAAAGGGAACGGGCATATTTCACCAATAAAAATACTGAGCCGACTTTTAGCTCTCTTGGGGTTAAAGTTACGAAAGGTAAATGATTGCTATCAAATAGATACAGAAACTTTATTTGATGGTAGAGAGAACATATTTACAGTTTGGCAACAACGGGATGAATTAATGTTAGCCCGTATCAAAGGTTTGAGCAACAAAAAGGCTGATTATGTCCTCTGCTGATAGATAATTAAGCGACTTGAAAGTTACTAGCTTCCTCCATGGGCTGATAACTATGATTTAACTGTTCTACCCCTCGATCAATTAAATCCAAACCCTGCTGCACTGTTTCAATGACACTTAACTGTCCCCGCAACTCAGCAGCACCCACAAAACCTTTAGCGTACCAAGTCATATGCTTACGGGCTTGACGGACACCGCGATCGCCTTTATATTCCCATAAAGCTTGTAAATGCTCTCTGGCACATTCTAAACGCTGAATTGGGCTTGGTGGCGACAATATTTCCCCTGTTTTCAAAAAGTGGTCAACCTCTCCCACCAAAAAAGGATAACCTAAAGTCCCACGAGAACACATCACCCCATCAGCGCCAGTTTGTTCCAAACATTTAACAGCAGCTTCCACGGAGAAAATATCACCATTGGCAATTACCGGGATAGAAAGCACCTCCTTTACACGAGCTATCCATTCCCATCGAGCATTACCATTGTAACCTTGAGCGCGGGTGCGTCCATGCACCGTAATCATTTGCGCCCCCGCATCTTCCATGCGCTTGGCAAAATCAAGAATAGTGATTTCCCGGTCATTCCAGCCAATACGGGTTTTAACTGTCACAGGAACATCAACCGCCTTCACCACCTCCCGCACAATAGCTTCAGCCACTTCTGGTTGACGTAACAAAGATGAACCACCCCCATTTTTAGTAATTTTATTCACCGGACAACCCATATTAATATCAACAGTGTCAGCACCTTCCCCCACAGCCTTAATAGCTGCTTGTGCCAAAAAATCTGGCCGACAGTCAAATAATTGAATACTAATTGGTCGTTCCCTGGGGTCTACCTCCATGATTTTGGGCAACTCTTTCACATAGTGTAATCCCGTAGCATTGACCATTTCCGTATACAACATAGAATCCGGCGCATAGCGACGCACCAGACGACGAAACACCATATCCGTCACCCCAGATAAAGGTGACTGCAAAACTCGACTTTTTACCTCAAAAGAGCCGATTTTTAGGGGTTGAGACAGAGTAGCTTTTAAAGTGGGAGATAGTGTCACCATAGAACTTAAAGTTGTGAAAATCAAAGATGATGATATTTAAGGTTATTTACGGGCCTTTAATCTTTACAAGTCCTGCTTGCTAATGACATACGTCACTAAGCGCGAAAACCGCTATATTATTCACATTGCATCACCATCTTCATACCTGTTGGAGTCAAGTCCCAACTATCTCGTGGTGATCCAGGCTGTATGTGTCTTTTTAGCAAACCCTTAGCCACCAGATTCTTGAGAACAGTCATCATATCAGGTTCTCTTGGTACATCCAGACGAGAAAGAGAATTGGCTAGTTCATACCAGCTAAAATTTCCCTGTCCTTTGGCAACTAATTTGAGAAGTACTAACTCCAGTTGAGTTAATTGAATTGAGTTTTTCATAAATATTCCTCCTATATGCAATTGTAAAAGGATTTGATTAAGTTTAAAAATTGAATATGCTAGAAGAGAATTATTTGACAAAGTTTTACTCAAAAAATAAAACACCTGGGCCTTCCTTTAGCCCATAATCCTCTAGTGTTGCTGTGTGAGCATTATTCCAGAGTTCATAAGCTGCATCTGGATCATCTGGTTGTCCAATTGGGTATTTAAGTTTTTTGTATCTCAGATATTCCCGTAACTCATGAGTATAAAAACGGATATCTACTGGTTCTGCTTCAAGTTCATCTGCTGCAATTTTTCTTAATCTCTCTACCATTTTCATTTCTTCATTACCAACAGGATTAAATCTCCGAATATGCGCTTCAACGATATCAGTACCTTTGTGTGTAATCCTGACCTTTGTATAAAAGAGATTCAGGATTTTGCCACCCGCCCTTGATGGATCGAAGGGTCTGCCACTACTAGCACCTTTTTCCAGCATTTAAAATATTAAATTTTTTATAAATAAAAAATATACTTAAATATTCTATCACACTACTTTAAGTTCTTTATAATTCGCTCAAAGACGGCAAACACCACTTTGAGATTACGGTTGACCCTAATTACTGAAAGTATTAATTCTCATACATTAGACAGAGTGAAAGTAAATTTCTCAATCAACGAACTAAATACATCCTTTAAAATTAACCGTCCCGTCCAAGGTTCGGTAAACCCTCCCTAATCAACTGACTATAACTGAACTCATCAGTATATATATCAGGATAACTTGAGGTGTTAACCCCAGGGAAGCCGAATTAAAGGTTGTTAGTCCCTTATATTCCCATTCATTCATTTGTAGTTATACGGAGCCAGCACTTAAAATGGCAAAAGTAGTTGGAATTGACTTAGGTACAACGAACTCTTGCGTAGCAGTAATGGAAGGTGGTAAGCCCACAGTTATTGCTAACGCAGAAGGGTTTAGGACAACACCATCAGTAGTGGCATTTGCCAAAAATGGTGATAACTTAGTTGGTCAAATCGCCAAACGCCAGGCGGTGATGAACCCTGAAAATACCTTTTATTCAGTCAAACGCTTTATTGGCAGACGCTACGACGAGGTTGGTAAGGAAACCACAGAAGTTTCCTACAAAGTCCTGAGCAGCAACGGTAATGTCAAGCTAGATTGTCCCATAGGCGGTAAACCCTTTGCACCAGAAGAAATTTCTGCCAAAGTTCTGCGTAAACTCGTTGAAGATGCCAGCAAATATCTTGGTGAAACCGTCACCCAAGCTGTCATCAC
Organism: Chrysosporum bergii ANA360D; assembly: GCF_029891735.1. GTDB lineage: Bacteria > Cyanobacteriota > Cyanobacteriia > Cyanobacteriales > Nostocaceae > Umezakia > Umezakia bergii. Next base: position 42,192 of record NZ_JANQDH010000038.1, read on the forward strand.
CGTTCCTGCATACTTTAACGATTCCCAGAGACAAGCCACAAAAGATGCTGGCAAGATAGCAGGTATTGAAGTTCTGCGGATCATCAACGAACCGACAGCAGCTTCTCTAGCCTATGGTTTTGATAAGAAAAGCAACGAAACCATTTTAGTATTTGACCTTGGTGGTGGTACTTTTGATGTATCCATCCTAGAAGTAGGTGATGGAGTATTTGAAGTACTAGCCACTTCCGGTGACACTCACCTAGGTGGTGACGACTTTGATAAAAAAATAGTTGACTTCTTAGCGGAACAATTCAAAAAAGAAGAAGGTATAGACCTACGTCAAGATAAACAAGCCTTACAACGTTTAACTGAAGCCGCAGAAAAAGCCAAAATTGAACTTTCTAGCGTTTCCCAAGCAGAAATAAACTTACCATTTATCACTGCTACCCAAGACGGTCCCAAGCACCTGGATACAACCCTCACCCGTGCTAAGTTTGAGGAACTCTGCTCAGACTTAATCGACCGTTGCCGCATTCCGGTTGAAAACGCCATTCGCGATGCCAAGTTAGGCAAAGGTGATATTAATGAAGTTGTACTAGTTGGTGGTTCTACCCGTATTCCTGCTGTACAACAAGTGGTGAAGCAGATATTAGGTAAAGAACCTAACCAAACCGTTAACCCTGATGAAGTGGTAGCGGTTGGTGCAGCTATTCAAGCGGGTGTGCTAGCAGGTGATGTCACAGGCATCTTATTATTAGATGTGTCTCCACTGTCTTTAGGTGTAGAAACCCTGGGCGGTGTAATGACTAAAATTATCCCCCGCAATACCACCATCCCCACCAAAAAATCCGAAGTTTTCTCCACCGCAGTGGATGGACAAACCAATGTGGAAATTCATGTTCTTCAGGGTGAACGGGAATTCTCCAATGATAATAAGAGCTTAGGAACCTTTAGACTTGATGGTATTCCCCCAGCACCACGGGGCGTACCACAAATTGAAGTTACCTTTGATATTGATGCTAACGGTATCCTCAACGTTACCGCTAAAGACAAAGGTACTGGTAAAGAACAATCTATCAGCATTACTGGCGCTTCTACCTTAGATAAATCCGACGTTGACCGCATGGTGAAAGAGGCAGAACAAAACGCTGCTGCTGATAAAGAACGCCGTGAAAAAATCGAACGCAAAAACCAAGCCGACTCCTTAGCCTACCAAGCCGAGAAGCAGTTGCAGGAGTTAGGTGATAAAGTTCCTGAAGCTGACAAAACCAAAATAGAAGGTTTGGTCAAAGACCTACGGGAAGCCGTGGCCAAAGAAGACGACGAGCAAATCAAGAAGCTGACACCAGAATTACAACAAGCATTATTCGCCGTTGGTAGCAATATCTATCAACAAGCTGGTGGTGATGCTGGTGCTAGTGCTGGGCCTCAAGATGCTGGTTCAACCCCACCCGGCGGCGGTGATGATGTGATTGACGCTGATTTTACTGAAAGCAAGTAGTTGTAAAATTTACCGCCATTTAATAGTGTTACCCATCCAAGCCGATGCCTGGGTGGGATTTTATAAGAAAATGCGCGGAGAAACCTTCTTTAGGCAAGGGATGAAAGCCAGTCGAAGCGTAAACGCCTCGGTTATTTAAGCCGGGGTAGTTCATCTAATATTTAACACCTTCCGTAACAGTGCTTGGTCTTCCACTTTAACTTTCAAACGCCCATTTTCCACATCGCGAATCCAGCTTTGACTTTTACCCGTCAACTTTGCCAACTCCCTCTGGGATAGATGTAAATTTTTTCGTGCTTGTAAAATTTCCTCACCGGGTAAGTTGCTACTGGTAGGGGTCTTTCTTCTCCTTTTTACAGTTCGCCGTGGCTTTTTTGATGATTCCGAGGTGTGCTGTTGCCATTCCGGCGGTAGTTCAAAAGACAAAATGCGAGCATTCATCAACAGATTCCACTTACCACGGGGGGCTGAATCTGTGATACTGGTATTAGAACCACCATCATTAATCCAAAATTCTAAAGCCTCGTCTGGATCTTCCGGAATACTCATTAACTTAGCCCACAATGGTTGAATTTCTAAGGGGTAAGTGATGGGGTCAAAAATAGGTTTAATTCCATGATGGTTGAGAACTTCCAAGTCACTTTCAAAAGTCCGTACTAAGCGTTTACGTTCTTCTCTCTGTCTACAGGCAATGGCAATTTTTTCTTCACCGTAAGCAATACGTAGTAATGTGGGAATGGTAATGCGCTGTTCTTTGCCCATTTTGGTTTTAAACAGTAACCATAGCATCAGTCTTACAGCACCTTCATGTTGTTGCCAAATGCTCATGACTGTGGTTAATAGCGTTTTGGGTAAACTGCCATATTGATAAAATGCAGTTCTCTCTTTACAGGCTTGTTTGTTTAAGAAGTATTGCGTCCAGATTCCCGGTTTTACTTTAAAAGTCAGTCCCACCAAATATTTACACCCCAAATCATCTTCTTGAAAGTGATGCTGAATATTGATTAAGTGCCATAAACGGCTTTTTTTGACTGAAAAGCCTAAAATGCGACCTTGTTGCGGCCAGTCAATGGAAACCATCAACGAACAAGCTTGACTGACGATATTTTTAATTAAGGCTAGTTTGGCATTTTTGCTTAAGTCCTTGCGCTTTTCTAAACCTAAATATTTCTCAATTTGGCGTTCATCAATGGCGAATTCTTCTTGCCAAGGTTGATCTAATAAGGTGGCATAAGCGGCAAATATCAGATGAATAACAGCGGCTCTAATATCAAGTGCAGCAATTGCTGGTAAATCAGTTATGCTATTCATGCTCTGATTCACTGGAAATGGATCTTGGAGATGAAAAGCGATCGCACCCCGTCCTTGTTTGACTTTTCGTTGATAACATAAATTACCTTGTGGATCATTTTCCCAATTAAGGGATGTACGTTGTGCCAATACATTGCAGGCTTCCCAAATCACAATAGCCGAAGCAAAGGGATTATTCTTACCATTGGCAAATAAATCTGGGCTTGGCGCTTCTCTCGGTTCAACCTTGCATCTACCTTTTTTTGCTTGCCAAGGTATGGGAGAATTATTAGGACAAGCTACTACACATTGCGGTTCAGGATAATAACCCTCACAGTTATTACAAAGACCAGGATCAATCCAGTATTCATTATTCTCTATTTTGATTGCACCCGTAGGACATTGGGGGCGGCAGTTGTCACATCCAACGCAATTGTTGTTAGGAATTGTATAAGGCATAAGGCTATAGAACTTGTTCCCAATTTAATCATTGAGATGTTTGGTTTAAATCTTCCCTGGATGTTTCCTCTGTGTTTATCACTTGCCACCCAACTATATTTTCAGCTAAAATAATTTCTATTTGCTGTCAAAATTCCCCAGATCCATATTTAAATAACACATCCAAATAGAAGGTATTTTCATCTCTTAATGGGAGGCTTAGATGACTTCTTTATTAACTATAAATTTCATAAGTAATTAGATAAGTTTGTTCATAATGAGCCTGAGTTAAAAACTATTTTTAAATTGTTTGGTTAGAACATAGATGTATTTGACTAAATGTAATCTTCTTTATTAAAAATTTTAATATTTAACCCAAGCAACTCTTCTGTTACTAAAGATACCATTTACTCTAGTGAAAAAATATTAAATGTAATAAATAAACATAAACAGTGTATTAATCAACACTATTAGTGATATATTTGATATTAATATAAAAGAAAAAATTTCATTATTATTAGAGCTATTTTACCTAAAAAAACTCGGTATAAAGGAGTATTTAGAGGTTAAATAATTTAATTGAAATTAAAGTTATTGATAATAAATTTCAACTAATGGTTAAATATCTAAATTAATCACCGATATTTTCACAAGTCAGGAAAAATTAAATTGATAAAAAAATAATTGCTTAACCGTAAAGCAAAAGAATAATTTTAGGTTAGGATGATGATTAAGGTACAAAGAAATTCGTAGGCGTTTATTCATGGCACAACTAACAGGATTGACATTTGGAGGTAATACCTGGATACCAAAATTCGCCCAGGAAATTGACCAAGAAAAATGTATAGGATGTGGCAGATGCTTTAAGATATGCGGCCACAATGTATTGGCATTGCAAGCCCTCAACGAAGAAGGGGAATTTGTCGAGGATGAAGATGATGATGAAATTGAGCGTAAAGTAATGGTTGTTGCTCACCCAGAAAACTGTATTGGTTGTGAAGCTTGTTCTCGGATATGTCCTAAGAATTGCTACACCCATACTGTATTAGACAATTAAGTTTTTGGGAATTTGCTCAAAATTGTTCTAGTTACAAGAGGTACTTTATAAATCAAGCGCATCAGCACAAAGCAAGGTAACTAGAGGGGAATAATAGAGACTTACTGTTACAAGCCACAAGTTAACAGTAAACAGAATTGTAAATCTTAAGTTGTTAGTTATTAACAAATTAATACTTGCTTTTGAGTACCTAAATTTCTGGTGGTAGAGGCATCTGGTCAAATAATTTAATATAGTATTAATTTTTGGGGGAAGGATATGAAAATATCTGGAAAATTCCCCCAATTTTTGTCAGAGTAAGCTAGAAAGTTAATAAGTGAAAACGGAAAATCACACCTTGAATCATGGCTTAAACAGCAGGTAGTATATATGCAAAAAATTCCTGTTTCACTATGGACTCTAGTTGCTGGGGTAATAGTTACAGTAATCAGTATTTGGCTCGGACAAAATCACAATCTACTGCCAGTACAAGCCTCGGAACAAGCGCCCTTGGTAGACGGATTTTTCAATATCATGTTTACCATTGCCATCGCTCTGTTTTTGGTAGTAGAAGGAACTATACTGATTTTTTTGGTGAAATACCGTCGCCGTCAGGGTGATAATACCGATGGCGTACCCGTAGAAGGTAACCTTCAGTTAGAAATTTTCTGGACAGCAATTCCCGCAGTGATTGTAATTGGTTTGGGCATCTATAGTGTAGATGTTTATAACCAAATGGGGGGATTTGAACCAGGGAGTCATCCCCACAGTTCAGCCCATGTTACCCATGTAAGGGGAACAGCCCTCGCAGCTACTTTGGATGACACCTTACCACCTACAACTAATACAAATATCGGCATTGGTGCATCTCCCCACTCCCAAGGAAAACAACCGGACTTGCTTGTGGATGTTCAAGGAATGCAGTACGCCTGGATATTTAACTATCCCAATAGTGGAATTACCACCAGCGAGTTACACATTCCCGTTGGTGCAGATGTGCAACTGAATCTTTCAGCGCAAGATGTCATTCACTCATTTTGGGTTCCACAATTCCGCTTGAAGCAAGACGCTCTTCCCGGTATGGCTACCCAATTGCGATTTGTGGCCACTAAACCAGGTACATATCCCGTAGTATGTGCAGAATTGTGTGGTGGTTATCACGGTTCCATGCGGACACAAGTCATTGTCCACACCCCAGAAGAATTTGATAGCTGGTTAGCACAAAGCCAAATTGCTCAAAAGCAAGACCTCAACTCCTTAGTTGCAGTTAATCCAGCTGAGTTATCAACATCAGAATTTCTCGCTCCCCATGTTCATGATTTGGGGATTAGTGCAGCAACCCTCGCACAACTGGAGCAAAATAACTTATGACACAAGTAGAATTTGCCCCCAACATCCCACCCCAAAAATCCAGCGCTGAAAATCATCCCCAGTCCTGGAGATGGTACGACTACTTCACATTTAATGTTGACCACAAAGTTATTGGGATCCAATACTTAGTCACAGCATTTGTGTTTTATCTCATCGGTGGACTGATGGCTGTGGCTCTCCGCGTTGAACTAGCAACGCCAGCATCAGACTTCCTCGACCCTAATCTGTATAACGCCTTTATGACCAACCACGGAACGATTATGATCTTTCTGTGGATTGTTCCCAGTGCCATTGGGGGATTTGGTAACTATCTCATCCCCTTGATGGTGGGGGCGAGGGATATGGCCTTTCCAAAGTTAAATGCGATCGCTTTTTGGTTAAACCCAGTGGCCGGACTGCTGGTTTTAGCTAGTTTTATCTTTGGTGGTTCCCAATCAGGTTGGACAGCTTACCCACCATTGAGCTTAGTAACAGCACCCATCGCTCAAACTCTGTGGATATTAGCCATTGTTTTAGTGGGAACTTCCTCAATTTTGGGTTCTGTGAACTTTGTTGTTACCATCCTGATGATGAAGGTTCCCAGTATGAAATGGGATCAACTACCCTTGTTTTGCTGGGCAATCCTAGCAACTTCTGTTCTGGCTTTGCTTTCTACACCTGTATTAGCTGCTGGTTTGGTGCTGTTGTTGTTTGACCTCAACTTTGGCACATCTTTCTTTAAACCAGATGCAGGGGGTAACGTTGTTATTTATCAACATTTGTTCTGGTTCTATTCTCACCCGGCAGTATATTTAATGATTCTGCCCATCTTCGGCATTATGTCGGAAGTAGTACCAGTTCACGCCCGTAAGCCAATCTTTGGTTATAAGGCGATCGCTTACTCTAGTGTAGCTATTTGTATTGTTGGTTTATTCGTCTGGGTACACCATATGTTTACTAGTGGTACACCCGGTTGGATGCGGATATTTTTCACCATCTCCACTCTCATCGTCGCTGTACCCACTGGCGTAAAGATTTTTGCCTGGGTTGCTACCCTTTGGGGTGGTAAGATTCGCTTCACCAGTGCCATGCTATTTGCCATTGGCCTACTGTCCATGTTTGTCATGGGTGGCTTAAGCGGTGTCACCATGGGAACTGCGCCCTTTGATATTCACGTCCACGATACATATTATGTAGTGGGACATTTCCACTATGTTTTATTTGGTGGTTCGGTGTTTGGCATCTATGCCGGTGTTTATCACTGGTTCCCCAAAATTACCGGACGTAAGTTGAATGAAACCTGGGGACGCATTCACTTTGCCCTAACTTTCATCGGCACAAACTTAACTTTTTTACCTATGCACGAATTGGGTTTACAAGGAATGCCCCGCAGAGTGGCTATGTATGACCCCCAATTTGTCAACCTCAATCAAATTTGTACTATAGGTGCATTTGTACTGGGTATTTCAGTAATTCCCTTCACCATCAACATTATTCAAAGTTGGCGCAAAGGAGAATTAGCTGGTGATAATCCTTGGCAGGCTTTAAGTTTAGAGTGGACAACCAGTTCACCACCCCTAATTGAAAACTGGGAAGTATTACCTGTTGTCACTCATGGTCCCTATGACTACGGCCATAGTCAAACAGAAGTTGGCACACCAGAAATTAGCGCCTAAGTTCAACCATGTTCTTAGAGGGTAAAAAAATATGACCATAGCGACAACAAGGGAAGATCACGAAGAACATCACCCAGATTTACGCATCTGGGGGCTATTGACTTTTCTCTGTTCTGAATCATTGATGTTTGGGGGCTTTTTTGCCACTTACTTATTCTTTAGAGGCATTACTGAAGTTTGGCCTCCAGAAGGAACAGAAGTAGAACTGTTTTTACCCACCATTAACACCATTATTCTGCTATCTAGTAGTTTCGTCATTCATTTAGGTGATGTGGCGATTAAAAAGAATAATGTCAAAGCCATGCGGTTTTGGTATCTTGTCACCGCAGTGATGGGAACAGTTTTCCTATTTGGTCAGGTTTATGAGTACATGAATTTGGGATATGGGCTGACTGCTAACGTTTTCTCCAACTGCTTTTATATCATGACTGGGTTCCACGGTCTACACGTGTTTGTGGGACTGTTATTGATTTTAGGTGTAGTGTGGCGATCGCGTCGTCCCGGTCATTATTCTGCTACCAAACACACTGGTATTGAAATGGCAGAAATCTATTGGCACTTTGTAGATATTATCTGGATTGTTTTATTCACTTTAATCTACATTTTGACCTTGTTTTAAGGTATGAGGGAGTAGGGATTATTGATTTACCCTATTCCCTACCTTCTGTACACCTTAACCAACTAAAGAAATTGTTATGCTGGAAACAAATAAATTTTCCTGGTTTCAGGTTCCAGAAGATGTCAAAAAATTATTAATTTTGGCAACACAAACCTGGGAAAACACCTCACAATCAGAACAATATATTCATCAAGCCTTAGCTAAAGCCGGGGAAAATACAGATATTTTAGTATCAGCCTACAGATTTTTTTATTACAAGAATAATTATCCCCTAGCGCTACAAACAGCAGTTAAAGTTTTAGATAAGATTAAACAAGTAGAGAACTTTCCAGATGATTGGGAACAACTCCAGCCCATATTAATGCAACGGCAAGAGCAGCCCCAAATCAGACTATACTTAAACGCTTATGCCGCTTCTGGATTGGTATTAGCAAAATTAGGGGAAATCGAGCAGGCCAAAGAAATCATGAACAAAGTCAAACAAATTGACAAACACAATGATTTTGGTGCCGGAATCCTGCTGGATATTTTAACACGTCCAGCCGATAATGACCATGAATAAATTCACTATCAACCATCAATAGCCATGAATAATTTTCCCATTAATCAACCAGTGGTAATATCGGAAAATTCTAACCCTTTCCTGCCGATGCTACCCATCAATACTTTACCTCTCATTCCCCCAATCCCTAATAACTTAACTCCTCCTAAATTGGTGCTTTCCCAATCTTCCCAACTTATGATTTAATAATGATTAAAGGTCAGGATTGGCTAGTAACTGCCAACGGTAAATATCAGGCTTGTAAATCCCTCAGAGCATGGAATTTATTACGGGAAAATTATCGTCTATATCGGTTTTTAACCGAAGTAGAGGATGTTCTCAATGGGGTAGAAGATCAATCTAGTCATCTACCAGAAATCCGTATGCTTGTCAGACGCTTAATTGTCAATTCCTACTGGGTACAAACTCAGTATGTATCACCCTCTTCCCAAACGGGATACTCAGTTTTACTTTTGTATGATGAATTGGGTTTTCCCCTAACTGTGCAAACGGTAACATTTGCGCCGGGAACTCGTTCAAATATACATAATCATGGAACCTGGGGAGTAGTCGCAGTCTTAAAAGGTCAGGAAAAAAACACATTTTGGCGACGTGTTCATAACCCTGACTTTCCAGACCAAATTGCACCTACCGGAGAAATAACTTTATTTCCAGGAGATATTGTCAGCTTAACCCCTGATGCAATTCATAGTGTGGAAGCAATGGGTGAAGAACCAACTGTGACTTTTAACGTGTATGGGGAAACTGACCCAGAACAGAGGTTTGAGTTTGACCCAGTTACCCATAAGGCTAAAAAGTTTTGATGATTTCAAAATTGGGAGTAAATGCAATGGCTAAAGTGATTTTCTATGAAAAGCCTGGTTGCAAAGGTGGTGTAAAGCAAAAAGTTTTACTCACAGCAGCTGGTCATGAAGTTGTAGTATGTAACCTGCTGAAAGAACCTTGGACAGTTGAGCGCTTGCGGTCTTTTTTTGGTCATCGCCCCGTGGCTGAATGGTTTAATCGTTCTGCGCCCAAAATCAAATCTGGTGAAGTCGTTCCAGAAATCATTGATGAACAAACAGCCTTAAAACTAATGCTAGAAGATCCTTTGTTAATTCGCCGTCCCTTAATAGAAGTAGACAGTCGTCGTGAAGTAGGTTTCGATGTGGAAACAATAGATGCTTGGATTGGCTTACAGCCTGTGGATGATTCCTTAAAAGCACTTAGCGAAAGCCTCATGAGTCAGAATTTACAAGGCTGCACCCACGGTCACAGTCATGACCACCATCATGATCAAGGTGGTTGTAAGCATTAGGAAAATAGGTTGAGATTTTTCACGCTTCCAGGGGATAGTTTTCCCTGACATTTTTTGGTATTGAGCTTCTCTCATCTGCGTCTGGGGGGTTAGGAACTAACCCCCCGGTAGTTTATGGTAATTGAGCGCAGTCGAAATTCAGGACAAGTTTGATATTTTCCTCATTCAATAGTTAGATATTTTCTTTATGGCATTAGTTAGAAGTAATTGCACCCATCAACTTTTAAGGTGAGTTTAGGGGTCAAGACACCTCATCAATCAATTCAAAAATTCCAGGATTGACACTAATGTCTATAGAACAACTAAGCTTAAATCAAGTTAACCGCGATCTGAGGGATTGTATTCAAAACTGCTGGGACTGTCATAGTATTTGCCTAAATACTGTGACATATTGCCTGCAAGAAGGCGGTCGTCATGCAGACCCCAATCACATCCGGCTCATGCTTGATTGCGCCGAGATTTGCAGCACCAGTGCTAATTTTATGCTGCGAAATTCGGATTTACACACTCGTACCTGCGATGTTTGTGCTATGGTATGTGAGCGCTGTGCAGATGACTGCGACAGTATAGGCAGTAATGGTCAGATGAAAGCCTGCGCGGATATGTGTCGTCGTTGTGCTGAATCCTGTAGAAGATTAGCAATGACCACAAGAATGGGATAAAAAGCTCGTCCTTCTAGGACGGCTTTTTAGTTATGATGCAGGAGCAGTCCCCATGGGGCATCGGTCAGACTACTTCGGTAGCAGGTTGCAGTGAACCGTCAAGAATCACCTACCTTCTGGGTCTGTGAGTAGGTCAAAGCTACGTAAATCATCTTGAGACACAAGATACTCCCGTTAATCCCTGGGGATGTAACGGGAGAAGAAATTAAACATATCCGCGGCTGATGGAGTAAATTTTCCGTAAGTTTTCCTCAGATATGTAGTTTATTTATCTTTTGTTTTTTACAAAGCTCCAGCAGCCGTTTTATCTAGTACTCCTCCACTCAAATGACTGGTAATATTCATTGCTTGTACCACTGGTAAACCATTTAATCCAGATGGGTAATCAATGACGCTAACAGCACCGTTACCTTGGCGGAAGTTCCAGAAGTTAGTTGTTGGCAAACCTAGAATATGGCAGAGTAAGGTTTTATTAGTGGCATCGTGAGCTACTATTAATCCTGTTTTGAGTTGATTTGTTAATGCCTGTTGTACAATTAACTGCCAAGTTGTCACACTACGCTCCCAAACTTGCTGTAAATTTTCTCCTTCAGGCATTTGTACTTCTGCTGGTGTGAGTCGCCAGCGTTGCAACTCTCCGGGGAATTCTTGTTCTATTTCTGTTTCTAGTTTTCCTTCCCAAAGTCCATGACTGATTTCTTTTAAACCCTGTTGTAATTGCAAATTCACTTGAGGATGGTGGGCTAAAATCAACTCTGCTGTTTCTTTGGGACGCTGCATGGAACTACTAACAGCAAAGTCAATAGGCACTTTCCGCAGAAATTCTCCTGCTGTTTGTGCCTGTTTTCTGCCATTATCATTCAGGGGGATATCAATTTGACCCTGAAATCTGGTCTGGCGATTCCATTCTGTTTCTCCATGACGTACTAATAACAACCGCACTCCCTGATGATGGGGTCGCAAGGAGGGAAGAGTATCTCCCAGGTGTTGCGTTTGGTTCATGGATTCTAGCTGCACTGGTTCTCCTAAACCGCCAGTAAAATTCAGTACGCTAATACCACAGTTAGATTGCTGTAAGCAATGGTAACGACTAGGGGGAATACCTAAAGCTGTACTGATGAGAGCGCGATTAATGCCATTATGGGCGACTATGAGAATGGTTTGTCCTTGATGAAGGGGCAGAATTTCTTGCCAAAACAACCGCGCTTGTTCATAAATAGCCAAGACAGGAAAATGTTCTCTTGTACCTTGCCCATCTTTCACTAACATCCGCAGTTCATGAGGACGTTCTTTCCAGATTTGGTAGTCTTCGCTAAACTTGTCTTTAACCTCAGCACTAAGCATTTCTGCCCACAAAGGCAAGTCAATTTCCATTAGATGATGGGAAACTTGCGGACTAACAGACTGTGTGGAATTAGTGATTAACTCACTATAAATAATTTCTGCTGTTTTTTTAGCCCGTTGCAAAGGGCTGCTATAAATAGCACTAAATAAAATATTGCTGAGGGCTTTTCCTGCTTGACTGGCATCCTCACAACCTTTGTCTGTTAAAATTGATATGTCTGTGCGTCCTTGGATGCGCCGCTCGGTGTTATAGCTGCTTTGTCCGTGGCGCACAATGATGACACGAGTCATCTCTGTTGCCCTCCTATATCTCAAGGAATCATTCTACCCTGAAAATACCGCGATCGCCCGATCAGTTTCTCATGAGTGCATTTCACACACCAGGTACTACAGCGGGCTGGATGCCCGCGCCACAAAATAGTAAGAATTTATACTTATATTTCCCTTATCTTGAATCTGCTGTAATCCACTGTTGCAGTGTATTTACCACTTCCTCAATGGCTATTTCTTGAGATTCACGAGTGGCTCGTTTTACCACTTCTACCTTACCATTGGCAATAGCCCGACCCGTGACTATTCTGTAGGGGATGCCTATTAAATCGGCATCTTTGAATTTTACTCCCGCTCGTTCATCTCGGTCATCCAGTAATGTTTCTACACCAGCTTGGTTAAGTTGAGTGTAAAGTTTTTCCGCAACTTCCACTTGTTGAGCATCTTTGATGTTAGGAATTGTGACTATGGCGTGGTAAGGGGCGATGGCCACTGGCCAAATAATGCCGTTTTCATCATAAGATTGTTCCACAGCAGATTGTGCCAATCTAGATACACCCACCCCATAGCAACCCATAAACAGGGGGTGTTCTTCTCCTTGTTCGTTTGTATACGTTGCTCCCATGGCTTGGGAATATTTTGTACCCAATTGGAAAATATGCCCTACTTCAATTCCTCTGGCTGTTTGTAGAGTTTGGCTGGGGTCATGAATTGCGCGATCGCCTGGTCTGGCTTTACGCACATCTACTTTTGCATTTGGTAATTTAAACTGCTCTCCCCAGTTAGCACCAACAACATGATACCCGGTTTGATTAGCACCAGTGACAAAGTTTTTTAAATCAACTGCTGTTTGGTCAACTAAGCGCAGGAACTGGGAATGTAACTGTTTATGACCATTAATATACTCATCTGCCAAGTCCGGGGCAATATAACCTAAAGGTAAAGATTTACTTGCCCATTTTTCTTGAGTTTCCCCATCGGGTACACTCAAAGAAATTATGGTTTTAGCGCCATAATTACCAGCTAGTTTAGTCAACTCATTCTGTAACTTAACTTCATTGACTTCTTGATCACCGCGAATACTCACCAGTACTAACACCGTCAGTCCATTGTCATAAACTGTTTGGTAAATCACGTTTTTAACAACTTGCGTGGGAGAACACCGGAGAAAACCACAAACCTTTTCTATGGTTTCTGTTCCTGGTGTTTCCTGTTTTTCGTAGCTTGTAAAGGGTGAAAGCTCCGCATCAATGGGTAAAGAAATGGCTTTTTCCACATTAGCGGCATATTTACCATCTTCAGTGTAGAGAACCTCATCCTCTCCTGCTTCCGCCAACACCATAAATTCTGTAGAACCAGAACCGCCAATAGCGCCAGAGTCAGCCTCCACTGCCCGAAACGCCAAACCACAACGGCGTAACATATTACTATAGGCTTGATACATATCTTGGTAGGTTGCCTTAAGGCTGACTTGATCCACATGGAAGGAGTAGCCGTCCTTCATAATAAATTCCCTTCCCCGCATCAAACCAAAACGGGGGCGAATTTCATCGCGGAATTTAGTTTGAATTTGATATAAATGTAACGGCAGTTGCCGATAAGAGCGAATCATATCCCTGGCAATAGTCGTGATCACTTCCTCATGGGTCGGCCCCAGTCCTAATTTTTGTTGGCGGCGGTCGATGAGGGAAAACATGATTCCCTCTGCTTTGGTGTAGGTATCCCAACGTCCCGACTCTTGCCACAATTCAGATGGTTGTAATTGGGGTAAGAGACATTCTTGCGCCCCTGTGGCGTTCATTTCTGCCCGGACAATTTGGGAAACCTTTTGTAATACCCGCCACATCAAAGGCAAGTAAGCATAAATACCGCTACCGATGCGACGAATGTAACCTGCACGCAGTAATAATTTATGGCTGGGAATCTCCGCATCAGCCGGATCATCCCTGAGTGTAACGAATAATATTTGTGACAGTCGCATCGTTATTTTTCCTTTTCAAAATTGCTAATTTAAAAAAACACTTAATTTGATAATTTTCCATGTTAGATGTCATTTACCAAGCACAAGCACCCCTAGAATTTATTCCTCCGGCTTTTAATCCCTTAGTTCTCAGAGGTTGTCATCTATTACTACCAAGTTGGATCAGGTGGCAAACAGCTATTACCCAAATTGAAGCAGATAACGTGGAGGTGTTGGTGGATCTTTATCGCCAGTTTCAAGAGGGTAAGATCCGCTTTTTGTTGGCATTTCGCCATCCCAAAACAGAAGATCCCTTTTGTTTGGGCTACTTGTTTTCCCAAATTATGCCAAAAGTAGCACGCAAACACCACACACCCTTACAAATGCCCATCCATGCTCATTTTATCTATGATCGCGGCATTCCTCTTTGGGCGGGTTCCCATGTGGGCTGGATAGCTTCTCGGTTGGGTGGAACTCCCATTCAACGCGGTAAAGCTGACTGGACGGGGTTACGTTCGGCGCGTGATTTGTTCGCTCACGGGAAATTCCCCATGGCTGCTGCGCCTGAAGGTGCTACTAATAATCTATCGGAAATTATTAGCCCTTTGGAACCCGGTATCGCCCAATTAGGTTTTTGGTGTGCAGAAGATTTGCAAAAGCAGCAACGCTCTGAACAAGTTCTCATTGTACCAGTTGGAATCAAATATAGTTATGTAACAACTCCTTGGAGTGCCATTGCCGATCTGTTAAGTGAGTTAGAAGTTGCTAGTGGTGCAGTGGTCAATCCCTCAGCACAAGATCAGCTTCCTAGTTGCGAGTCACTTTACCCCAGGTTATTAAGTTTAGCAGAACATCTACTGTGCTTAATGGAACAGTTTTACAAGGGATTTTATCATCAAAATTTTGCCGACGCTCAAACCATAGCTCAAGAAACAAGCGATCGCAATCAAGCCCTAGCCATGCGGTTGCAAGCCTTGTTAAATAAAGCCTTACACATATCAGAGGAATATTTTGGATTACAGCCCAAAGGACAATTAAACGATCGCTGTCGTCGAGTAGAACAAGCGGGTTGGAATTATATCTTTAGGGAAGATTTTAAAGATATTAAAGCATTATCTGCTGTAGAAAAGGCGTTAGGCGATCGCGTTGCTAACGAAGCCAATGCGCGAATGTGGCACATGAGATTAGTGGAAAGTTTTGTGGCGGTTTCCGGTAGTTACATCCGGGAAAAACCTACAGTAGAAAGGTTTGCCGAGACAACTTTAATTTTGTGGCAGATGATTGCTAAAATTAAGGGTAATAAAGCTGTCATGCCTCAGTTAGGTAAACAACGAGTCCAAATTACCATTGGTCAGCCCATATCAGTATCGGAACGTTACCCACTATATAAAGAAAGTCGTTTGACCGCAAGACAGGCTGTTGCTGATTTGACCAATGATTTACAGCAAGAAATGGAAAATTTAATTAGGAACACTGATTTTAATCAACCACCTCATTAACCGGGAATTTATCAATTAATTGCATTGCTCGGTAAGCATTGCGTTGTAAATCTGGGGATAAATGGGGAACGTGGGGGATTTGAGATAATAAATCCAAGGTACGGCGTAAAATTCTCACCACATCGCCTTCGTCTAAAGTGGTGTGGTGGCAGAGTTCCGCCCAGGGTGTCCCCAAAGCCCACTGTTCTATTATGGCAATTAATTCAAATTCCAACCAAATAGGCAAAGCCACATTATACCGTCTTTGCAGTTGAAAGATTTTGCGGCGAATGTTCCGCAATTTTGCCAAAGCTTCTACTACTTGATTACTAATTTCAAAATGTACTCTGGTATCTGGCCGGGGGGTTTCAATGACCAAAGCTGCTACTGCTGCGGCTAAATGCTGGGGGTCTAAATGATTTAATTCACCACTAGCCAGGACTAAACCCAGCCATAATTCATTCTCTCCCCGAATGGCAGCTGCAATTTGCCCTAATTCCGTAGGAACTAAGTTATCTAAACCCTCAAAATATTCTAGGATAGAAATCAAATTGACAAATTCTTCCCAATGACGCTGTGAGTGTTGCTGCACACGTGATTGTAACTCTTCGAGTTCCGCTTCTAATTCCACATAACGAGCGCGGCGTTTAAAGATTTTACTGACATTGCCAGACTTATGGATGGGATGGGCTTCTAATTGCTCTTGAAGGGCGTTAACGCGACTAAGTTGTTCTGTCACTTCAGGTGGCATATAAAATGAGCCATCGACTTGAGGAATACGTTGAGCGATGACAAAGGTTTCTTCACTACCACGCAATGATTTCCCCGGTTTTAACTGCAAATCTGGCGGTGGGAAAATATGGGAGGGCACATCCACCCGTGGTAATTCAGCATACAAATCAAGTACATCCTTAGTTGTCACCACATACCAGCGATTATCTTGCCCCAGACATATTAAGTAAGGAGGTTCTGTAATGGTAGACCCACGGGAAACATCAGCACTAAGGGTTTTTGCCACTAACACTGCGGTTATGGGTGCGGACACGGCGATGTTTTTCCCCTTGAGACTTAACAGAGTTCCCGACACTGCAAAGCTCAACATCATCACAAATTCTTCCTGTCGGGTTTCCTGGGCTTGTTCTTGCAGGGTGGTTAATAATCGCCGTTCCACTTTCAGACGTTGCCACAACTTCTCATAAACTGCTAGTTCATTTTCATTAACCGCGGCAATTTGTTCTTGAAGTTGGGCTAATTGTGTTTGCAGTGCCGCAATTTCATCATATTCTGGTTTTAAATGCACAGTTGCCATGTACTGCCCAAAGCTGCGCTCTATTAGTTCCCTGGCTTGGTCTAGAGTGTGGATTTGTAGTAAGTTCAGTACCATACCATAGCTGGGAGTAAACTGACTGACCAAGGGGTCTGGTTTAGATGTGGCTAAATAGGCTGCTTCCTTGGAGCCTTCAAAGGGTGTTTGTACTGTCACCACATAACCTTGTAAGTCCATCCCTCGCCGTCCTGCCCGTCCTGCCATTTGCAGGAATTCCGAAGCATTTAATAGGCGATGTCCAGAGTCAGTGCGTTTGGAAAGGGTAGAAATTACTGTTGTCCGGGCAGGCATATTGATTCCTGCTGCTAGTGTTTCTGTGGCAAAGACAACTTTAATTAACCCTTGCTGAAATAATTCTTCTACCAATCCTTTCCACGCAGGTAAAATTCCCGCATGGTGAGCAGCAATACCCCGGTAGAGGGGGGCAATTTGCCCTGAGCGTCCGGCTTCGGGATTACGGTTTAAAAAATCATCAATTTGCCGCCGTAATATTTGCGACTCTTCATTGTTGACTAGCCACAAATCCCCAACTTCTGCCACCGCTTTATCACATCCCCTGCGACTGAAAATAAAGTAAATTGCCGGTAGCATATCCCTTTGCTGTAGCTGGCTGAGGGTGTAAGCTATGCCTGGAGCCTCTGGTCTGCCACCTTTGCCATTGTCTCCTTGCTTTCTTTTGCCTCTGTTTCCCAGTCGGGGGTTAATTTTGGTTTTGCTATCATTTAGCAGGGGAAATAGCCCTTTGGGATTGCAATAGTAAAATTCCAAAGGAACTGGACGAAAATCAGAATAAATCAGGTCTGTGGGTCCGTGAACGCGATTCAGCCAATCGGTAAGTTGGTCGCTATTAGCCACTGTAGCGGACAAGGCTACTAGCTGAACTTCACGCGGACTGTAAATAATTGATTCTTCCCAAACAGTACCGCGTTGGCGATCATTCATGTAGTGGCACTCATCTAGTACCACTGCTTCAACATCTACTAAGGAGATACCCACTTGCCCGATAGGTGTTCCATAGAGCATATTGCGGAAGATTTCTGTGGTCATCACCAAAATGGGCGCATCCCTGTTAATAGAAATATCTCCTGTTAACAATCCCACTAGGTCATAACCAAATTTGTCTCGAAAATCACGTAATTTTTGATTTGACAAGGCTTTGAGGGGAGTGGTGTAAAACACTCTTTTTCCCCTTGATAAGGCTCTATATATGGCATATTCCCCAACTAAGGTTTTGCCCGAACCTGTGGGGGCACACACAACTACGGAGCGTCCATCATTGAGGGACGCGATCGCATCTTTTTGGAATTGATCCAATTCAAACGGAAATATTAACCCCAAGTCAAGTTCTGGAGAAGGTGCGGGATAATTCACTCAATCAAATTTACAACCGGGTTTTGTTACTATGTTAACGGCTATTTCTTGACATACCCACCGACCTTCTAGGTCGGTGATTCTTGACGGTTCACTGCAACTTGCTACCGGAGTAGTCTGACAGTCGCTCCCCGTCCGTTTAAAGTCGTGCCGATGCCCCATGCCGACTACTCCTCCATTATAACACACTAAAAAGCCTTCCCAGAAGCACGAGCTTCTAATCCCACTCTTTTGGTCATGATAAAATTCCCCCCCATACTGCTCAGTTTCCTAACTCTTGCGATCGCAGCGTGGCGGCTTTCACTGCTTCAATCACAGCCGAGCGAAATCCTGACCGTTCTAGTTGGGCGACACCTGCAATTGTTGTCCCACCGGGACTGGTAACACGGTCTTTTAGTTCTGCCGGGTGGATTTTGTTTTCTTGCAATAGTTTTGCTGTTCCTAAGACAGTTTGTAAAGCCAGTTGATTGGCGATACTTCTGGGTAATCCTGCTGCTACTCCTCCGTCAGCCAGTGACTCTACCATCAAAGCCACGTAAGCAGGACCACTACCTGACAGTCCTGTAACTGCATCCATCAGCATTTCTGAAACTTCCACCACCTCTCCCACAGATGCAAAAATTTGATGTGCTAATTGCTGATGCTTGGTGTTGGTGTATGCGCCTGAACAGATGGCGGTAATTCCTGATCCCACCGTGGCTGGGGTGTTGGGCATAGCTCTAATTATTGGTAACTGGGGAAATGCGGATTCTAGCTGACTTAAAGACACTCCCGCTAAAATAGAAATTATCAGGGGGGATATTTGTATAGTAATAAAGTTTGCCAGTTCTTGCGCGATGGCAGTGAATATCTGGGGTTTAACTGCTAGAAATATTACTTGTTTTGCTTCCGTAAACACCAGGGTATTTTCTGTAGTTACAGTTACCTTATATTTTTCCTGTAAATAACTTTGGCGTGCAGGTAGAGGTTCGCTAACTATTACTTCCTCTGGTTGATAAATTTCTCGCGCAATCAGGCGGGATAACAGCGCTTCTCCCATTACACCACCACCAATCAAGCCAAATTTAATACTCATTAATTTATGTAATCAATAGTCAATCAGAGCAGGTTGAACCAATCAATTTATGCTATGATACATTATTACGTTAAACCTGCCCCTACAATCATCAAAAATTTTGGTTTTTGAAGCTTTGACTACTTTAACTTCACTGTGCCATTCTACCTTCTTGACCCCAAACTGGATTAGAAGTAGTTGCCGGACGTGATGGGCGAACGACGGGGGTTTGTGGTACTTCATGAATAACTCCACCTTGAGTGCTAACTTGCACACAACTGGGGGTAAACAAAAAGATACTTTCTCCAATTCGCTCTTGATGTCCATCCAGTGCGTAGGTCCCACCAGCAACAAAATCTACTGCTCGTTGTGCCTGATCTGGGTCCATAATAGTCAAGTTTAACACAACTGACTTACGCTCTCTCAGTGCTTGAATGGCCTGGGGCATTTCTTCAAATGTGCGCGGCTCAAGTACTAAAACTTCCGAAATCCCGTTAATTGCTCCTGGCATATTAATCACATTTCCCATGGTAGACTTTGGTTCTGGCGCTACATTATCACCCATTGTACTCACTGGTTCCCGCCAGCGTCGGTTTTGAGTAGTGGTTTCTGCTGGTGCTGGTTGGGGGTTTTGCTCTTGATACAAGTTTTGGTAGTTACCATTATTTGTATCCGCCTCTTCTTCGTAGTATTCGTATTCCACTTGCTCATTGAGACCCACAAAGTCTCGCAATTTACTAAATATGTTGTTCATTGTTATGCTCCTGATACCAAGTTAACTTGATTGGTTCGGCTCTATGGTTGATGCAGCCAGATTTGATGGCTACCAAGGTGATAAACCTTTGTAACCTCTGGATGTTTTGGTTAACGCCTGTAGAATAACTCACACAGAATAATGAGTCAAGATTATAGCTCAATTATGATGAGAAATAAATATGACTTTGCCCCATTTTTTGATGGTTATCTTCCCTAAGAGCGATCGCCAAATAATATAGTTCCTAATCTTACCATGGTTGCCCCAGCTTGCACTCCTAGTTGGTAGTCTCCTGACATACCCATGGAAAGCTCTTCCATTTTGACATGAGACCAGTTTTGTTCCTTGATGGCTTGCGCTAATTTATAAGTACTATCAAATACATTTACTATTTCGGCATCATTTAACCCTAAAGGTGGAATTGTCATCAAACCTTGAATTTGTAAATTTTTACACTGGTTGAGCGCGGGTAAATCATGTAGTAGTTCTGGGACAGTCCAGCCACCCTTATTAGGGTCAGGAAGAATTTTCACTTGTAGGCAAATCCGGGGGGTGACTCCTAGCTGCTGCGCCAATTGATTAAGGCGTTGTGCCAGTTTTAGACTATCCACTGAGTGAATCCAGTCAAATAATTCAATGGCATTTTTGGCTTTATTGCTTTGCAACCGTCCAATAAAGTGCCAGGTAATATCAGCTAAGTCTTGTAATTCGGCTTGTTTACTGGCAGCTTCTTGGATACGGTTTTCCCCAAAATCGCGGATTCCGGCTGCATAAGCAGCCCGAATGTCCTCAGAAGAAAAGGTTTTGCTTACAGCAATTAACCGCACTGAAGGAGGTAGAGAAGCAGAAATTTTGGTAATGCGTTCGCGAAGGGAACTAATCATTGGAATGTGCGTTGGAAAACACTCTGAAGTTGATCGTACTCCTGGGAGGAACCATTGCGGCGTAGAGTACGCAAGCGGTTTTCTAACAACATTCTCGCTTCAGTACGTCCTATAGGCTGAAATTTGATGCCTTTAGTCTCATTGATAACTAAAAAAAACAGCCTTTGAGCATAAAGTGTAGTGAACAGATCCTGGTTATCATCCACCATGCAGATCCGATAAAGCAAACCCCAAGTTGGATGATTTATGTAAGTTTCTGAGTGTTCTGGATTCATTTAACAGTCAAGGTAGGAGTATATATCTTTTGGCAGTTCAGTACAAATGTGCAGAAGATAATACACCCCTTTTACCAGAATATTTGGTTAATCTAGAGAAAAATCAGCGATGGTAAGCCATTTAGCGGCCACCATCAAAACCTTGATGTTGTTCTCAATGGGCAGATGAAGGTGGTAGTGGCAACCTAGAACTGCACAAGACATGAAACTGGCTTTTTTCCATATTGCCATAATTATCGCCCTGTGGCACAAAATTAATGAGAAGATGAGTGTTAAGCTAAATTGCCTAGAACTAGCCTAGCACCCCAAAATAAGGTCAGGATGGCGATGGCCAGCCAATCTCTGGCTTTCAGTCTTAATTCATGCCATTGGACCTGATGTTCATTGGGGCTAGTGAAGCCACGCACCATCATG
Organism: Chrysosporum bergii ANA360D; assembly: GCF_029891735.1. Lineage (GTDB taxonomy): Bacteria > Cyanobacteriota > Cyanobacteriia > Cyanobacteriales > Nostocaceae > Umezakia > Umezakia bergii. The sequence goes on from NZ_JANQDH010000038.1 coordinate 63,736, forward strand.
GCACTGGCCATTTGTTCTGCTCGCAATAGCAGATTATTTAACACTCTCTCTGCCACTATTATCCATACTTTGACTGCTCCTTTTAACCCTAGTTTTTTCCAGTTAATTGCCCTGGTCATCACAGAACGAATTAAGTTTTGCACTTCTTCTAAAACCAGGGGGATAAATCGCAGGGACAAAGTTAAAGTTAAAGTAATTTCCGTTACTGGTACTTTTAGCCGTCTCAAGGGCTGCATTAAGCTTTCTATGGCAGTGGTGATTTCTTCCGGTGCGGTTGTGAGTAGATACAAATTACTGCTATAAATCACGGTAAATATAATTGTACTGACTCTAATAGCTAAGTCTAAGGAGCGGCGAGTTACTTTAACTGGTCCTTGGTCAAATAAAATGTAGCTGTATTCTGTACTTATGCCTGTTGATGCTGGGACATGGGAATTAGTGACCTTTGCTGGCTGAGTTAACACTTGTGGGTTCGTGGGGATGCGGGGCTGATATTTAACACCCAAACCATCAGGACTAATACTGATGAGCAGGAAGACAAACAGGGCCAGGGTTAATAGCCAACCCATTTGCTGTTTCCACACTCGCCGGGGTATTCTGGCTATTAAAGTGAAAATAATCAATAGTGCTACTAGGAGGATCCGCCATGGATTATTGGCAAAGGTGTAGCTAGTGAGAAAGCTCATTAACCAAGCAATTTTCACACGGGGATCGAGTTTGTGTAGCCAGGTTTGCGGTTGTTCTAAGTAAAGCCCCAGTGGTAGCGATCGCAATAAGTCCATTTTTGACTGCTGGGTAGTTGAAAGTTGAGGATAATAACGTTATTTAACGCGAGTTGCTCTATTCACACTACCAACTTCCATTTCCCGGACTTTTTTACTGCGCCAGAGTAGACGGATCGGTGTACCTTTAAATCCTAACTGTTGGCGAAACTGCCGTTCAATGTAGCGACGGTAGTTATCATTAAAGCGTTTAGCCTCGTTCACAAACAGGGCGATGGTTGGTGGTTGGACAGCCACTTGAGTACCATAATAAATTTTACCCTGACGACCACCCCTAGTGGCTGGCGGTGAATGCCAACTTACAGCGTCTGTGAGGACTTCGTTAATTACAGATGTACTCACACGCCTTCTATGGGACTCTGCTGCTTGATTTACCAAGTCTAAAATTTTATCTACCCGTTGCCCTGTGGTGGCACTGACAAAAATAGTTTCTGCCCATTCTGTAAAATGTAACCGGGCTTCTAGACTTTTTTCGTAGTCGTAAATGGTGTATGAATCTTTCTCGATAGCATCCCATTTATTCACCACGATAATACAAGCTCGACCTTCATCAATAATTCGTCCAGCTAATTTTTGGTCTTGGTCTGTGACTCCATCTAGGGCATCAATGACCAATAAAACCACATCGGCCCGGCGAATGGCTTTAAAGGCACGGTTAATGCTAAAAAATTCTGTACCGTATTCTATTTGTTTTTTTCTGCGAATGCCGGCAGTATCAATTAAACGATAAATTTGCCCGTTCCGTTCCACAACAGTATCAATGGCATCGCGTGTTGTGCCGGAAATAGGGCTAACAATAGACCTCTGTTCCCCTACAAAAGCATTTAATAAACTCGATTTACCTACATTGGGGCGACCGATAATTGCGACTTTAATTTCGTTAGTTTCTTCTACTTCCGTAACGACCGGTATGTGACTGATTAACTCATCAAGTAATTCACCTGTACCACTGCCATGAATTGCGGAAATGGGGAAGGGTTCCCCCAGTCCTAATGACCAAAATTCTGCGGCTTGAACTGTACCTTGCTCTGGGGATTCACACTTGTTCACCGCCAGTAATACAGGTACTGTTTGGTGGCGTAACCATGAGGCAATTTCTTGATCAGACCCTGTGAGGCCAGTTTGACCGTCCACTACAAAAATAGCGGCACTAGCTTGTGTTAGGGCTGTGAGTGCTTGTTCGCGAATTAGGGGCAGGAATTCTGTATCATCGTTAAATACCAAGCCACCTGTGTCTACAACTATAAATTCATGATCGCGCCAGTAAGATGGTATGTAAGTGCGATCGCGTGTCACACCCGGTTCGTCATGGACAATCGCCGTTTGTTCCCCTGCAAGGCGATTAACCAGGGTGGATTTGCCCACATTAGGGCGACCGATAATAGCAACAATTGGCAGTGCCATAAAACCAGGTTGAATGAAACAACTAGTATATCATTTATTCATATTGTAGCTAGTTTAATTTTTTATAGCGTTTCCTAAAAACGTGAGATACAGATGTACCTCATTTGGGCAAAATTCGCTATATTTAATTTTTTAGCTGGAAGAAAAATCCTCCATTGGCTTATGAGAAATTCAGCCCCTTATCAACCTTTGTGGTTGAGAATCCTACATGGTGTAAGTGGCATTTTAGCAATTACAGCCATCATCACCGGTTTTTTAGTTTACAACACATTTGACAAAAGATTTGGCCAACTCCCCATTGGCCAAATCGAGCCAATTCAAGATATTCACGGAACAGTAGCTTTATTCTTCTTACTTGTATTGCCAGCTTTTGCACTTTATAGCTTTCATGCTGGAGAAAATCGCCTATTACCATCAGATTTGATCCGAAAACTCACACAAGTTGGTGAACCCATTTGGTGGGTGAGTCTGCAACGTATAGTCAATACTCTCATGCTGATTGCTTCAGCTTTGGCCGTGATCTCTGGCAGAATGATGAAAGAAGAATGGTTACCATTGGGTGAACTTGATCACTTATGGTATTACTTTCACCTGATCGCTTGGGTGATTATGGTTGGTTGTTTAGCCATTCATCTTTTGATGTCTGCCAAAGTGGGTGGTGCGCCTTTATTACTATCAATGTTATCATGGCAATACCGCCCAGCAGATAGTCCGAGTAATTGGTATAGTCGTTTGCAGGGTTGGTTGAGTAATTTTCCCGTTCATTTTAGTGGTGGAATTAATCAGTTAATAAACAGGAATTTCTCACTCAGAGTTATTGAAATTTTTGTCTTAGTTGGAATTATCACAGCATTTGCGTTACCCCTGTTTTTTTCTGGTGGCTGATCATGCGGGGTTACACTAACATTAGGTTTGGGGTGTTTTAGCTGTTAGATTTCCGCTTGTTCGCAGGTTTTATGTGGTTTGACGCACCCCCACTTGGTTTGATAATAAGTTGGGGTGCTTCAGGTGATGAATGTTGGCTTGTTTGCAAGATTTATATGGTTTGACGCACCCTAGTAATTTGCTGGTAGATTATCAACTTTGACCTACAGCAACTCTTAATTGCCTCAACAAGTTAACAATTGCCCTAAAGTTTGGGTCGTTGGCAAGTGCAGCAAGAACTTCTGGACTACTTTCATTGAGAAGTTGAGTTAATGCTGTTATGGCAGCATTAAGATTGTTAATATTGACTATTCCTCCGGTTTGTAGCCCACTTAAAGCCGTTACCAGTGCTGTTACTGTTGCTGGTGAAGCCCCTAAAATAACTATGGAAGATACCAACTGATTAGATGCTTCTACGTTACCTTGTAAAACAGATATAATGGGGGATGTAGTAGCGATTTGATTGATTGCGGTAGCAAAAACAGTATTCAAGGCAGCTTGAACTGCTGGTGGTGCAGTTATAACTACTGTGGTGGTACCACCAGCAGAAGTAACAACTTCAACCTGTACATTAGTCCCTGGAGCGGGTGCAACAGGGGGGGTATTACCAAGACCATCTGTTGGAACGCCTGGTGGTACTTCCTTACCAGGACCATCTATTGGAACTCCCGGCGGTACATCCTTACCAGCATATGCTCGATTAGGCGTAAACATTGAGTAACTAAAAATACTCATTACTAAGGCAAGGGAGATGAAAGATAGTTGTTTTTTCATGATTTTGATTATTGATGAGATTGCTTAAAACTGAAAACTGTAGCCCCCACTGAGGGAAAAACCTAAGCCACTATCAGAATAACCACCAACATCTGTGAACAGGGCATTGATCACTAGAGGTAATGACTTAAAAGGAGCAATGGAAGAACCTAAATTGATACTCCTTCCAGTCCAGCCAGTTACCAAGGATGCTTGAGGTATTACTCTTAAACCCAAACTACCAAAAAAATTAGCAGTATTATCGTTGGCTTCTATGGCTCCTGTGGAACGGAAACTGCCATTACCAACACCAAGAGAAATGGTCAAGGGTAATTTGTGATTGGGGTCATTTGGTTGCAGTGGAAATGCCCTGGTGACTACTCCATAAAAAGTGTCTTTATTGTCGGAAGATTCTCCCCATTTGACAGGATTTGACCAACCCACAGCTACTGCTGTACCGTCTGTAAAAGATTTGTGTAGCTTGAAACCCAAATAGCCGCTATCACCCACATCAAAGTTGCCACCCAGTAGAAAAGTACCACCCGCACTGGTAAAGTTAACATTCACTTCCACTCCCACAGATTTAACTGCATCTCCTAAGCCAAAACCGGTGGAGAGTGAGCCATCTACTTTACCATCCTCTAATGGGAAAAATAAACCAACCCCAAAATAAGCTTGTCCGGAACTAGCACCGTAGCCGGAAGGAGTGCCGGCTGTTGAACCGGGGGAAGCTTTGGGAGGTTCACCAACCAACGATCCTGGGGTTGTGATGATGGGGTCAATTAACAATTCTTGGCGTATTTTATCAATATCCCCAAAAGTATCGCCAGCAGGTATTGAAGAGTCTATTTGTGCGATAACTGTAGGGTTTATTATCTCTTGTATTTTCCTTGGTTGTAAAGATGAATCGGTTGTCGTAGCAGATAACTGTTTGGTGAACTCATCTGCATTCAATAAAGTAGGTTGTTTTTCCACTGGAACACTCTTCGGCACATCATCCGTAGCTACTGCGGGTTTGACCAAAAAAGATGTCAATATTAGCACGAGAGTGATTGAGCTTGCCCGTAATTTACGGTAGAAAAATTTAATCAACTTCATTTTTCCTATTTTATACATGAGAACATTCCTTGGCTGTTGATATACGTTCATGTAAAGTATCGCACTTTACTAGTTTATGTGTTTTTTTCCGTGTTTTGTCCGACTAGTACATTATATTTGATTTAAAATAAAAGTCAATAAACCTGCACTAATTCTTGACTTTTGCTTGTTTGCTGTATCTAGGGGTAATTTAAGAATACAATTAAATTGTTATATTTAACGTAATGATCTAAAAATTACCCGTCCTGGAGTTGCTTCTTGATTGATACGTGCATAAACCCTTAGACAAGTTAAAACTTCCCCAGGAACACCACCACAGTTGAGTTGTAGGTCATCTTTTGAGAATGTGCAGATATCAGCGTAGAGTCCAGATAGTTGCCTAATCCTTACGTCGTGACCCATATTAATGGCTTTTTGAGCCATTTTTATTAAAATGCGTCTAGATTCCTGCTGTAAGTTACCCCACCAAGAATAACGCTCCACCGGGGGAATAAATACTAAGGAATGTATCGCCTCATCCATGTCTATCCAAGCGCGCAGACTTAATAACTCATCAGAATTTGACTCAGCTTCTTGTAGACGATGCCAGCGATCGCTTAAGGTATTGATATATTGAGTTCGTTGTTCTGGCTGAGAATGTAAAGGCACAATATCAAAGCTAAACACGCTTTTTAAAGCATGATGTAAATCTGGATCTAGTTCTGTAAATTTAAGCAACAGATGCACAAGACCAGCTAGACAATATAAATAGCCATATTCATCAGTAGAATTAACTCCATGATTTAACAATGTTTTTTCAGATAAACATAATCCACGGGCTTGCACAGTCCCTTTTAGTCCGGGGTAGATAATTTCATCCCGGCTGAAGGGTAGTTGATGAAGATGCAAATTATCTGCTACTGCACCAACTTTTTCAGCTAAATCTAAAGCACGTTGTCGCCAAGCTGTGGCTAGATGTTCTGGAACTCGCAGCAGTTTCCGGTGAATTTCTTGCCACAACTGAGCATCTGTTTGGCTTTGTAGTGAGAAATTACCTAGATATACACTCAGTTCAGGGTCAGCATTAAAAGCTGATTGCAGATGAATTAGTTTTAACTCCCCTGGGGGCGATATATCCATGGCATTTTCTGGACTAGAATCTGGTTGCGGTTGCAATAAGTTGGAGATTTCTTGTAGTAACTCCTCACATAACTCAACCCCAGGGTCAAGGGGAAATTCTGCCCGTGCTTTACTTAAGGTTGCTTCTAGTCCGTACAAGCTGAATTTTAGTATTTTAGACAACTCTGAGTTTTGGACTGCTAATAACTGACGTAACTGCTGCATGAATATTGATAGTAAAACTGATTTTTGTCCACGCACCAGACGCGGAGTTTTTTATCATGGTTTTGCGGCTTTGCGTGAGTTAAGGTTAATGTATGCCACAAAAGGGGTCGCGTTCTTTATCAACTTCGTTAGGTTGCAATTCTAACTCAGCGCGATAAACACATCCTTCTTGTTTGAGGCATTCTTGACTTGTGGATGTCCAATAGGGAACTTCGCCGGCGTGCATTCTGAGCATACCTTTGTTATCAAGAGTGACACAATATTTACAAGGGTAATCCGTGGCCACATCTGGTTTACTCAGTGCCCCAATTCTGATCCATTTTTTACTGTTAGTATCGGTATCTGTTTGGTAAATATAAAAAGTGTGCTGATTTGTTTGCGGAAAGGGAGGCAAAGGATTACTAACTAAACCATTTTGCGGTTCCTGTTCGCTACTATGTACATAGTGAAATGTGCGGATAAACTGACTATCATTTTTGTCTACTTCAAAAACTAAATGATAGGCATTTGGTTGATCTACTGTGGCAGATTCAATCACATTAACAGCAATATCACCCTCATGTAAGTTTTGATGGGGACGTTCTACTGCTATATTCCACTTTAATTTTCCATCAGCAAATAAGCTTGATGTTTCTGAAGCTGCTAACAGTGCTGCACCCACATCAATACCGGGAACATCAATTAAATAATGGGGATTTCCTTGACAAAGTAATACGCTGAATTGTAGGGTTTGATCAATTTCAAACTGGACTTTAATTTTTTTGAGAAATTCTGCCTCTTGCATTTTTAATTTCCGCATCAGGTTTTTACCGTCAAAACTTCCCCATAGTCGCAGGTCTCCTTCTTCGTAGTCTTGGCGGTAAATAATATTAGTTAATTGTATCCCTTGCCATTCTGTACGCACTTTGGCTGCTGTTTCTGAAGGAGTGATTTGATAAAGTTCTTGTCCAGTTTTGAAGATGGGTAACAGTTCGTTGCTTTGGGTTTTGCGTTTGAAGTTGCAAGGCAGATAATAAAATAGGTTTTTTACATCTATCTCTAACTGATTGGCTCCTTTGCGTAACAATTCTTTAGATTCTTCCGGGTCAAATCTTAGCCTCCGCAGTTTTTCGGCGTAGCAAGCACCTGCGGATGTGGCTAATTTAGTAAACTCTAAAACAAAGGTAATTCGTTCTGGGTTCCAGACAAAATAAGCAGAGTTACTAAATTCTTGGTAGATGTGGCGTTGTACTAAATCAAGATTACAGGTTTTGCCAGATAAAATCAACCAATCAACTTTATGTGTGTTCCAAAAATCTATATTTTGTCCCCGGAAACCTAAGCGGCTTTCCATCAATCCTTTAGCAATGCCAATTCCTTCTTTGATGGTGGAAGAAGCGGCTCGTTCAAATTGTTGGCTGTCTAGGTTAACATAAATATGATCAGGATTTCTGATTTGGAATTTAACCCCAGTTTGCGTGAGAAGTTCGGAAATTTGTTGTTCAGAAATTGTCAAAGTTAAAACAGGATGATCTGCTGGCGGCTTTTGCCCCAGTTTTAATTTAGCTGTTTCGGCATAGTCCCAGAGGGTGTAAAATGTTTGTAGGCGTTGGGGTGCTTGTTGCCATCGGGTCGGTAATACTTTTTCGGCGGTATCTAGGGCATCTTTATAAGCAGCGTCTCCGTCGGGGTTTTCTTTATCTATACATTTTAATAAACTGCCGCTTTTAAATTCTCCAGCTTCTAGAAAACGCTCATTTAATTCCGAATTAATTAAATCTTCTAGCTTTTCGCTGTCAATGTCACCTGTGGTAATTGCTGTTAATAAAAAATCGGCGATCGCTACTTTTAACAATCTAAATACTCGCAGAGTTATTAACTCACCGCCTAACTGCAAATGTCCGGAAGAACCTAAGAGTTTTGGAGTTAGTTTATAATAACGTCCGCCTAAACCTCGGTCTTCATATTCTGTAAAGGAGGGGGTTTTATCTTCTAAAGTTAGTTCAATTAAAGCTAGGTCTGTAGTTCCCCCACCGATATCTAAAACCAAGACATTTTGTGACCATTTATTATCGAATTGGCGACAACGGGTTTTAAATGACTCAATACCAATATTCAGATTACCGCCAAATTCTCGCCATAAAAAGAATATTGCCACTGAAACTGCTTCATCATAAGCCGTTTGGACATCATCAATACCCAGGTCTTCCACTAATTCCTTCACTTCCTTACGCACTAATGGAGGGGCGACGGTGGGGTAAGTGACCACAGCAGTGAGAAAGTCTCCTTCAGAAAATCTGCGTCTAGCACTTTGGCGGTAATCTTCAGTTAATTGGATTAAATGCGCCCAAGCTGCTTGGATCAGGTCATTAACACTAATTATTTCTGATTGATTATCTAAAATTACCGGAAAAGAACGCTCCTGACCAAAATAGCGCTTGGGTGAGTGGTGAAATCTGCTGATAATTTCTTTTAAAGAAATACTTGTACCTTGGGCGATGGCTTTTTTGCGATTATCTCTAGCTTCCCTACCCATCCGCAGTTGTAAATCTGTTAAGCTAACAATTTCTAATTCGCTGGGAATTTCTGTATCACGGCGATTAATATCTAATACCACCGGGATTAAGTTTTGTGATTCTAAGGTAGGTACACGGAAAACCTCATGATAGATTTGATATAACTTCTTGCTAACTGCCCGGCGAAATCTGTCGCTATTACCTAAACATAATTCTACTTGGCGAATAGCTTCTAAAAATCGGTCTTTTTGATCACTAGCAAAAATTTCTGGTAGCTGATGTGGTTCAATTTCCAGGTTTTTGCTGATGTTGGCTAGAAACTTGTCCCAGTCTTGAGGGTTGACATCAGGTAAAGCTAAAGATACGGGAGAACTTAACCATTGTGCCATGCGATCGCGTAGCCGTAGTTCCTGTTCTCTGGGTAAAACTTCGGCGATGGGTACTTCAATGGGGTCAAAGAGAGTAACTGTAGAATTGGATGTACCAAAATCTAAGGCTAACCATCCTGGAAATCTTTTCCTATTGGTTTTTTTGTCAAAATATTTACTAGTTTCTTCCTGACTACTAGTAGTGTCCATTATTTCTTCATCATAGTCATAAATTACTGGTGACCATAGATAACATGAAGCGCCTGTTTGTTTAGGTTCAGATAATAATGGATCTCCTAAAGCATCAGAATCAAAATACTCAACCATCACTTCTAATGTGCAGTTGATTGGTTCTACTAAAGGGCGGTCTAATTTACAAGGATATTGCTCTAATTCCCCAATTTGGGAAATTTTAGGAGTAACAGAATCAAATGGTTTATATGCTTTTTTGATTTGTACTGCTAAATCTTCTGGTGTACCAGTGACAATACAATTAATTCTGGCAATATGAGGTACATTATCCCCTGCTGCTATCAGTTGGATGGTGGGTAGTTCTAAGTATTCGTTTTCTTTAGCACGTAGTTGAAAGTTGGCTGCAAGCCTAATTTCTACAGGCATTTATTTCTCCTTATATTAATAATTTGTAATTGCCCAGAAAGGTGATCTAGTTGGTTAAATCTGTATAGGAAGTTGTGGCAATTTGTGAGAGAATTTGTAACCAGGTGGGAATGGCAACTTTAGTCGGCGAGTCTCCCGCAGCCATATGTCTGAGTAGGGCTTCTTTTTTAGAAAGATTTTGCAGGGTGGGAATAATTTGATCTAAAATACCTTCTAGTTCAGCATTGACTTGCTGATTGATTTCGCTGACATATTGTACTAGATGAAGGCTAGCACAAGCAGTTATTTCATCTCGCAGTCGCAACACCAAAAGTTGATGATTACCTGTTTTGGGTAAATCTTGACTTTTTTCCGGTGACCAATCAAAGATTTGACCAATGTTGTGTTTTTCGTCTTGGCGCGCCAAGGGAAAAATATTTTCTGGCAACATTGATTGTTCTTTGCTGTTAATTTCAGCAATAATTGCTTCTTGCCATTTATTAGGATCGCATCCTAACAGTAATTTGTAAAAGATATCAGCTTCCTCTACACCAAACTTGCTTTCAATATCCTGTTCCATCTCTGGATGCAGGTTTGCTTGTAGGTAGTTGCGTTCGGCGGCTATTTGATGGGATAATTGATTTAATAGGTCTGCTACTGCTTGATGAATGCGATCGCGGGCAAAGTTTTCTAATTCTTTGATAGTCTTGGCAAAGGCTGGGTAAAAATCTTCACTTTTAGTTGGTAGGCTGCTATTAACTCTACTTCCTCGGTCAAATAACTTACCTGCTGCTCCTTTAAATTCGGCTATGGTAATATTACCATTGTTAGCTTTGTTAAATAGCAAAGTCCACTCATTCCAATTGAGGATTTTAAATGTCAGTTCGTCTTTAACTACATCACTAACCACATCTCCCCGACGGTCTTTGAGTGGTTCTTTACCTAAACTTTTTTGGAAATTGCGATAAGTTTTATCTAAATTTTCTATAGCAGCCCGCAACTGAATTAAATTTTCCGGATCTCCGCTAGGAATACCCTGCTCATGAATTTCAGCAATAATGTTTTTTAGGTGTTCTTGATGTTGACCTACATTATTGGCAGCCCTGCGAGTATCTTGATATAATTGGGTGAGTCCATGGCTGACAACATGATTTTGAATTAATTCCCGCAGTTTGGCAATACTACCATCTTGAGCAAAATAACCCAGTTGTCTGCCTAAATGACTACGTGGATCGGATGCCAGTAACTTTGTACTTAATATTTCCCACTTTTGTTGTAACCGCTTAGACCGTTCTAAGTAATCAGGATAGTCTAAATTAGCTAAAAATTCTGGTGAACCTGCTTTCACTGTAGTAGAACGTTTTGCTAATTCAGCTAGTCCTAATAGTGGGGATAATAAAACCATCCGTTCTGGTTGGGTTGTAAATGCACTAGCAGCATCAATAGTGGTTTGTAGAACTTTCAGTTTCCGTAAAACATCTTCCTGTTTTAATGGTTGAGTGGTGGAAATTAATTGATCCAGTTCTCTTTCTCCACCTTCACTATCTAAAGGTAGCTGGTCAAAACGCCCGACCCCCACTAAAATTAAATCTTTTAGGTCTTGTCCAGGGCGTTGCTGCTGCATCATGGTAAAAATTTTATTGGCGCGATCGCTTCCAGGGCTTTTACCGTTTAAAAGTATTAAAATTGTTTGTACTTCTGCCAACTCCCGCAGTGATAAAAAGGTATCCCTAGCACCGGAGTTAGCCGCCCCCAAGCCGGGAAAATCCAACAAAATAAATTCCGAAGCCCCGGAAATATCCCAAATGTCCCGTGATATTTTTACTTCAATATCAACACGGCGAATGAGTGGAAAACTATTTTGTAATAGCTTGGTAAGTAGTTTTTGGGGAGGGCTGGGTAATGGAATATGAGCAGGTGGTAAATCTTCAAAACGCAGAGTTTGGATAGCCATGGGTTGCTCTGTCAGCTGTAAACCTTCCCTGGCGGTGATAGCATCAATTTGATACTGTTTACCACACATAGCTTCCCCATAGGCTTGATAGGCGCGAATGAACAACACCAACTCTCGCAGTAAATAACGTAGTTCCAAATTTTTACTACTGTTCCACGCATCCTCGCACCAGTTAATTATATCTTTACTATTGTTTAATTTTGGTAAAGTCACAGGTGCAAGTCCAGCAGCCCTAGTTCTACGGTTTGCTTCCTCTAACATAAACTGTAGACATTCATTCACTCCTTCATCAGAAAGGTACTCTACCGTAAAATTATTCGCCTGAGTAGTGACAAAACCTGGTTGCGGCACGATATGAATAGCTGTAACATTACCTGTAGTTGGATTCTCACTAATTGGCAAAGCATCAGCATATCCAATTAAGCCACCTAAAAGTAAAGTTTTGCCGCTACTAAATTCCCCCATCACCCCAATTTTAACCGGAGATGTGGCAAGTTCCACAGTTTTATCAGCAGCTTCCCGCAGACGCTGCAAACAATCATCTAACCTGCTTGGTATCCAATCCTCTTGTTTAGAGGGGTACTGGGGTACTAAGTCTAGTTTTTCTAGTATAAATTCTCCGTACTCCTTAAAACCATCTAACTTTTCTAATTCCATAGAATTTCTTTTCCTGTAGCATCAATTTCTGTGATTCTTATAACATAAAAAAATGTCAATAGCAGATATTCCTAAAACTTGTTTTCCTCACATCCTGCATCCCTACCACAATATTTATTACTATATTTATTACTGTGGATAGATTTAATTTTACAGACTTATACAATTTATCAGCAAATTTTCATCTAAAAAACATCAAAAATTTAAAATAATTTATTCCAGGAAACAGGGAACAGGTAACAGCCCATTGTAACGCCAGCATCCTGCTTGCTACTCTTGATGAATAATCTAACCCCGAATCACAGTAATATTTCTCCCCATAGGACTAACAGCAATTTCCGTAAGACAGCATACTTAATTGTATCATGTAATTAAAAAAATACTTAAGTGTAATCTCAAACTTACGTTAAAAAAAATTGTTAAATTTTGTATCTGATTAAGTAAAGAACAATATTTCTGATAGAGTGTGAATAAGTAACTTAAGCACTGTTTTTTACCTGTACCTGTAATACTATGCTAAAAACTGTGAACACCGCCCTCAGTAATGTTATTGACTTGTTAACCAGTTTTGCATCTCAGGAATCTTTGACAGAAAAACTGGCGTTAGTGTTTGGTGTCCCAGTGACATCAGGAATGTTTTTAGACACATTAGCCAACTTACCAGATATTGAGGTATATCCTGACTCTGAGTTACAAGGAGCCAGTGGTGCATTTTCTGGTCAAACTGAAAAAATTTACCTTTCAGAAAGTGTAGTCAAGGAGGAATCACAGCAGTTAGTGCGGGTATTGTTGGAAGAAATAGGGCATTACTTAGATTTTCGCTTTAATACAGTGGATAGCCCAGGGGATGAAGGGGCTATTTTTGCAGCGTTAGTGTTGAGTGAAAGTCTGGATGTTGAGAGTCTAGAAAGATTGAAAGCAGAGGATGACGCTAGAACCATAATTTTAAGTGGTCAATTAGTCGAAGTTGAACAAGCAACTTTCATCGGAAATGGTGATGACACCATTACCGGAACTGCAGGAGATGATGAGATTAGCCCAGGAAGGGGTAGAGATAACGTCGATGGGGGAGCAGGAGATGATTTACTAATCATCGACTATTCCAGTAACACCTATATTGGCAATACAGTCTACGTAGCGGGTATCAGAAGTAATATTTATGATTCCTCTGGAACTTGGCAAGGAAACCTGTATGCCTACACAAACAACTCAGGTGCTTACGACCAAGTTTACTTCTACAACATAGAGCGTTTACAAATTACGGGTACAGGCTTTGACGATATCATTGACAGAGGCGGCCACGGAACAATCAGTGTGGATGGCGGTGCGGGTATTGATACCATCAACTATGCTGACTTTAGCAGCTTCACCACAGACTTAGTTGTAGACAACAGTGGTAGCACGATTACAGAAGCCAACGGTACAGTAATTAAAAATGTAGAACGATTTGGCAACTTGACCACTGGTTCAGGTAACGACACCGTTACCTTTGCAAATGGTTTTGATGAGAGTATCAATACTGGTGACGGAAACGATACCATTAACGCAGGATTGGGTAGGGATTACGTCGATGGGGGAGCAGGAGATGATTTACTAATTATCGACTATTCCAGTAACACCCATATTGGCAGACGAGCGTATCCTGGGAGTACATTCTACGCATCGGGTATCAGAAGTAAT
>NZ_JANQDH010000039.1 GCF_029891735.1 Chrysosporum bergii ANA360D
CATTTTTTTGTCACTTTTTACCGATTCTCAATTAATCGTAGTGATGTCTCACTGTGCGCGATCGCTCCCATGAATGCCGCTTGAGCAAATTCTTACACAGCAAGCTTTTTGCCCCTTCCTCTCCGTCGAACTCACGTTAAATTACTAGTTGTCATTGCTACTTGAACCGAAAACAGTAGGTAATTTAGCCGTTAATTAACCATAAACTCTCTCTTCACTAAATCTGCCAATTTTCATGGAGTTAGTGAATCCTGTGGGGATGACATTTTATTTGTAGCGTTACACTAAGAAAAGTAAATAAATGTAAATAAATATTAAGTCGTGGAAAACATCACACTAGGACAAAATGGTCCGGCTGTTACACCCCTTTGTATTGGTACTTGGGCTTGGGGTGACAAACTGTTTTGGAATTATGGCGATGGCTATGGAGTAGAACAGTTAGAGGAAGCTTTTACAGCCGCATTAGAGGCTGGTATTACTTTTTTTGACACTGCGGAAATTTATGGTTTTGGGCTATCAGAAAAATTGTTAGCCAGATTCATGAAAAAAGCTGAAAAACCTGTACAAATGGCAACGAAGTTTGGCCCCTTACCTTGGCGATTTACAGGTGAATCCGTCTCCAATGCCTTAACTGAAAGTCTTAAACGCCTACAAATAGAGCAGATCGAACTATATCAAGTGCATTGGCCATTTGCCTTCTTTTTAAGTCAAGAAACCTTGATGAATACCCTAGCAGATGAAGTAAAGCGGGGTAGAATTGCCGCGGTGGGTGTGAGTAATTATTCAGCCAGTCAAATGCGAGACGCACAGCAAATATTAGCTGCCCGTGGAGTACCTTTAGCTGTGAACCAAGTGCGCTACTCTTTGCTAACCCGTCAAATTGAAAGTAATGGTATTTTGGCTACAGCTCGTGATTTGGGTGTGACTATTTTAGCCTATAGTCCCTTGGCTCAGGGATTGCTGACAGGTAAGTATACACCTGATAGAATTGAAACTCCCAGGGGTGCGAGGAAAATAGACCCGCGATTTAGTCAAGAGGGGTTACAAAAAATTGCCCCAGTAATTTCCTTACTGCATACTCTGGGAGAAAAGTACCATCGCACTCCTGCCCAAGTAGCCCTTAATTGGTTAATTGCTCAAAAAAATGTGATTCCCATTGCTGGGGTAAAAACTGCTGAACAAGTCAAACAAAATGCTGGGGCTTTGGGCTGGAGATTAAGCACCGAGGACAGGGCGCAACTAGAAGAAATCAGTCGTCCTTGGTTGAAATAACTAATGAATACTGAGTGATAACTTTATTCTCTAGCTGCATTTGAACCTAGCTTTTGATTGGTGGATGACATAGAAGCGTCGCGGCGAGTCCGCAGCTTGGGCTTAGGAGTAACTCGTCTGCCTTCGTCTTCACTATTGTTATCTGAGGCGTTCCAAGAGGAACGTTTTCTGTCGCCAGAAGACTCGCCACCACGGCGCTTGGTCAACTTGGGTTTGGGGCAGGGGGCATCTTCTTCCGGATCTACGCCTGTTTGCAACCAAGCAGGGCGAGTTTGGTCATAGGCCATTTGTAGTGCAGCTGCGGCGATCGCATGAGCATCATATTCTCCGATTAGTTCGCTGACTATGGGGAGGAATGAAGCTAGGCGTTCGCCTGTTAGGGTTTCTTTGACCTTACTTTGCAATTTTTGGATGTGTCGCGCTTCGATTTGCGCTCGTGTGGGAATAGAAAGCAATTGCCAAGTTTGGCGGTTGTGGCGCTCAAATGCCTGTTGTTTGCGGCGCTCGAAGGGTTGTACTAAAGAAATTGCTGTACCTTCTTTACCGGCACGACCAGTGCGGCCAATGCGGTGAACATAGGTTTCCGGGCTATCTGGCAGGTCGTAGTTAATCACATGGGAAAGTAGGTCCACATCCAGCCCCCGTGCTGCTATATCAGTAGCCACTACCCAGCGCACCTGACGATTACGGAATCTGGTCAATAGTCGTTCCCGTGCTTGTTGGGACAAGTCGCCGTGGTACTCATCAACACTGTGACCTGCTGCTTGCAGTAGATTGGTGAGTTCTGCTGCTGTACGTCTGGTACGCACAAAAATTAAAGCGGTTTCTGGATCTTCCATTTCCAGAATTGGCTGTAGTGCTTTAGCTTTTGTCCAGTGACGGGGGATGAGATAGGCTACTTGATTGATTTTGTTGGGTGTGGCCTTTGGCTGTTCTACAGTGACTGTGGCTGGATTTCGCAAGAATTTGTTAACAATCATGCGAATGGATGGTGGCATTGTTGCCGAGAATAAAGCTGTTTGGCGCTCTTGGGGGGCTTGAGATAAGATTTTGATCACATCATCAATAAAGCCCATGCTCAACATTTCGTCAGCTTCATCCAAGACAAACCACTTCACTTGATCGAGTTTTAGACAACCCCGGTCTAGTAAATCGATCATTCGTCCTGGCGTACCTACTACCATGTGAACACCGCGTTTGAGTTGCATCATTTGGCGTTCAATTGATTGACCGCCATAAATTGCCAGAATTCGCAATCCTTCGTTGCCCGCAAATTGGCTGATGGCATCATGAACTTGAATTGCTAACTCACGGGTTGGAGCTAATACCATTGCTTGTACAGCTTTTTGGTTAATATCCAACTGCTCTATAATTGGCAAGGAAAATGCTGCTGTTTTGCCCGTGCCGGTTTGAGATTGACCCACCACATCCCTACCTGCTAACAGTTGGGGAATGGCTTGAGCCTGAATATTGGTAGGTGTGGTAAAACCAATTTTTTCGAGTTGCTCAACACGT
Source organism: Chrysosporum bergii ANA360D (assembly GCF_029891735.1). Lineage (GTDB taxonomy): Bacteria > Cyanobacteriota > Cyanobacteriia > Cyanobacteriales > Nostocaceae > Umezakia > Umezakia bergii. The sequence goes on from NZ_JANQDH010000039.1 coordinate 2,788, forward strand.
TTTTGTGAAATACCTAATTCTTGAAAGGAAAGAGTCATTAATTCTCCTAGATTTTGTTTTTTGGTTTTAGATTTGTCAATCTGACGGCAGTGGCTGATCAACAACATCTGCATTCAGTGGTCAGATTTATCACTATTTGGTGGAACCCTCATCTAAGTAAGGACTCCACGGGGAAAGAGGGTCAGTGATGCCTAAAGGGCTGAATATGACTTCTCTGGTGGTGGAGACACTGCTTTATCCAGGCATACGCAGTGCTTGATCCACCCTGATGCTTTTACATTGGGTAACTATTGACAACGTGACCGTAGAGGTCGTATGTATCAGCATTGTGGATTGCCACAGGTACAATGGTTCCTAATTTTGCTTCCCCATCGACATATACCTGACCATCGACTTCTGGGGAAAACCTACCTGAGCGACCTATTAGCTTTCCACTTTCAGGGTGTTCTTGTTCAATCAGGATGTCAACAACTTTGCCGATTTCCTGTTGATTTTTTTTAGCTGCAATCGGTTCCTGCAGCGCCATTAATCTATGCCAGCGCTCATCCATTATTTCTTGGGGTATTGGATTGGCTAGTTTGTATGCCGGCGTTCCTTCTTCTGGTGAAAATTTGAATACACCAACATGGTCAAATTCATGCCGCTGGACGAATTCTAGTAGATGCTGAAAATGTTCTGGGGTTTCTCCAGGGAAACCAACTATAAATGTTGTCCTGAGTACGGCATTTGGCAGAGCTAGTTTGATGCGTTCAATAATCCCATCATTTACCCGTCCTTGCCAAGGACGATTCATGGACCGAAGAATATCTGGATGAGAATGTTGCAGGGGCAAATCCAGATATGGTAAAACGTTGTGGGTTTCTTGGACTGCCTTTATTACATCTGGGGTCAGCCCGGTGGGATATGCGTAGTGCATTCTAATCCACCGTACATCTACCTTACCCAAAGCGCGCAGTAATTCGGCTAACTTTGGTTTACCATAGATATCTAACCCGTAATTGGTGGTGATTTGGGAAATTAAAATAATTTCCTGCACCCCTTGACTAGCTAACTGCTCGGCTTCAGCAACTATAGATTCAATAGTACGCGATCGCTGCTTTCCTCGCAGATGGGGAATAATACAAAATGCACAACTATAATCACATCCTTCTGCTATTCGCAGATAGGCCACGCCTTCGGTTGTAGTACGATAGCGGGGTGTAGTCTCGTCGGCAATGTAGGTTGGTTCGGCACTAACCTCTTGTACCCGCTCCCCTTGTTCTACACGCTTGATGACATTAACAATTTTGTGATAATCTCCCGTCCCTACTAATGCTACTGCCTCTGGCAACTCTTCCAGTAATTGTTCCTGGAAGTGCTGTGCCATACAGCCCGTGATCACGATTTTCTTGTTGGCTTCTGCCAGTTCCACTAAGGTTTTGACGGATTCCTCTCTTGCTGCTTCTATAAAACTACAAGTATTAACTATAACGTAATCTGCCAACTCTTCATTTGTATCTACGCCATAGCCTGCTTCTACGAGCAGTCCTAGCATATGTTCTGTATCAATTCGGTTTTTTTCGCAGCCCAAGTGCGAAATGGCAATTGTTGGCTTTTCACCCATATTTTGAAAACATTTGCTGTTTTTTTCTTTTTTTGGTAATTTGATATCCAACCAGCCCTATTTTAGCTGCTTGTGATAGACAACTTTACAAACTTTAGACTAGAATAGCAGGCTTTAACTGACAGCTACTACCTAAAGTTACATGACATGGATATTTTCCTGCCATGTTATGATATTTTTACTATTTAGTCTATTTCCCGGGGCAAGTGGAGTGTCTTTGAGTATAATTGACACTTTTATTTTTTTCACAAATTCTCTGTTGGTATTTTTCATTACCGCAGCGTGTGTTGTTGATTTACCCATCGGGAAGCTGCCCAAAGGGCTTGTTGTGAGAAGTCGCTGCCCTCTGGGAAATCGCGCTCTCTGCGTAATTTTTTTCGCATGAGTACGAAAACACGCCGAATAAAGCGCTTACTCTACCGTTATACTTAGGACTTGCCAACGATCATGCGCCGAAGACCAGCCCCAAGTGTGGGAAGTTACCTCGCTTCTTTTGCGTAGCAAACTCCTCTTCTAGCCTGGTTTGATCTTAACATATCTTAGGATAGGTTTTACAATATTTTCCATCCTAGGGAAGAAGAAATTAGCTAGTTAATCATATGCTAACGTGTGTTAACTAATGCTATACTTTACCTATGGCAGAATTACATACCACTCAGAAAAGCGGTCGAATTTCTGGGGTTGCACCCTAATGCCTTGAGGAGATATGCAGATGAAGGAAAAATCAAAAGCATTAAAAACCCGGCAGGGCAAAGATTGTACAATCTTGAATCATACATCAGACGTGATTCAACTAGGACTACCACTATTTGCTACTGTCAATTCAGTTCCTCAAAACAGCGACATGATCTCGACAGACAAACCGCTGATATGCAATCCCTCTACCCGGGCGCAGAAATTATCAAAGATACTGGATCGGGACTCAACTTCAAAAGAATTTGAAATTGAAAATCAAAAAATTCAGAGAAATCCAAAATCCACAATTGGCACAGTCAAACAAGTTCTGGACTCTCGACTGGTGAACACTAGACCCCGCAAAACGGATTAATAACGTGGACTTATATCAGCTATTTAAAACTCGAACACCGATTATTGGCGTGGTTCACCTACTTCCACTGCCCACCTCGCCCCGTTGGGGAGGCAATCTCAAAGCAGTAATTCACCGTGCGGAACAAGAAGCAGCAGCCCTAGCCAGTGGCGGAGTAAACGGTATTATTGTGGAAAACTTTTTTGACGCGCCATTTGTAAAAAACCAAGTAGATCCCGCAGTGGTGAGTGCCATGACTGTGGTGGTACAAAGAATTCAAAATTTGGTGCCATTGCCCATAGGTTTGAATGTTTTGCGAAACGACAGCAAAAGTGCAATGGCCATTGCCTACAGCACAGGAGCAGAATTCATTCGCGTTAATGTTTTGACAGGAGTGATGGCCACAGACCAAGGATTAATTGAAGGAGAAGCCCATCAATTACTCCGTTATCGGCGAGAATTGGGCTGCGATGTCAAAATTATGGCTGATGTGTTGGTGAAACACGCTCGTCCGTTGAGTGCCCCAAATCTCACAGTTGCTGTCAAAGACACAATTGAAAGAGGTTTAGCAGATGCCATAATTTTGTCTGGCTGGGCTACCGGCAGCCCACCTAACCAAGAAGACCTGGAATTAGCTTCTGGTGCGGCTAATGGCACTCCAGTTTTTATTGGTAGTGGGGCTAATTGGGAAAATATTTCTACACTAATGGAAGCAGCAAATGGTGTAATTGTTTCTAGTTCACTCAAGCGCCACGGTCGAATAGAGCAACCAATTGACCCGATTCGCGTCAGTCAATTTGTGGAAGCTGCTCGTAGTGGTGAAAATCCTCCAGGTGATATTCAATCTATTTCTGTTGACACTCCCCACGCCTAAAGGCGGGTGATTCCAGCGTCACTGACGTTCCTTCTTAGGGTTAGCTAGGCAGCCGACTACTCTTGTAGTATAACACAATAAAAAGCCGTCCTTCTAGGACGGGCTTCTCATCCCATTCTTTTGGTCAAAAGCAAAACCAATACACTACTACCTATGATTCGCCGCCGTTCTACTCCTTGGATTCATAAATGGTCCCGTCCATTGTTAGCCGCGATCGCCGGACTTGGTGCTTTGACAACAGGTTATATCACCATCAAAAAGTTAACAGGAGGTACTGCCGCTTGTGTGGCGGAAGCCGGAGCTAAAGGCTGTGATGATGTACTTTCCAGTCCTTGGGCAACCATACCAATTTTTGGCGGTCAGCCGTTAGCTTTATTTGGTTTTTTGGCTTATGTGACTATGGTGATTTTGGCTGTTGCTCCTTTGCTATGGAAACCAAGTGATAAAAATAGCCTTAAACAACTAGAAAACTTGACTTCGTGGTTGCTGTTGATAGGAGCGATCGCTATGTCGGTGTTCAGTGGCTATTTAATGTATGTGTTGGCATTCCAAATCCAAGCGGTCTGTTATTACTGTATTGCTTCCGCCCTCTTCTCTGTTAGCCTTTTAGTGTTGACCATTATGGGTCGTGTGTGGGAAGACATTGGGCAAATTTTCTTCACCGCTATTATTGTGGGGATGGTCACTCTGATTGGTACTTTAGGTGTCTATGCTGGGGTAAATTCATCAGGTGTGACCTCAAACTCTACCCTTGGAGAACCTCAAAAAATTAACTTTGTTCCCAAAGAACAACCTAACCCTGCTTTTGGTTGGACAATTACCACTAATTCTGGTGAGGCAGAAATTGAATTAGCACGCCATCTGGCTACCACAGACGCTAAGGAATATGTTGCCTATTGGTGTCCTCATTGCCACGAACAAAAACTACTCTTTGGTAAAGAAGCTTACCAGATTCTTCAAGATAATCAGATTACGGTGGAGTGTGCTAGTGATAGCCCCAAAGGTCAACCAGAAGTTTGTCAAGCCGCTAAGATTACCGGCTTCCCCACTTGGATTATTAATGGTAAAGCCTATAGCGGAGTGCAAAACCTGGACGAACTGGCAAAAATATCTGGTTATACAGGTTCCAGAAACTTTAAGTATTTCAGATAATTAGAGAATAGGGAAAACTAAAAATTAGTCTTTGTATCCCGAAAATTCATAATAAAACTATTGACACTCCCCCGCCTTTAGTCGGGGGATTCCAGCGCCACTGACGTTCCTGATTACTTTGGCTGCATTCACATAGTATATCTAAGAATGGCAACCATGAAAGGACAAACAAGATTAAAAAATATACCAATGCTTGATGATCAAGTTAAAACCAAAAGAACCGTAGTTTTAACACCTAGGGCATGGCAGAATATTAGAGTTTATTAGTGCAAGCGAATTAGTTGAAGAATGGGGAAGGCGATTTTAATCGCCAACGGCTAACCCCCATGTCTGAAGCCAGTAGCTCTGCTCGCCGTTGATATTTCGGTCAACTGGTTGATGCGCTGCGAAATTTTCTCCCAGTTGACTTTTTTTTTGCTAAAAACCAAAAAATCAATTTGTGAACTTATAGCTGTTTATAATAAAATAGGCCGAAAAACCTTGAGGTATGAGTAAGCAAATAGTAAAATATTTTGTCAAGTGTCCTAGAAAACTGAAACAAAAGCTTGTCCGAGAATATAGGGAATTGATTACAGCTTTTATTGTGACAGTTTGTATCTTGATGCTCCGATCTGTGGGATTATTACAATCTTTAGAGTTAGCAGGCTTAGATCAATTATTTCACTTACGTCTAAATGATTCACCTGATAGTAGTATAACTATTGTAGCCATTGATGAGGCTTCTTTAAAGCAAATAGGTTCCTGGCCAATTCCAGATGATGATATTGCCGATTTATTACAAAAAATACAAGTGCATCAACCCCGCGCTATTGGTTTAGATATCTACCGTAATTTACCGGTGAAGTCTGGTTATGAAAAACTGGTAGCAGCTTATAAATCAATGCCCAACTTAATTGGGAATAAACTATTGGCAAATAATCAAAGTGTTAGTGTTTCACCTCCACCGGAGATGAATGATCACCAAGTGGGTTTTAATAATGTGTTATATGATCCTGATGGCAAAGTACGTCGTAGCTTGCTGTATTGGCACGTTGGTGAGGAAGTACACGAAAGTTTTGCTTTGAAGTTGGCTTTATTGTATTTACAATCTGAAGGTATTACTCCCCAAAAAGCAGCTAATAAATCTGAATATTTACAGTTGGGTAAGGCAGTTTTTACCCGCTTTGAAGCTAATGATGGTGCTTATGTGAGAGCGGATGCTAAAGGCTACCAAATTTTGTCTAATTTTCCTAAACCAGGCTGTCACAGTTTATTAAAATACTGTGGTTATGCTCAGGTGAATATGAGGGATGTGCTAGAAAATAAGGTGGCAAAAAACTTGATTCGCGATCGCATTGTACTGATTGGTTCTACTGCTCCTAGTATCCAAGATTTTGTATTTATTCCTTATTCTAGTAGTTTGATTGGTACAGCCGAGCCTATTCCTGGTATCCAACTACAAGCTTATTTTATTCATGAGTTAATCTCAGCAGCTTTACAAGGAAGACCTTTACTTAAAGTTTGGTGTGATAAATGGGAATATTTATGGATTTTTGCTTGGTCTTATCTGGGTTCTCTGATCACATGGCGGGTTAGATCGCCGATGAAAAGCATTTTTAGTATTTTACTATCTTACTTAGTGCTGATTATATTTTCTTACTTGGCTTTTTTGTTGGGTTGGTGGATACCAATTATCCCTGCATTAATAACCTTTGCTGCTTCGGCTATTTGGATTACTTCTCATATTGCCTATAGACAAGAAGAATTAAAACGTTCTAAAGAATTTTTACAACAGGTGATTAACACAATTGCTGATCCGGTATTTGTGAAAAATGAACAATATAAATGGATGGTTTTAAATGACGCCTATTGTCAGTTAATCGGTTATCCCGATACTATATTAATTGAAAAATCAGAATATGACTTTTTTCCTCAACATGAGGCGAATTTATTTCGCCAACAAGATCAGCTGGTATTTCAAACCCAGCACCCCCAGGAAAATGAAGAAGAATTTACTGATTCCACTGGTACTACTCATGTAATTGCCACTAAGCGATCGCTGCACAAAGACGCTGCTGGTAATTTCTTTTTGGTGGGGGTCATCCGCGATATTACCCAGCGTAAGTTAAGGGAAGAACACTTGAAGCGCACTGCTGATGAGTTATTCCGCTCTCATCATGAATTAAAACTTCAGGAAGACCATTGGCGTTATCTGGCTGATCATGATCCTTTAACAGGTTTGAGTAATCGGAAATTTTTTGCAGAACAACTCCAAGAATCGTTACTTTGGGCAAAAAATCATAATTTGTTACTGGGACTGCTATTTATTGACTTAGATGGCTTTAAGGAAATCAATGATAGTTTAGGACACGACATGGGCGATCGCTTGCTAATATCCATTGCTGAACGACTGACCAAAACTTTACGCCATAACGACACTGTGTGCCGATTAGGAGGCGATGAATTTACAGTAATTTTACGCTCAATTTCTCACTTGGAGGCAGCAGCTAAAATCGCTGAAAAAATTTTAGCCAGCATTAATTATCCAATTGTTTTGGAGGGATGTACTGCTAGGGTTTCTGCCAGTATTGGTATTAGCGTTTATCCCCTCAGTAGTCAAGATGCTGAAACACTGATCAGACAAGCTGATGCGGCTATGTACCGCGCCAAGCATCTGGGTAAAAATTGTTATGAATTTGCCTGAAAGATATTATGTATATTTAATTACCCTAATCTTTATGAAAGCTGTTATATTTTGTATCAATATTTGTTTAATCATCAGTCCAAAAATAGCTGCTGCCATAGTCAGCCTTGATGCTGTCACGTTTGATGAATTGAATTCCAGTGGCAGTATAAGTTTAACCAACAATAGAGTTAATTATCAGGATTTCCAAGAAATATATGTTCCGCCAAATAATGGGGGTCCTGACAGTAAAAATGGTAGTGGTACTCGTTGACATAACATTTTTTAAACACGTGAGATACAAATGTAAATGATCTCTTGTAGCGCGAGCATCTTGCTTGCTGATAACAAAACCCTTCGCTGCTTAATACAGTTACGCTAATTATGTACCTCACTCTGGCTAAAAATGTCTAGTTTTTCCGGACCGGAGATTTCTGCCATTGAGACTTTTTGTACTATGGTGTGAACTTGCCAATTGGGGTCTGGCTGGGGGTAGTCTAGCCGGTAATGTCCGCCACGGCTTTCGGTTCTAAAAGCTGCGCTGTTGAGAATTAAATAAGCCACATCTAGTAAATTTCGGGTTTCTGCCCACAGTCGTACTTGCCGTTCTACATCTGGTATATCTAAAGTCGCTGGTTCTTTAGGACTTAAAGAGAATAAAAATTGACTTAAGGGCAAGGCAGCAAAATCTTCTTGCCAAGATGCTACGGTAGCGATGGCATCTGCTAAACCTGACTGTTCTCGACAAATACCTGCACTTTGCCAAACCAATGGTGGTAATTTTTCTCTAATTGTTTCTAAATCTGTTTTTTGGCTTTGCCATGCGCTGATATCGGCGCTAAATTTTCTGGATGGCAGTGTGCGTAATTGTGGGGATGGTGTGACATTGGTTAAATTAATATTAGCCATTTGCGCGCCAAACACAATACACTCCAGTAGAGAGTTACTTGCTAAACGATTAGCCCCATGAACTCCCGTACTGGCATTTTCTCCCACTGCGTATAAACCCGCAATGTTGGTGTGATTCATTAAATCAGTGGCAATACCACCCATCCAGTAATGAGCAGCCGGGGCTACGGGAATGCGGTCATGGAAGACATCAATACCCCAATGTTGACAAACTTTAACAATGTTGGGAAAGCGATGACTAATTTTTTCTGGGGGGATGGGGCGCATATCTAGCCAAACATGGGCTGTGGCAAGATCAATGGCTGTGTGTTTGAGGTGGCTGAAAATAGCTCTACTAACTACATCCCTAGGTGCTAGTTCACCAGCAGGATGATAATCAAAGGCAAAACGTCGTCCTGTGTCATCTACAAGGTGTGCGCCTTCGCCACGTACAGCTTCACTAATGAGAAAGTGATCTGCTCCGGGTTTAGTCAGGGAAGTAGGGTGAAATTGCACAAATTCCAAATCTCGGAGAATAGCCCCGGCTCGATAGGCCATGGCTACCCCGTCTCCTGTACTGACAGCTGGGTTGGTGGTTTGGGCAAATACCTGACCTCCTCCTCCTGTTGCTAAAACCACCGCAGCAGCTTTGATCCATGTGATTTTACCTTGATAAAATAGGCTAATTCCTTGACATCTTGGGGTTTCGGGTTCTAGCCACAGATTCAAAGCCAAGGCTTGCTGGATGACTTGAATGTTTTGGCGGCGCAATACTTGCGCTGTGAGGGTGGTGGTCACTTCCCTACCCGTGGTGTCAGCAGTGTGCAGGACACGATGACGAGAGTGAGCGGCTTCTAAGGTTAAAGCTAAACTTTGACCATGACGGTCAAAAGCTACTCCCAAGTTAAGGAGGGATTGAATACACTGGGGGGCTTGTTGGGCAAGGAATTCTACGGCCGGGCGATCGCACAAGCCCGCTCCTGCTTGCAATGTGTCCTCAATATGCAATGAGGGGGAGTCTTCTGGAGCAATGGCCGCAGCAATGCCTCCTTGAGCCCAGTCACTGGCGGATAAAGACAGAGTTTCTTTTGTAATTAAGCCGACTCGCAGGTTTTCTGGTAAACACAGGGCTGTGTACAGTCCAGCAGCGCCGGCACCGATTACTAAAACATCAAATTCGCTAGGAATGTCAAACAATTTTGGATTTTGGATTTTGGGTTTGGGATTTTGGACAAGGGGATTATGCCCCATGCCCCATTTTTTAGCTATCTGTAGATACCATTGTTAAAGCGATCATCGCCCTCAATGAAGGCAGTAGTTGGGTCGGTAACAGCAAAGTTTCCTAAGTTACTTTGCAAAATTTCTATTTGGCGATCGCTTAATCCCGGTATGTTCAATACATCCTCTACTTCTTTGTATGGAGCATTTAGAATGATTTTTCTAGCTAGAGTGGGGTATAGCCCTGGGTACTGTTGAAAAGCTCGCACGTTGGTATTATTCAAGTCTATTTTTTTTACCAAATTCTGTTCCTAATTTAGCGTCTGCACTGTTCTGGAGGGAAATTGCCAAAATTGGGACTTTTTGCCAAGTTAGGCTATTGATATTGGCTGCTGTGGCTATGTGATTTGTTCCCAGCCATCCCCAGGAACCGAGCAACAAGCTAAATACTGTTAATAAACGCATCAATGTTTTCACGATTTTTCTCCCTTGTTCATCAAACTGAAATCACGACCTTAACCTAAATCTTTAACAATACTATCAACTCTGAGGTCAATTTAGACGCACGAGCTAAAGTACATTGGTTTTGGACTCCTATTTGGTTTTTGAACAACACTTTTTACACCTTATTGATTTTTTTGCCTGTTCCCTGTTCCCTGCCTTTACGAGTAATTACTTTTTAGGCTGCACTTGCAGCTATGAAAAATAGGGTATCTACCAAAATTGTACTTAACACCGCTCCGATAAAAGCGTACCAATGTTTTGATTTTGTACGTAAAGGTAAAACTCCTGCTGTTAAGAGCAATATAGCTAAAACTACTGCCCAGCCTTCTCCCCAAGGGGTTTGTACCTGGATTAAAGCAGATTGTAAAATTGGTGATACATTAGCAGGTTCAACCTGCATAACTTGCCGCCAATAGGGCATTAAGTCTACTATATAAAAATATACATCTGTTAACACCGTACCCAGTAAGGAGCCTAAATAAAACCAGTTACCAACTTTGCCCCAATTCCTGAGTAAACACCAACAAGCAAATGGTAGACCAATAGACTCTACTGGTAAATGCCAGAGGGGTTCCCAACGCAGCCAACCCCAGTAAATTGCTCCTGCTAACCAACTCCAGCTAAAGCCAAACAGCAAATCTCCCCAGGTATAAGTTTGAGGGCGTGACATTAAGCTAAAACTCAGCCATAGCCAAAATCCTGTACTGGCTACACTGATAATTGGTAGCGATCGCACCAAGGGCGCTTCTATAAATACTGGTACTGATACTAATAACACAGCTGCTGCAAATACTAACCAAATTTCCCCCACAGCAGTAGATATGGCTATGGGAGGAGATAGGGAAAGTGTAGATTCTAATTCCCTGATGTTCTTCGACTCAAATTCTCTTGCGGCTAAATCAGTATTAATCACGGTGGTAGAAGTGGTGTAGGAAGACAAAATGTTGTTAATCAAGGTTTTTTTGGGTTTTTAATTTTTGTTACTAAACTTTATATTATTTAAGGTATCACATTTCAAATGCCCCCCCAGGGCATTTTTATTTTACTGAGTTTTTGCCTAAAGTGGTGACTAAAATAAAAAAATTCTTGATCTGTACCAAACCGGTACTTTCTGGGGGGATTTTCCTGGAAGGTGATCCAGAGGGCTGTTTGTGTAATTGGTTGTAGCAGGTAAAATAAATGGCTTTATCGAAACGTCAATGCTTTATAATGTTAAGTGCAGCATCTGCCATTTGCTCAGTTGCAATATTTCCGACAAAAGTTTTCAGTAGCCCAGGTAATCCAGGTTTAGAAGAAGTACAGCAACAAATGAATATCTTGCAGGCTATTTTTTTAGGCTTTGTTCAGGGTATGACTGAATTTCTCCCCATCAGCAGTTCAGCACATTTAAAAGTTGTACCCGTAGCATTGGGTTGGGGTGATCCGGGAGTAGCTTTTACAGCCATTGTTCAGCTGGGGAGTATTATCGCCGTGCTGTGGTATTTCTGGGATGACATGAGGCAAATTATCAAGGGCGCAATTAAAGCCATTACTCAGAAAGACTACGACAGCCATGACTTTCAGCTATTTCTGGGAATTATTTTGGGAACAATACCGATAGTGGTGTTTGGATTGTTAATTAAAAGATTTATTCCAGATTATGATAGTTCACCCTTAAGAAGCTTAGTAGCCATTGCCATTGCTTCTATATTGATGTCGTTATTATTGGGATTGGCAGAAAAACTCGGTAAGCGTCAACGAAACTTTGAGCATCTCAGCCTTAAAGATGGGCTGTGGATGGGTTTAGCTCAATCATTGGCATTAATTCCTGGGGTATCCCGTTCAGGTTCTACCATCACCGGGGGATTATTTATGAGCTTAGAACGGGAAACTGCGGCCAGATTTTCGTTCTTGTTAGGAATTCCCGCCATCACTATGGCTGGATTAGTAGAATTAAAAGATTTTTTAGAAATAGGTGTGGGTAATGTGGCTATGGTTCCTATGGTTGTGGGAGTAATTTCATCCGGGATATTTTCATATATAGCGATCGCTGGTTTGATACAATTTTTGAAAACCAAAAGCACTTGGGTGTTTATTTGGTATCGTCTCATATTTGGTGTGGTCATCTTGGCGGCCATCAGCGCCGGTTTGTTGAAAAATAGTTAATAGTCAAGCAACTAAAATCTAAAATTCCCTTATTATGTCTACCATCCATCCTGCCCAAATTACTAAAGTATTACCGGATTCCATCGCCGCAGAAATTGGCTTTGAGTCTGGGGATGCCATAGTTGCTATCAACAGCACAAAGCCCCGCGATTTAATTGATTATCAATTTTTATGTGCTGATGAATTTCTGGAATTAGAAGTTTTAGACAGGAATGGTAAAACTCATCACATTGAAATTGAAAAAGATTATGATGAAGACCTAGGGCTAGAATTTGCCACGGCTTTATTTGATGGTTTAATTCAATGTAATAACCGTTGTCCATTTTGCTTTATTGACCAGCAACCACCCGGTAAGCGTTCCAGCTTGTACTTAAAAGATGATGATTACCGTCTCAGCTTTTTATATGGTTCCTACTTAACTCTAACTAATTTGTCAGAGAAAGAATGGCAGCGCATTGAACAAATGCGCCTCTCTCCTTTGTTTGTTTCTGTTCATGCTACGGAACCGGAAATTAGAATTAGATTGCTAAAAAATCAGCGTGCTGGACAAATTTTCTCACAAATTAAATGGTTCCAAGACCGGAGATTGCAAATTCACGCCCAAGTAGTGGTTTGTCCTGGTATTAATGATGGTCAACACCTAGAACGAACCCTCCAGGATTTAGCGTTTTTCCATAGTGGGGAAATACCTGCTGTTGCATCAGTGGCGGTGGTGCCAGTGGGTTTGACAAAATTTCGCCCACCAGAAGATGAACTCATCCCTGTAACCAGGGAAAAAGCTCAAGAAGTAATTTCCCAAGTGCAAAGCATCTCCCAACAATTTCGCCAAAAATTCGCTTCTCGTTTTGCTTGGTTAGCTGATGAATGGTTTTTGATTGCAGGTGAAGAATTGCCCACAGAGGCGGAATATGAAGAATATCCGCAAATTGATAATGGTGTCGGTTCTATTCGTTTATTTATTAAGCAGTTTACATCTATGGCCGCAGAATTGTTACCCGCCAAGCTGGATGAACCGAGAAAACTAACTTGGGTGGTTGGTAATGCAGTGGAAAAGGCATTTCAACCCATTGTGCAACGCTTAAATCAAGTTGAGGGTTTAGAAGTAAATATGCAGGCTTTATGTAGTGATTACTGGGGTCAAAATATTACTGTTACTGGGTTAATTACAGGTCATGATTTACTTCTCAATCTCCATGGGAAAGATTTAGGCGGGGGAATTTTGCTGCCAAAAGTGATGCTTAAACATGGGGAATTAGTGTTTTTAGATGATATGAGCTTGGCAGAGGTAGCTGGTAAACTGAATACAGAAATATTCCCAGTTTCTGGTATTGAAGAACTGATCAATACTTGTATTACTGGAGTTGTTTTGGCTTAGTTGGCAAATATCAGTTATTTCTCGACGGTACTGTGATCGTCTTGTAACACAAGCATCCTGCTTGTTAATGATGTACCTTACTAAGCAGCGAAAACAGCTATAGCAAGGGATGAATAGGTTGAAGCGTTTACGCCGGGGAGTGTCAAGAAGATGATAAATAAAAGAAAGTGAGTCAATCGTAACTGAGGAGTGAGTAGTGAAGAATCAGAGTAAATGCCATAAACAAGTTAAACAAGTTGGATTCTTCATTGTCAGTTTTAAACTTTTAATTTTTAATTGCTGTGGTATCCTACCGGCAACGGCCACCAGTAGGGAACCTGTGTTAACCGTGGTACACAGCCAGGATAATAACCAGGAATGGGCAGAAATCACCAAGGGACTGCAAGCAGTAAATGTGAAATATTGCGTTATTCGCCTGGCTAATGTCAGGAGTGGGGTAGATTTTGGCGATCGCCAAGTATTGTTTTTGCCTAATGTTGAGAGAATAACACCAATCCAAGCAGTGGCACTACAGGAATGGATGAGCAAGGGCGGAAAGGTGATTGCTAGCGGTGCTGTGGGTAGTTTATCAGTACCAGGAGTTCGGCAGTTATTGCGATCGCTCTTAGGTGGTTATTGGGGTTTTAGTCTTAATCAGACCCAACAAATACAACCCTCAAAAAGTCCGAATCATCAATGGGCAAACCAAAACGGACTATTTGGCAGTGTCAAAGGCGGTGTTTTAATTCCTAACAATGTTAGCACTCAAGGGGCTGCTCTGTGGAATTCTCTAGATAATCCTGTAGCAGTGGTGACGACGGAGCGTTCTACTTTCTTTGGTTGGCGCTGGGGAACAAATACAGCCTCCTCAGCCGATTTAGATAACAATTGGTTAAAAGCTGCTTTAAATCGCCATCTATCGGCAGAAAATGTCCAGAAAAAAATTACAGGAGCATCCCCAACTTGCGGTACATCAGTGGCAACTGCTCCCTCATCTTCTCCATTGTCCTTCACTCCATATTCTTCACTACCTACTCCCCCTAGTCCTCAACAAATCCAGCCACCAGAACCAGCCGAAGTTGTGGGTATGGATGCTGCACCCAACTCCAACCAACCAACTGATGATCATGAAGTGATAGCGAGTAGCACTGAAAAAACTGCACTTCAACATCAGCTAGAAAGTTTGATTGGTCGAGTAGAAAGCGCTAATTTAGCAGCATCAGCTTATGGTAACAGAGGGATAGGTGAAATGATCACCAGTAACCAATCTCCAAAGACAAAACAGGTAGAATTAACTTCCAGCAGAACCACACCAGAAATTCTCAGTCAACAGGAAGCAGTATCACAAGCAAGGTTAGTTGCCCAAAAATTACCTGAATTGATTGCCCAAAAAAACTATGGTTTAGCGCAGCAACAGTGGCTAGCAACCAAGGCGAATTTATGGAAGCAGTTTCCTGTCAATCGCAGATTAGCTCCCGCAGAAGTGCGGGCTGTGTGGTTAGACCGGGGGACAATTGTTCAGGCTGGTAGCGAAAAAGAACTGGCTAAAATTTTTGATCGCTTGGCAAAGTCGGGAATTAACACTATTTTTTTTGAAACTGTCAACGCTGGTTATACTATTTATCCCAGTCAAGTCGCACCACAAACCAACCCATTAATTCGCGGTTGGGACCCCTTGGCCTCGGCGGTGAAATTAGCCCACGCCCGGAGAATGGAGTTACACGCTTGGGTTTGGGTGTTTGCAGCAGGTAATCTGGTACACAATAAACTAATTAATGCCAGTCCTAATTATCCTGGTCCGGTGCTGGCGGCCAATCCTGATTGGGCAAATTACGATCACCGGGGTGAGACAATTCCTGTTGGTCAGACCAAGCCATTTTACGACCCAGCTAATCCGGAGTTAAGGCGGTATTTATTGAAGTTGTATGAAGAAATTGTCACTCGCTATCAAGTAGATGGTCTGCAACTAGACTACATTCGCTATCCTTTTCAAGACCCATTTGCTGGACGCACTTATGGTTATGGTAAAGCCGCAAGAGCGCGGTTTCAGCAGTTGCATGGTGTAGATCCAGTAAATATTTCTCCCCGTCAACAGAACTTGTGGCGGAAGTGGACGGCATTTCGTACTGAACAGGTGAATAGCTTTGTTGCCCAAGTGACCCAGAAATTACGAGAAAAGCGCCCAGATTTGATTTTTTCAGTGGCTGTATTTCCCATACCGGAAATAGAACGCATTGAAAAACTGCAACAAAATTGGGAAGTTTGGGCAAGGCGAGGAGATATAGATTTAATTGTGCCCATGACCTATGCTGAAGATACTTCTAGATTCCAAAAATTAGCGGAACCTTGGATAGCTTCCAGAAATTTAGGTTCTACTTTGTTGTTACCAGGTATCCGCTTGCTTTCTTTGCCTAATTTGGGAGCCTTTGACCAACTACAAGTAATCAGAGATTTACCCGTGAGTGGTTATGCACTGTTTGCGATGGAGAATTTTAATGATGAATTAGAACAAATTTTTACTAATACCCAAGGACAAGTTTATTATAGTACCTATGAACCTATTCCTTACCGCCACCCTTTTAAAACTGCTGCTCTCCGTTATACTACCTTACAAGGAGAATGGCAGTTAGTGTTGGAAAATCAGCAATTACAAATGTCTGCTGCGACAATTTTGGATTTTAATCAACAGGTAAGGCTTGTACAAGCTACTTTAAATCAGCTGGCAGCCTCACCTTCTCTTAATAATTTAGTAGCTGCCAAAGCGATATTGAATCGATTTCAATCTCAATTTCCCATGTGGATGGCTCAACAAGCTAGGGATAATCCCTATCAAGTCCAAACCTGGGAAAATCGTCTGGTTACTATAGAAAGGCTATTACGTTATGGCGAACGCCGGGTGCAAAAGATACAGTGATTTAGTTGAGAAATTTATGTCTGAGAATAAGGATCATATTCAATCAAATATTCCCGAGTCTTCTGATCATTCTGGTGAAAGATACTGGGGTACTGTAGAGGTGATAGAAGAAGGGGAGACTTATAGAATTAGTCGTGTGGAAATTAAGCCTAGACACGGGATTAAACCACAAATCCATTATCACCGTAATGAACATTGGGTTGTGGTCTCTGGTGTGGCTAAGGTAACTTGCGGAACAGAGGAAAAGTTACTGATTAAAAATCAATCAACTTTTGTCCCTGCAGCTACTCTCCATAAGGTAGACAACCCAGGACATATTCCCCTAGTTATTCTGGAAATTCAAAATGGTGAGTATTTGGGAGAGGATGACACAGAACGGCCTTATGAACTGAATTTAGTTAAGCCGGGGACAGACAATAAAAAAGTTCATCAAAAGTAAATGAGGTCTGAGATAGCAATTTGACATACTCACCGACCTTCTAGGTCGGTGATTCTTGAAGGTTCAGCACAACTTGCTAACCAGGCCTTGCTGAAAAAGTCGTACCGCTGCGCCATGCCGACTACCTTCGTACCATAACACACTCAAAAGCCCTCTTGTTCTAAGGTTTCAATCAACTGCAAACCACGAGGATCGCCCACCCCTAATAGTGAAGCTTTGCAGTCTTCCCGAACTCCTAAATCTTGGTCTTCGGCAAAGGCTTGAATTAGTGAATCTATGGCTGTGGCATAAACTATGTTAGATGGTAATTCTCGGCACAGTTGACCAATACTCCAAGCGCAATTACTCCGCACAGCAGCCACTGGATCTTGGACTAGGGCTTCAATGAGGGGTGGTATAGCTCCCACCACTGCTTCATAACCAACATTTGCCATTTGGGCTAAAGAACTGGCAGACCATAGGCGCACTGCGGAAATATCAGTTTTTAAGGCATCTGCTAGGGGGGCTAAAGAACGGCGATCGCGGCAATTCCCTAAAGCCCAAACTACACCTTTACGCACGTAGCCGTTCCAGTCTTGATTAAGTTGTAAAATTAACGGTTCTACCGCTTCCGGACTAGGATTGCGTCCAATACCATAGGCTGCACTTACTCGCACCAAGGGACAGGTATCAGTTAACAGGTGAATTAAATGGGGGATAGCCCGTTTATCTTGAATATCACAAAAAGCGCGAGCCGCTAACATCCGTTGGTGGGGTTGATGATCTTGCAATAGAGCCAACATCACTTCTGGATCAAGCTCTGCCACTTCAGGTTCAACACTTCTGTCGGTTGCTATGTTATCCAAGGGGCTTTGAGCTTCTACCTCGACATCAAGTAAGCTTAGGTCTTTTTCGTCATACATATATCATTTAAATGCCCTAGTGGGATTTACCTCAATCCCCATGCTAATGATTAGTTCATTGAGTCTGATGCAGTGATTTTACCATCCATAGGGATTGAGTTTGATAACCGAGATGATGATAAAGATTTAATGCGGGTGGGTTGGATGTAAAAACTTGTAAGCCAATTTGTTGATCGCCTCTTTGAATTGCCCAATTTTCTACATATTTTATCAAAGCTGTGGCAACCCCGCGCCGCCGATGTTCCGGGAATACGTAAAGCATAAAAATGTGAGCATGGCGATGGCCATGGATTTGATCTATGGCATTTCCCACCCAGATACAAGCAATGGGAGATGGCGGGGATTTTTCCGCGGCTGAACAATCTACCCACCACAGGGGGGTTTCCTGGGAGAAATATTGTTCAACGGTTGCTGCTAGGTGGCCAAAATCTTGCTGGGGAAATAGCTCTTGGTAAGTTAGCCGCATAAATTTCACTAGCAGCGATCGCTCTAGTCTTGAACCGCGACGAATATGGTAACCGGGTAACAGCTGTTCAGACAAACTCAGTTATAGTGTAAGTAGGGAGAGAGAAACGGTTTCCGCTTTTTCCTCAATGGGTGCGGGTGCTGCCATGTCAGAGGGTAGAAAAATGCGCGCGCTGACCGCCACTAAGGCTAATGAGAATACCAACACTGCTAGTAATGGGGCGATGTATTGACGAATGATGACCATTGGGGCTTATTGTGTGAGAATTTAGTTAAAGATTGGTGAACTTTTCTGAATTTATTGTAGCGACTTTTGGGCATAGTTAACGTTGATCCCGTTCTAGGTCATCAATTACTCGCTCGCAATACCAATTTTCTGGCATTCCCGGATAGTTGACCTTTGCTTGATCAATTAATCGCTCGGCTGCTGCGATATCACCTCCTAATTTGGCAATTAGTTTATTTTTCAGATGGTTATCGGCTGTTTGGGTGTTGATTTGCCCTTGTACCTGGGCTGGTGTTTCAATGGTCGTTACTTGTAATTCCTGCCTGCGTAGTTGCCAAAATAAGACGTAATAAAGTGTACCAAAAATTAAAATCAGGCTGAATGTTCCCAACAGAGTTAGTAAGTTAAAGGCTAAAAACCCTAAAACTAACTGCGATAGAACATAACCGAGTAACAAGCCAGTGATTAAGAGAATAAATGTGCCGACAATAATAACTACTTGGTTCCCCATAAATCTTCGTCTTCTTGTTCAAGTCCTGGTCTGGATATTGCCACTGGTTTAGGATTCCAAGGGGCAAACAATGGTAACAGAAGTAGTCCTGGGATAGCAGCGACTATACTTATAATGAAAAATAACGGCCAACCCGTGCTTTTTGCTAGAGTTCCTGCTGGCGCAACTAGAATATCACGACTGACAGCCATAAAACTTGATAATAAAGCATATTGGGTAGCAGAAAAGCGCTGGTTACACATATTCATTAAAAATGCCATAAAGGCGGCCGTTCCTAAACCTCCACAAAAGTTTTCGATGTTGATGGTTAGTACTAAAGCCTGGTAATTTTGCCCGATGTTGGCTAGAATATAGTAAGCTAAATTACTGACTGCCTGCAACCCACCAAATAACCAAAGTGAGCGGTTGACACCAATTTTACTCAAAATTGTTCCCCCTGCCAAAGTGCCGACAATGGTGGCAATCAGCCCCATAACACCTTGAATTGCGCCGATATCGGTTTGGGTGAATCCAGTTTGCAGCAAGAAGGGTGTAGACATATTGTTGACAAAGGAATCGCCCAGTTTATACAGAACGATAAACAGCAAGATTAAAATGGCTGGGATGACCCCCAATCGCTGGAAAAATTCCCCAAAAGGTAAAATTACCGCAGCAGTTAAAGATTCTGGTGGGCTGGTTTCTTTGGGTTCTGGTGCCAATAAGGTGGCAATAATTCCTATTACCATCCCCAAGGACATTAATAGATAAACTGATGGCCAGGGTAAATTATCAGCCAGCACCAATGCCAAAGAGCCTGTGAATAATAGTGCTATCCGATAACCCAACACGAAAACAGCAGCACCCGCTCCCAACTCTAATGATTCTAAAATATCAGTACGGTAGGCATCAGCTGCAATGTCTTGACTGGCACTTAAAAAGGCGATGGCTACCGCATTAATGGCTAATAATTGTAGTGCTTGTTTGGGTTGTTGGAAAGCCATGAGGGCGATGGCTATCAATAGCCCCATTTGCAGTGTGATTAACCAGCCTCGTCGTCTACCTAAAATTGGCACTGTAAACCTATCTAACAAAGGCGACCAGATAAATTTTAATGAGTAGGGTATACCCACAAGGCTAAATAAGCCAATGGCGGTTAAATCCACTTGTTCTACAGTCATCCAAGCTTGCAGGGTTTTACTGGTTAAGAACAAGGGTAAACCAGAGGAAAAACCTATGAATGTTAAAGCAGCCATTTTCCGACTGGCGAAAACCTTCAGCAGCGATCGCACTGGATTCATATTTTCAAGGTTCCTTCTCAATCTTGTGAATTGCAGTTATCTTCCCATAGCTGCTGTCATATTCTACGCAAACATATAAATCTACCAGGGTTGGCGCGGCTGAGTCATGGTCTTAAATCACCCAAAAATAGCATATGTTAGTTAATTATCTTGAATTTGCTCAACTTGATGATTTTTAATTTCTACTTTATGGGCTGCGAGGTATTTTGACCAACCGACACGAGTACCAATGTCGCTTTTGTGCTTGAGTAGTCCTAATTGCTCTTCTTGTTGGGTGAGTTGGGCAAATTCTTGGTAGCGGGGGTAGTCGGGGGTGACAAAATTTTCCTTGCGGTGCAAAATTGGCGGATTAGCCCTGTTGGCGTAATCACGATGAGTTATATATAAAGTTTTTAAATCAATGGTGATACTGGCTGTTAAGGCTGGATGGGGATCATGGTCAAATTCTGGGTAAAACAAATAGGATATTTGCGATTTATCAAGATGATATTTAATTAATGTGGCTCCATCTACCCGCCCAATGGTGCGACTAGCACAGCCTTCATAAATGCGTAGTAGAGGGTCAACGGCTGGTAGTGCTGAAACATGAACGTAAAGCGCGCCCCGGGTGTGTTTGCCAATTTGGCTTTTTCGACAGGCGGTTTGTACAACTTGGGGATTACCTAAGCTGAATAGCTTTTGATCGGCCACTTGACAGGCTTCTTCATAACTACCAAAAAAAGCTTTGATATCATGACGCATTTCTGGGGCTAGTTTGTGCCATGAGGGTCGTTGTTCAAAGTGGGTGAGTGCCAGATATACTTGGATATCTAAAGAACGACGATAGGCGATCGCATCCCATTCTGCCTCATCGGTGACTTGTAACACCACATTAAAAGCCCGGCGAAAGCTACCAAATTCTTTAAATATTTCCCCTTGGTTTGCTAATTCACCTTTAACTGGTAGTCTGCCGCGTTTGGTAAAAAATTCCATCAGTGGTTGTAGTTGTCCTTGGTAGTCTTCAAACCTCTTACTGGGGAGACGAACTCTCGGTGTAGAACTGCTAGAAAAGAAGCGGATGGCTTTAAAATTTTCTTTGGCGGCATCATCACGGAAAACAAAATACACACCCAATGCCACTGGTACTGCATCTACCTGGAGTACTTCGTCTATGTAAGTTTTTAATTCTTCTTGTTCGTAATATTTCTGAAAGGTGTTACGACGAGTGACAATACCATCGCTGTAGGCTAGTTGTGTCTTGCTAGGGGCATTAATTAATACCTGTGCGGCAACAATTAAAATTTGTTGGGTGAGTTCCCAAGCGTAGATCAGACTTTGGCGGCGTTCTTCCTGGTCTTCAATTACGTTGAGGACGTAACCCATGTTGACCACATCCGCGGGGGTAATGGTTTCATTGGGGAAGTAGTAAGGGTCCCAGCCAGCGCTGGTATAACCTAAATTCGCCACTCGCTCCACATCACCACCATATCCGCAACCGTAATCAAAGAATGAGGTGTTTTGATTGAGGATTGCCCATTCTATTGCCAATCGCACCGGGCGAGATATATCATTACGAACGATAGCAGCTTTGTGACGCTGGATTTCTAGGTAGCTCTCCATGAATTATCTTGTCCATCTTTCAGCGCTAATTGAATTAAATCTTCAATTTTCTTAATGTTGGGATCGCCTGCTAAGTAGCCAATACCACGATGCAAGTGCAAGCGAAATTGAGTAGCGAGGCTGTCTTTATCAGTGGGGTAGCCGTCGTTGTGACAACGTTGTTTCAGGGCGAGGAGGAGTACATCGGACATTTCGCCGCCAAATACACGCCAGGTCATTTCTACGTTGCTATCTTGGGGAATTGGTGCTGGTGAAGGGGCGGTTGGTTCCGCCAGGGAAAGACAAAATGCCCAACGGCATAAAATATTCCATTGGTCAACTTTGGTGCTGCGTCTGAGTTTGAGCAGTTGGTCTTTGGCTGTTTGGGAGAGTTTAATTCTTTCGATGGGAGATTCCATAACTAGCGCTAAAATAATTTATTTAAATTTTTTCTTGTATTATGCAATTCATTGTATCTTAGAGATTAGGTAGGTGGAAGATTTTTTAATCAGAGCATGGCTAAATTGCAATTACATTTTAATGGCTCTTTTGCCCTAAAAAAAGATGAAATTAGTAGGCTGATTCGTGCAGCTGCTGAAGAGAAAGGCTTAAATGATAGCTTATCTAACTTGATGGAAAAAACAAGTTTAGGTAATGCCAAGGTGGGAAAGATAAAAAGTTGGGCAACACGTGGGGGGTTAATCAAAAATAATCGCCCTAGTCCCGAGGGGGAAGTGGTTTTGCGAATAGACCCTGAGTTACAGTCAAATATTACAGACTGGTTGATGCACTTTTATTTAAGTTTTGGTGTTCAAGGTCTTAAACCAACCCCAGAAAACCCGGCTGATTGGGGTGCATGGTCTTACTTTATATATACATTTTTACCTAGTTTGAGTAAATTTACTAAAGAAGAATTACTTAATCACACTGGAGCAATATTTGAGGAAGAAACCAAAGTTATTGGGGAGAGAATCAAATTTATCTTACGAGCATATACTGAATTTACGGCTTTAGGATCTTGCAGGTTACTCACCCAAGAACAAGATCAATATATTGGTGGCTGTGCTTGTTTACCTAACCCTTATCTATTAGGCTACTTCCTAGCCAAGCTGTGGGAACGTGATTTTCCAGAGGAAGATTCGGTTCTCACTGACTCTATTCTCCAGCAAAAAATGGGTCTGGCTGCTGTTTTAGGTATAAAAGCTGATGCACTACAACAACGGCTAAATGCTATGGAGGCTTATGGCATTATTGAACAGCAACGGGTAGTACCTCCTTTTCAGGTGACTCGGCGCTGGGATGAACCTTTGGTACTACTAGAGAAAGCCTATGAAGGATGAAACTCACTTGCAGCTGCGAGATGCTAGGCCAGATGACCAAATTCATCTGCTACTGTGGGATAGACCTGATGAAACTGAATTGGTGCGTATAGCTCATTACAACAACGCCCATCGAGTTAATTACCGACAAAATTTACTACAACGAAATCATCCGGAAGCAACTTTTCTGGCTCTTCATCACAATCTTGATGTAGAACTAAGCGCCATTAAGTCAATGTGTTCTAGTGTGAGCAAAGAAATGGTTTTACTAGAAGGGTTGGATTGTTTAATTACTTATCTCCATGTTACATCTGGCAGTCATATTACTCTGTTCTGGAAACAACTAGAAGAGACTCGCAAGCTAGAAAAATTGTTATGGATCATCCTACCCCAGCAGCTGGCACCCAAAACCTGGTTACCAGAACGAACTAAGCGTATTCCTGGATGATTAATCACAAAAACATTTTATTGACTATGCTCCTGAACCAACTTGTTGAAATTAACGCTAAAGGTAGTATTGCTAGTTCTGTTAACTTTGGCATGATAGATGATTCAATGAAAAATTTATCTTTATGTGAAAGTTTTATATTTAACTACGACTCCATCAAACCTGAGTTGTCAACAGTGGGTATCTTGGATGCGGTGAGCCGTAGCTACCATAGTGCAAATCAGCCCAATATCCATTTGATGATTCAACAATATGGTAAGGGTAAGTCTCATTTTGCCATCACGATCGCTAATTTTTTTCAAAAACCCTGCCATAGTCCAGAGGTACAGGGGATTTTGTCACAAGTGGAAAAAGCCACATTTGGCAAAAGTCAAGCGATCGCCGAACGGTTAAAGCTTTTTAAACAAAATCAACTGCATCAACATTTGGTTATCTGTCTCAGTGGCGACCAGGGCGGCGACATCAAAAAACAATTTTTACAACAATTGGTGAAAAGTTTGGCGGCGGCGGGTATTCAAGATTCCTTGGCGCAACATATATGCAGCGAACCTCTACGCTACTTGGAAAGTTTGACTTACCAGGATAGAGTCAAGGCAGATGATTATCTCCAAAGCATTGGTAGTGTTGATGGTAATTTAGATGTTCTGGTGCGTTTACTGCGACAAAATAACTCTCATGTTATCTCCACTGTTAAAAAAATTGCGGCTCACCTGACGGGATTTACACCTGATTTTGCGGCTGATGTTAATATCCAAGATATTTTACAAGACTTGATTAAAAATTATTGTAGTGGGGAAAATGCCTGCTTCCAGGGGATTTTAATTTTATTTGATGAGCTAAACTACTATTTAAAGTCTTGGGCAGTAGATGAAGTTGGTGCTGGGGGTACTGCACTGCAAAATATTACTAATATCTGTGAGAACTATAAAGGAAAAATTGCTCTGCTCAGTTTTACCCAAATTCATCCTGGTAAAGCTGTTGGAATTGCGGCTAATGTAATTCCTGAATATCAAAAGATTGCCACTCGCCTAGCCCCAAAAGATGGCACAACCTATGATAATCCTGCTTCTAGCTTGGAATTAGTGGTGGAGAACTTATTACTACGGAAAGATAAAGCAATTTGGCATAAATTTTGTTCTCAGTGGCATAATACCCTCAGCAAAGAAGCGGAAATGGCTTACGAACATAGAATTAAAATTTATAAAAATAAAGGTTGGTCTTTTCCAGAGTTTTACACCCACTTATCTGAGGGGTGTTTTCCTCTCCATCCTTTGACGGCATATCTACTATGTAACCTGGATTTTACTCAAGACCGGACCGCTATTCAGTTTATAAAAGGTTATGTGAAAAATTTTATTGCCACTCAACCTGTAGAAAAAAGTGGCAAACTTAATTACATCTATCCCATTGCTTTGGTGGATACGTTTATTGAAAATTTCTCTAACTACCCTGTTTATAGACATTATAAAAAAGCCGTGGATTTGGTGGGAAGTGCTGATAATGAGGATGAGTTAATTGTTCTCAAAGGTTTGTTTTTATATGAAGCTAGTGGGGAGAATTTGACTAAATTAGATAGAGAAGAACATCAAGAGATTTTAATGAGTTTGACGGGTTTACCAAGATATCGACTGCAAACAGGATTGGATAAACTAGAACAAGAAAGAGATTTAATTTACTACAGACCGGAAATTAAACTTTACCGCTTCTGGGAAAACATTAGTCCTACAATTATTCAAGAAGAAGTTACGGAAAAAACTCAATCAATGACCACATCTATTAATGATGTGGTTGCCTATTGTCATCAGATTAATATACTTAATCAACATCCCTATAATATAACAATTAGTGCTAACAAATTTGTCAAAGATAATAAGTTAGTACCTGAAGATTGGCAGTATAGATGTAAGATATATAGTATTGATAAACTGATTCAAGCTTTAGAAAGCAGTCGCACTCTCAAGGATATTAAAGAAAAAGGTATTTTGGCTTATGTGCTGGCAGAAACTCAAGAAGAATTACAAGAATTTCGCACTACTGTAGATAATTATTTGTCTAAATCACCGATTAAAAATTACATTGCTGTGGCTATCCCTAGAGAGGAAACTGGAAATTTAGCCAGGGTGATTTTACAGATTAAAGAACTAGAAAAAACAGAGAGTGCTGATAAAAGACTACTGGGGAAGGCTTATCAAGAACAACTCCACCGTTGGCAAGAAGAGGTAAACATCCGATTAAAGACTTTATTCAATGATTGTACTTATCATTGTGTAGGAATAGAGAAAATTTCACCAGCGGAACAACGGCAACCCCAACAGGTCATCAGCAGAATTTTACAAGATTTGTATCCTTTGGTTCCTCCAGTGGAGGAAATTGATAAAATGCGTTCCGACCATCACACCGGGAGAAAAATTATTGGTTGGACGGCAAAACAAATGTTTATAGAAGACCATATCAGTGAACAAACATTACCTGATCGGTCTTTTAGTACGGTTATTAATCAGGTTTTTGTCAAGTCATGGGGCTTACTGAAGAAAACATCTGATCAATATTTTGTTCAAGAACCAACCCATGAGAGAATCCGCGCGGCTTGGGATAGAATTTCTCACATTAGTGACTTACAAGGACTACCAGAAAAAACTATTGATTTAGAAAAAATCTGGGCAGAACTATCTGCACCGCCTTTTGGTTATAATGAGTATAACTTTACTATATTACTGGCAGGATGGTTGGCAGTTCATCGCCAACAAGTTTGTTTAAAAGGAAGAGTCAAGCTCATTAGTAAAAAAAGGGAACTGGTTGCTTTGCAAAAGCAGTCTCTGCCAAACTGGGGTAAAACTGATATTTTGCAACATCCCACAAGTTTTGTTCAGGAATGGGTGCTAAAACAAAAGTCTCAACTGATTCGTCGTCAACCAGCGCCCATGCCTATACTACCGATGTTACCTATGGACTATGAACAAGCCCAACAGTATTTAGTGGCAGTTGATGATTTTTTAGCTGATCATGAACCAGATGAGTTAGAGAAGGCAGAATTAACTAAAAATAGAAAGTATGTGAGTGCAGAAGTTGCCGAAATTGATAAGTGGTTTGAAGCAGTGGTAAATGTGGAAAAATTACCGCGTCAGGCATCTTTGGTAACACTGTTACGACTGTATCCCCAATTGCTGAAGCCACGGCCAGTTAACTCTATTTTACCAACACCACAACAACGCGATCGCTTTTCCCAAGGGGCTGAATATGTCCATGGCAGAATTGCAGAAATTTTAGCAGCAGAAAACCGACGTGCTGAGTTATTATCTACAGAATCAGCTTGCATTGTTTATAAAAGAGAGATTGAGGGGATTATTAACCAAGTTAGCCAAATTGCCGACTTACCTTCCCACATTAATGAAAGTTTGCAAAATGCTCTGGTTACTTCCAATATCAGATTAACAGATATCAGGCAACAGGCAGAGGAACGAAACCGGCAAGAGGAAGATATGGCAATTATGCAGCAGATTCGCCAGTGTAATTCGGAAACCAAACTTAAAACAATTTATCTAGCTCAAGCAGCACTTGGGGAAATTAACAATTTACAATCTCGCTGTCATTATCCTCATAAATTTCAAGATGACATTGCTCATGTTATCCAGTCAATTGAAAATAAAATTACTGACTATCGTTCCACCCTCACCAATCTTTGCTCTCGACTCCAGTCTGTGAATAACTTGGCAGAATTACATATTATTAGTACAGAATATGCCAAGTTGGATGTGGTGTTTCAAGATTCGGCTGATTATGGAGATTATCAACAATTACAAGCACAAATTGACAGTTTAAAAAATAACCTTGAGCAGGTGGCAAGTATCAATCCTCAACTAATTGAGGAACAAGACAAAGATATTATTAATCAAATTCTACTACTATTCCAGCAACTTACACCTTTAGAACAACAAAATTTGTACGCAAGGCTCGGACAAATCCTTTCAGAACAGGCAAATGAGTGATAAACATATCATACTAGACCCTACGGGACTGTATAATATTCCCCCGGCTTATATTGCAATTACCACAGAGGTGGAATGGATTAAATTCTTGGGTGTCAGTAATGCTCGTTGTTGGGTAAGAGGTGAACGATTATGCCAGTGGGCAGAACTTTGGTTACAGTCTTGGAATAGATTAGAGGAAATCAGAGAAATTAAGCAACATCCGCGGGATAAACTAGTAAGATTGTTTACTGCCTTACCCTTACCCCATGACTGGAGTGATCAACAACTACTGATTTTAGTCACAGAATTAGATGCTTACCCCCAAGATGACCCCATTGCTTATTTTTTGACAGACAAGGTTACTGAAAGTGATGGTCAGCAGATATGGTTGGCTGAACCATCAGTTTTACATCTCGCGGCTTGGTTGGCAATTCCAGTACCGGAAGAATACCAACTTTTAGAGAGTGTTTGGCAGCAACGCTTCCAAGAACATGAGTTAGCAAGTTTCTATCAGACAGAAGATAAATTATTGCTACTACGTCAGTGGTTGGGCATAGCAGAACCAGTTTTTGATGATCTTGGTAAGTATCCTTTACCTGTTCCCCAGGTACTCAGCAAAGAGTTTGATCATTACTGGGAAGAAATAATTTACCGTACCGAAGGCAAAGTAATGGATACCCTCAATCCTCCTCAGCAAGTTGGTATGGAACGAATTGCTAATTGTGTTTACAAACTTTCCCTACAGCGCCCCAACTGGATCAATCAAGTCAGGGAATCTCGGGTTATGCCTTATCTTAACCATCAGCAAAGGCAAGAATTAAGCTTAAATCAACCCCCTCCCCAACCACCTCCCCTGGCTTTAGATGCAGATCCTGAACAGGCTTTGATTTGGGTGACAAAAGATTATTTGCCCTTCCGACGCTGGGAAGTTATCAAACAATCTTCGTCTGCACCGAAAATTAGTAATCAAGTGGCGGATAGCTTTGTGCTGTGGATACTGGCACATTACCCCCAAATGCAGTCGGAATCGGTGAAAAATTCTTACCTAAATTATAGTGTGGCTTCACAAGTCCAAAATCTCTGTCAAGGGAACCCGGTTTTGTGGGTGGTGGTGGATGGCTTGGGATGGTTGGATCACTTAGAATTGTTATCTTTACTCACCAATGATGGGCAACTGTCCATAGAAACCGCCATTACACCCCGGTTTAGTATTCTGCCTACTAAAACAGAATATGCTAAGTGGAGTTTATACGCTCAATTGTTACCTAGTGATTCTGCTTGGGTTGCTAATGCAGGTCAGGCTTTTGTCAAAATAGGCATGGGTAAACGTTACACGGATGAACAAGATGAGAAACTGTACAAGGCTTTGAGAAAAAAAACTCATAGGTTGTATTGCTGGGATACACAGATGTTAGATAGTGTTTATCAGCAGCAGAAAGATTGGCAAAGTTTTTATCAACTTGACCGCCCCCACAGTTTACAAGGCATTGCTAAAAGAATTGATTACTGTTTACAACAATATCCGGATGCTGATGCCCTGAGAATTGTTATTGCTGGAGATCATGGTCAAATTATGGGTACTGGCGAAAAAATCACCCACTGCCCCCCGGAATGTCAACCACAGGGGAGAATGGCTATTGGTAAAACTGATGACCCTAGGTTTGTGGTTTTGGCAAGCGATCGCTATGGTCTTCCCCATGATGTTAGTGTTGTTAAAGGGTCTGGTATTTTAAGTTCTTTAAGCTACAAAAACAAGAAAAAAATTAGTAATTATCACGGTGGACTATTTCCCGATGAAGTTGTAGTTGGTGTATCTGTGCTGCGAAAATCCAGCCCACGTCTTCCCGTGAGAGTTTATTGCCGTGGTGAAGGCAAACCCAAACAAGCAGCAGAACTAGAAATTATCATTGATAATTTCAATTCAGTACCGCTAACACAGCTTTATTTGTATATTCATGAGTTGCCTGATTTTCAATCAGGAAAATTATTAAAACGAGAAATTCCAGCCAATCAACGCCAGGGTTTTTACGTTAGAATTTCTCAAGTGCCAGAATTACCTCCTAGTCATAAAGGAAATAAGTTACTCTTGTCTGGTGAATTAAGTTTTCGCTTTTCCTATGCTGAATTTACCACTGTTGCGTTAGTTTCTGAATCCCACATCATTGTTAAGCAAATATTTAATAGTGGATTGGATATAGATGACTTCTTCTGAATTGAACTACAATAATGATTTCGTGCGCGAGGTTTTCGGAAATCTCTGTATTGATAAAAATAGGTTGCCATCTAGCGGACTAAGTTCTATGGGAATGCCTAGTTTTGTGGCTGAATGGTTGCTAGATAAAATTGTCCCTGGCTCAGGAACACTCACCACTGAGGAATTAGAGCAAATTAATGATTTTATTAAAAAAGCTTTTCCCCGCCCATATGACCGCAATGAAATTATCTTTGATTTGACTCAAAGGAAAGTATGTAAATTTATTGGCTTAATGCAGGTACACATTAAGTTAGAACAGGGAGGACGATTAATTCCTGAACCATTGGCACAAATTCCAGCCCTTAATTTAACTGAATGTATTATTCCTACTCAGATTGTAGAACGCTATAAAATGCTGTTACGCCAACGAATATGGGGCAAAATTACTCTGGCTATGGGCAACCATGGCAAAGTAGAAGTGATAGATTTTGACCCTTTTCAATGTTCCCAAGTTGATTTACAAACCTTTGGGGAATTGCGGTCAAAGTTCAATACACAGCAGTGGCGAGATTTAATATTTTGTTCCATGGGTTTTAACCCCCAGCACCCTAGTTATACTCAGGAAGTAAAAACGTGGGTGTTAGCTAGGTTATTATCATTGGTAGAATCTAATTATCACATGATCGAACTAGCGCCTAAAGGTACTGGTAAAAGTTTCTTTTTTGAAAATATCAGTAGTAAAATTACTTTAATTAGTGGCGGTAAAGTTACACCGGCTCAATTGTTTATTAACGGTAGAACTAAGACAGTTGGGTTACTGGGTCGTTATGAATTAGTGGTGCTGGATGAAGTGCAAAGTTTAACTTTTGACCACCCGGAGGAGGTGATTGGTCCACTGAAAAATTATCTGGCTAGCGGTCATTATAATCGATCTGGTTTGGCAGATATTTATAGTAACTGTGGGTTAATGATGTTGGCAAATATTGAGTTAGATCAACAATTACAACCACGTCATCAAGATAATTTACTGGCTAATCTGCCGATGTTTTTTAGCGAAACTGCATTATTAGACCGATTATGTGGGATTCTACCAGGTTGGAAAATTCCTAAATTTACCAGAGAAATGGCCGCCTCTCAGGTGGGTTTAAAAATGGATTTTTTGGGGGAAGTTTTGCTATCTCTACGCCAAGATAATCGCTTTATGTCATACGTGCAAAAGCATACTCACTTTCCCCCAAATCTGACTATCCGTGACCAAAATGCTATTCTCAAATCAGCTGCGGGTTTTTTAAAAATTCTTTATCCTCATTTGCAATTAACATTAATGGATTATGAGCGTGATTGTCTAAAACCTGCTTGTGAACTACGCCAAGCTATTCGTAATTCACTGTATTATCTAGATGATGAATTTAAGCAGCTTGGTAAGGAAATTTACGCACTGACCAAAGCCGACTAGATCATACAATCACGTAGTATTTATTACCAAAAGTATTTATTTTCTAAAACTGTGGTTTGGCGGGTGGAGGAATCATATTTGAGGAGATATTCCCTGGCGATCGCTTGATTATTTCTCAAAGTTTCTACTTCGTTTTTACCAATTTCAGTATCAGTTGATAACAGTATTACTTGATGGCTGGCGGATGGAAAGTAACGTTCTACTAGGTTTGCCCGGTGAGATGAATCTAATCTACCCAGGGGGGTGTCTATGGCTACAGGTAAGCGACGGCCGGAGACTCGGGCCAGTCCCCACAGGAAGGCGATGGCTAATAGTTGTTTTTCTCCTGCTGAAAGTCTATGTTTGGGTACTGGTTGACCATTAAAATCATATAGTGATAAGGTGAATGTATCTGTATTAATGGCGACACGATGCACTAAGTCGGACTTGTGTAGCAGGTAACGGAAACATTCCGTAACTTCGATTTCTAGTTTATTCAGTTTTCTTAGAGTTAATTTCTCGCGGAACAGCTTTAATGTTTCTTGGACTTTAGCTGTTGCAGTAATAATATGTTCATTTTGTTTGCGGTCTATGGTGGTTTCTGTGTATTTTTCTAAAGTTTTTTTAGTATTACGAATTTGTGTTTCTAGTTCGTTTAAGTCCCGTTTGGCTATTTCACAAGCTGCTTGGGCTGTTGCAACTTCTGTTTGTGCTTGTTGCAACTCATCCATCAGCTTTTGACAGTCTTCGGGAGATGCGGCTGTTTGAATTTGTCTTTCTAGGGTGATGATTTCTTCTTCTTGGGTTTGCAGTAATCCTAATTTCTCTTGGGTGGCTTTTTTGATATATGGTAAGTAATGATGAATGACATTATCTAGTTGATGTAGTGTGGCTGTATCGGTTAGTAACCAGGTTTCCCCTGTGATATCTTGCTGTAAGATTTGGTTTTCTTGATGGATAAATTCTTTAATTTGATTAATTTGGGTTTCTTCCAGCTTTAATTGCTGAATCAACTTAATTAAACGCTGTTCTCGTTGTGATAGTAAATTATATGCTACTTTTGCTTGTTGGGTGCGAAATTCTTTTTCTGCTTGGATATAAGTTTCAGTTAATAAAGGTGTAATTAAGGCTAGTGGTGACATATCGGCAGCTAGTTCACCTAGGGATGAACGTATCTTTTCGGCGGCGGCGGTTATTTCATATTTTTGTTTTTCTAAATGACCGCGATCGCGTGCTGTTTTACCACCTTCAGATATAAACTTATTTAAAGCTGCTCGCTGCTTTTGTTCAGCATTTGACAAAGTGTGATTCAGTTGTTTGAGTTGATTGTCAAGTTGATCATATTTTGCTTGTTGTTGGTTCAGTTGTTGTTCAATTTCTTCTAAATTAGCTAAATCTTGAGTATCAGCGATTTCTTTACGCTTGCGGTTGACAATAATGTCTAAATCACTCCCCAAACGTTCAGCTAATTCTAGTCCTAGAAGACCGCGAATGGCATCAACCACCATGGGGGGTGGTATTTCCTGTTCTGCCAGTTCTTTAACTTGTTCCCCATCAAACAAAAATAAGTTAGAAATTCCCAAAGGCAGCAGATTTTCTATGTACTCATCCCAAATATTCACTAAAGCTGTATCTAACCATTCTTGAGCATCTAAAATCCCTAATTGATCCTTACCATCTTTAGGGTTTTTTGTCCAGCGCCGCACAACTCTATATTTTACAGGTTGGTCTCCGTCCAGGTGTTGAAAAACTAGTTCTATTCGGGTATCTTCTGCTGGGGAACTATGAGTATTAACGCATTGAGTGAGAAAGTCGTGATAACTCAAGTTACCACGGGTGGAACATTGGGCGCGATGTCCATATAATGCCAAGCGGATGGCATCCATCAGGGTAGTTTTTCCCCCTCCATTCATCCCACCTAACAGGATAATGGGAGAAAGTGTTTCTTGATCAACTGCGGGGTCAAGATTGATGATTTGACGACCAGAGTATGGTCCAAAGTTTTGTAATACTAGTTCCAGGAAGATCATTTATCTAGTAGTTTGATTTTTATCTTCAACATCTTAGCGGGGGATGGTTGGGCGATTTTCAATCCCTGGGTATTTTAAATTTCATGCTTGCCCAAGTTGGCGGTTTATCTCCGGGTTCGTCATTTTCATCCCTAGCATCACCCAAGGTTAGTTGTTTAACTTTTTTCACATCTCCTTGGTCAACGGCAGTTTTTAAATCCCGTTTCAAGTGAGCGTTTTTAATCGCTTCCTCTGGTGAATGGGAACTAGTGAGAAAACATTTTTCTAGGCTGTCATATATACCCACGCGGCGACCTTTTTTACGGTACTGGCGTTCTATATCTAACAGCTTAGACATGAGTTCTAAGTGCATAGCATCATCCCCACAAATTTCTTCTAGCACTTCCCATTCATCGCTACCGAGTAGGCTATACCCAGCACCAGGGCGGGGATCGCGGAAAACTTCACCAGTCACTTCTTGATAAATGCGGGGTAAACTATCATCAAATTCATGTCTTTCTTCTAGCCAAATGCGGCGAATTTCGCTCAGTTCCTCTGGGGTGATTAGGGTAATATCCCGCATATTTTCTGGTGCTGTACGGCGGATTTCTTGTTGAATTGTCAGCAGCTTTCTGAGCCAATCCTCACGCGCTTCTTTAAGATATGGACCAGGAATAGGCTCAACTGATACTTCACCTTCTAAGTTGCGCTCATATAGTTGAACATCCCCATTTCTACGTCTAAAATCTCGCCGCTTGCGGTTTTCTTCAACGTCCAATTCTTTACGAAAATCTAGTAAAGGCTGCATCCACTCTTTTTGTTCGTCATTTTGAATCATAGCCGTGAGGGATTTATCCTGACTAACTAATGTACAAACCCAGCACCCAAAACGGGAACCACCACAACTAGGTGTAGTTGTATCAACTACTAAAGGACATTCATTATCAGCAGACGCACCTCTATAGAGGTTGAATAAGTCTTTATTACTATAATTCCAAGGGTTTTGCCACTGCATTAAATAAATCCAAACCTCATCATTTTGCCAGTCTTCAATAGGGCTATAAACTAGGGAGTTTGGTAAGTTCATATTAGGACTCAGGTGAGCGCGGACTCTATGAGCTTCCAGTTTTTTCATTCTATTAGCTCGCTTTGTACTTTCAGCTTTGCGAGTACCTAACACCACAATGGCCTCACCACTGCTGCGGATAACATCACGAATAAAGCGATTAGAAGGATTTATTTTCAGGCGTTCTGTACACCAGCGAAATTTTCCCCTTGGCGCTGGGTAGCCCTTCCCAATTAAACCCACCCAAAATGTTTCTTTAGCCTCCGGCTGTAATAAATGCGGTTCAAACGGTAATTTTTGGGCTTCAGCTTCAGATTTCATCTGTTTTAAAGAATTGCGTACCCATGCAGCAACTATGGGATTTTCTACCAGAGTATCTGTAGTGATCACATATACTGTCTTCTTTCTCTGTTCAGGAGAAAGTGCTGCGATCGCATTCCAGACCAGCTGCAAAGTTGCTGTACTGTCTTTACCTCCAGAGTAACCCACGACCCAGGGGATCTCGTCTAAACAATACAATTCTTGAATTTCCCTTGTCAGTGCTTGGACATCGTCCACTAAATCTGCTACAGTACGCGATTGCTGACCTTGATTGTCTGGTTGTTGTGCTGTAGTCATAATCTCTCTTGTTAAAGATAGGCTGGCTGTCAAGGCAAAATTTACCTATGTGGGGGCGAAAATTTTAATAAAACCTTACTACTAATACTCAATTTTTGAGTGGTTAACTTATCCTACACCATTTAGTTTTTAAAAATTAATATGAATGACAACCTATCTGATCAAACTGCTAACCCAGACCCAGAATACCTGGAAGGAGAAAAAAAGGAAAAACAGGTACTCACTATGCTGTTAGAGAAGTTTTTACGCAAAAAAAACCAAATTTTGGTCCAAAAAACCGAGATGGGAGGTACAGAGGCTTATATTGGTTCTGTTTCCCTAGGATGGTTTGCTAGTCGTGTTCACTTCGCCTCTGGTTTACCTTTGCTTCAGAAAAAATACAATCCCAAAACAGGTAACGTTGACATTGACGCAGATAGCATTGATGAAATTCAGCAACGTCCCCTAGACTGGTCACGTCAAGCGCCCCTAGTGCAGTATTTAGCAGCCCGGAAAACTCACAAATTCCCACCAGTGCTGGTGGTGATTAATAAACCGTGGGTAGATAATCCCAAGGCTACCGAGTGGGATGATCAGGGAATAGCTTTACAATCCACTATTAATTTCACTCCTTTAGATCAAGATAACCAAGTTGGTCTGCTAAATCTTGAGGAAAATCAGGTAACAATTTATGCTTTAGATGGTCAGCACCGACTCATGGGTGTACAAGGGTTGATGGAATTAATCAAAACTCACAAATTGCAGCGCTATAAAAAAGATAAAACTGTTGATGATAACTTTATTACATTAAATGATTTAATAGATAAGTACCAAGTAGACCTTGATTACTTGCAAACCTTACCTAAAGAAAAAATTGGTATTGAGTTTATTTGTGCTGTTGCTGCTGGAGAAACTTACACCCAAGCCAGGCGAAGGGTGAGATCCATTTTTGTTCATGTTAACTTAATGGCTGCACCCTTGACTAAAGGGCAGTTAGCACAACTCAATGAAGATGATGGTTTTGCCATTGTTGCTCGAAAAATCGCAGTTAGTCATCCACTGTTAAAACAACAACAAAACCGCAATCCTCGGGTTAACTGGAATAGTGCTACTGTAGCATCTAATTCCACTGTTTTAACCACTCTGCAAGCTCTCTATGATATGTGTGAGCGGTATTTAGGGCAAAAGTTCCCCCACTGGAAACCTTTAGAAAAAGGTTTAATTCCCATGCGACCAGAAGATGAGGAACTAGAAGAGGGAATTGAGGAGTTCAGCCAGCTATTTGATTATTTAGCCAGTCTTCCCAGTTATCAGCTACTAGATGAAGAAGACACGCCAGCCTTGCGGCGTTTTAGTTTTGAAAAGCATGGAGGGGAAGGAAATCTGCTTTTTCGTCCTGTAGCACAAGTAGCTTTAGCTCAAGCTTTGGGAATCTTGGTTTTTAAAAAAGGTTTGACCCTGGAAAATATTTTTAAAAAGTTGAAAAAATTCGACCGACAGGGCGGTTTAAGTGGAATGGAGTACCCCCAATCTTTATGGTATGGCGTTTTATATGACCCCAATAAAAAGCGGGTGCTGGTTTCTGGAAGGGAACTAGCAGCCAAGTTACTCATTTATATTCTGGGCGGGGTTGAGGATCACATGGAACGTGCTGAACTTCGTAAAGCTTTAGCTGACGCGAGAACTGTAGAAAATCAAACCATCGCCTTTGATGGTAAGTTGGTTGAACCCAAGCAAGTAGGATTACCACCAATTTTATAATTTACATAGGTTACAAGGCGTTATCCTGTGGTTATTACGGCATTTTCAGTATAATAAAAGTATTTAGCGTAATTTGCCACTTTTTGTAGCGCGAGCATCCTGCTTGCCAATGATATACCTCACTCAAGCGAAAACCGCTATATAATCAGGAAAGGAATTTGCTTAAATCAAATTCCTCCTCTTGTTCTTCAGTGCTAGTTCTTTCATAACTTAAAAATAATAAAATTCTCTCTGAATAATCAACTGCTCCATGCAACTCATGTTGTAATATTTCTAGTCCGCCATTAATATATTCTTCAAATATCTGATTACGTTGCTTTTCATATTCTTCTTCATAGGGAGTTAATATTTTAATATCCTGAGTTTCCATCACTGCCAATAATTTAATAACTACATCATTTCCTACAGAAGCGAAATATTCTAACCTAATTGGCGATGGTTCCCTTTTAGAAATTTCCCCCAAAGGAACTCGTTTTTTATGCTTTGCACCCAACGCAGCAGCAAACACAACCACATCGGCAAATGTTTGGAAGGGACCTGTTCCCCCTCCTGAAGACGTTAAGTCCTTAACTAATTGAGCCTTATCCTTAGCAACCCTGATTCTGCCAGTTTCCGCCATGAGAATTATATCTATAATTATGGTCATTTTAACCGAAAACCCAAGCGATCGCCTGATCCACAACCTCCCCATCTCTTCTGTTTGCGCCTGGTGCGCCTCCGGGTGACACCTTCACCCCTGGGTCATCTACGAATCACTTCTGTAATTTCCGTATACTCAAACTCATTGGGGCTTTGTTTCACCAAAGGATATCTTTGTCCTCCTAACTCAATATAGTCTTGTTCACAGTCTGGCTTAGAAGAATAATAGGTGAGTACATATTCCCTACCAATTCTTGTAGCTATTTCTTCTTCCACTTCCCCCCGCCACTGAGTTTTAGTTAATAGTACAATTAGCTGATTTGCTAATTGGGGAATTGTCCCGGCTATGTGTCGGCGTGACATTTCATCCAAACTACCAAAAGGCGAATCCATGACTATAGGAAAAGTGCTACTATCAGGAAGCATCATTATTTTTCGTTTTTGACTCCATTCCCGTACTTTATCTATAATGCTGACGATAAAGGATAAACTGAGAATTTGATTTTCTCCTGTGGAAGCTGCCACTGGTGCTTCTATACCCGCAGTATGTTCTACTAATGTTAATTCGTATTTATCGCTAATTTTGGGGAGATATGGTTTGACTGAAAGCTGATTAAATATTTCTTGTACTCTTTTTTCCAGTTGCAGACGAAATTGTTTTTCTTGCCGATGTTTAACTTCTGTTAACCTTTCTATGGCATCTTGAGTAGCGTTAATGCGTTGCTGTGCTAACATTTGCCTTTCTTCGTTCAGTTTCTGTTTAGATATTTTTTTGGCTAAAACATCAATTTCGGTTGTTAAATGTAGCACCTTTTGCTGATTTGCCCCTTGTTCTCTGTTTAATTCATCAATTTTACTGGAAATTTCATCTAAGCGTTTTTGTAAACTACTAATTTCTTCATTGGCATCTTTTCGCAGTTGGTCTTGAATGTTATCTAATTCACTTTCTACTTGAGATAGAGTTTGTCTTAACTGACTAATTCTCTCTTGTTCCCTGTCAACTTCTTCCCAAAAAGCTCCAGCTTGTTTATCAATTTCATCGACTTGTACACCCATACGAATTGCTGTTTCTTCCAATGTAGAAGAACTTGCTTTATCTAACCAATGTTGTACATTTTGATGATGAGAATTGCCTGGAGTTAAATCTGCACCACAAATACAACGTTGAGATTTTAATAAATCATTGACAAATTCACGGGAAATTCCTGATGTTAAATTACCTTGTTGTTTTAAATTATCCATCATTTGCCGAAATTCCGCTGTATTTTCAGCAAGTAACACTGTGTAACCCCGTGCCGAAATAATCTTTTTTAGTGTTTCTTTATTTTTCTTCAATCCTTCCTGGGTTGATACTTTTTTAAATTCTAAACTTTCTAATTGGTCTTGGATTTTTTTAGCTTCAACAAGTTCTAGGAGTCGGTTAGTTGTTTCTTTTTTAAAGGTGTGCTGATATTCTAACTCTTGTTGAATTTCTACCTGTCGGGTGGTGATCCGTTCAGTTTCTTGTTCTATTTGCTCTTGCTGTTTTAGTAACTGTTTGGTTTGTGCGTCACCAATAGCTTTTAACTCGTTTTCTAAACTTTTTTTCGCTTCTCCTAAGTGTCTAATGGAACGGTTAATAACTTCCACACCTAAAAAAATCTTGGTTGCTTCGGCAATTTCCGTTTTTTTGTCACAACGAACTATTTCTTCTATCCGTTCACCATCAAAGAAAAAATATTGATGCAAATTTGCCGGTAAAATTTGATTAATGATATCATCCGGTTGTTGTAGTGGTATCGACCATTCCCCATCGTCTTTTACTATCCACATACGTAGCTCGGTTTTACCTGCTTCAAAGTCACTGTCATTTTTATAAACTCGACTAGACCGTCTAACTCGGTAGCGTTTACCTTCGTGTTCCCAAGCAACTTCTGCCCAGCATTCCACCCCTTGACCTTTTTTAGCTTCAGCAATTGAACGCTTATTAACTAGCTGTTCTGCTGAAGCGAAAGCAGCACTAAATTTTTCATATAATACCCACGTAAAGGCATTGAGTAAACTGGTTTTTCCTGAACCGTTATTACCATGTATAATGGTGGTGTTGCGAATGTCTCCCACGGATAGGTTGATTTCTGGTGTTGTGCCATAAAAAGAGCGAAAGTTGCACAGCTTAATTGAAGTCAGCTTCATTGCACCTCTTCCTTGACAATCTCTAATATCTCTTCGTTAATATGACTATTAGTTTTTTTATCTAGCCTGTTTTTCTCCAGCTTCCACACTCGCTCAATAATTCGCCGCACTTGGTGCGGTGCGCTGCTAATTGGTTCATGCACATCCTCTATACTTGACTCTGGGGGCATTTCAGGCTTGGCAATCAATAGTTTTTTTATATTTTAATATTCTAGCTGTTTAAACCACTGCATTCACAGGACATTTTACCTGAGTTGTTCCCTGTTCTCTTTTCCCTGACTAATGCGGGACTGAAGTCCCTACTACGAACCAGTGTTCTCTGTTACCTGTTCATATATCTAATAAACTATAACGCCTTTGTAAATCCAATAACTTCATTCTGGCTTCACCGGCGTTATCTGCTAAGTCAGCAAACTCAACAAAGCGGCGCAATTCTTTCTTGAGTAGGTTGCGTTCTACCTCTATACTCTCTCTATCTAAATCTGGTGGTAGTACAATCATATCAAATATGGTAGCCCGGTGTTTACCAATATGAGGGCGTAGAACTCGCCCCCGACGCTGAATAAATTGACGAGGATTTCCAGAACTTGATAAAATGACCGCAGTTTGAATGGCCGGAATGTCAACCCCTTCATCTAAACACCGAATGGCTACTAAACCCTGTAATTCCCCATTTTCAAATTGACGACGTAAAATTTCTCGTTCTTTTAAAGAAGTGTGTGCTGTGTAAGTGCTGACTCTATATCCCAGGTCTACACCCAGAATTTTGGCTACGGCTTTGAGTTGACGCAAGGAAGAACGCTGTCCGGGTTGTTGAGAACCATCGCTGCAATAAAAAAGTGTGTGTGTGGTTTCCCTGCGAGTGGTCATCAGGTCTCGCAAAGCAATTAATTTATTTTCTGCTGCACCAATTAACCTGGCCCGTTGCATTAATAATGGCTTTAAGTCTTCGTTTTCTTCAAAGTTTGCCCCATGGCTGTGGTCTTTTTGTCTATATAATAGCGATCGCCCGATTTTTTTAGTTAACTTTAAATAAGCAATACTTTCCCCTTCCGTTAGTTCTATAAGTATGGGATAATACAAATAATGTACTAAAGCCCCTTGAGCGATGGCATCTTTGATAGTAAACTCTGGTTGGAGAACCGGGCCAAAATAGTCAAATAAAGATTGAGTCCCACCGTCATCAAAATATCTTTCTGGTGTTGCTGACAAAGCCAGGCGCAACCCCACACGACGGGGTAAATTTTCTTCTAATTTTGGTGCGCCTAAATTATGTGCCTCATCACCAATAATTAAAGTTTTGGGGGGAAAATATTTCAGTTGCGACTGCAACCCGTCACCAATTAATGTGGAGTTGGTAGTAATAACCGTGACAAACTTTTGAGAACCGGAACGGAGATTATAAAGTTGTGTAGATAGTTGACTTTGCCAAGTGTGTAAATTTTCACAAGCTAATATAGGCAGTAAATTAAACTTTTCACATTCCCGCCCCCATTGGGTGACAAGATGACGATAAGGACACACCACCAACAAAACTTGTAAATTAATCTGCTGGTATAGTTCACAAGCGATGGCTAAGGCTGTAATGGTTTTACCACTACCAGTTGCCATTTTTAGTGTACCTCTGCCATTATTGGCAAACCAACTAGTAATAGCTTGTCGCTGGTATGATCTTAATTGCAGAGATATAGGTATAATTGGGCATCCTTTGTGGGAGTGAGTTTGATAACTGGCGTTACCTTCCCTAGCAAATGGGGATTTGAGGCTGAAACTAGGTAAATGCTTTACTAAATACTGAGTCATTAGTCACTAATTATAACTTTTCCTAAACGCGTAAATATATAAATCTTGTACTGCGGGTATCCTAGCAGACACTGTACCCAAGGAAGGCAAAATTCCCCGTATTACTCGCTGGGAAGAGAGAATCTTTTAGCCATTCCCCATTCCCTGCATTTGATTTAATAACTCCGCCAAACCCCCACTAAAGAACCTTGCACCTGCACTTGTGTAGCTAGTACCTCAATGGGTTTGTATTTAGAATTAGCAGGTTTGAGGGTAACGCGATCGCCTTGGCAATAAAAACGTTTTAAAGTAGTACCGTATCCATCAACCCTAGCGGCGACAATAGTTCCATTTTTTAATTGACCTGGTTCTAACACCGGATACAAAAAGACCAAATCCCCATCAGCAATTAAATCCTCAATCATGCTATCCCCGGATACCCGTAAGCCGTAGGTTTGGGGAGGTAGAGAAATATTAGAAAAATCTAAATGGTCTATAGCATCAGTAAAAGGTTCTATTAAACCACCAGCTGCAATTGTGCCTAAAATGGGGATACCCTGTTTCACAGGATGTAAAATGCGAAGAGTGCGGGCTTTACCTTCATTCCAACTTATATATCCTTTATTGCGTAAATGCTCTAAACGACTTTGGACCGGTGCAGGTGACCTCAGCTTCATTGCTATCATCATCTGCCGAATAGAAGGAGAGTGTTGGTTGGTGCGGATATATTCTACCAACCAATCGTATAATTCTTGTTGAGCTTGTGTTAGACGCTGCATAATATAATATTAATGGGCAGGTATACAAAAAATATGCCTTAAAAACATTAGTACTATAAAAAAGTCCAAATCACAAGATGTAATTCTAAATTAATTCCGCATCCAAGATACTAGCCAACAAAGCTTTTTGGGCGTGTAAACGATTTTCCGCTTGTTGCCAAACTCGAGACTGAGAACCTTCTATAACTGCTTCGGTAATTTCTTCGCCACGATGGGCTGGTAAACAGTGTAAAACAATTGCTTCTGGTGCGGCAAGACTTAATAAATTTTCAGAAATTTGGTATGGTTGAAAAATTGGCGAGCGATTATCTGCTTGTGTTTCCTGTCCCATACTTGCCCAAACATCAGTATAAAGTACAGATGAACCTTTAGCTGCTAACTCTGGGTCATGGGTGAGGATAACTTCTGTTTGCTCACCTGCCATCTCCCGTGCTTGTTCTACAATTTGTAGTAATGGTTCATATCCAGGAGGGGTAGCAACTCTCACATTAATTCCTGCCAAGGCACAACCCAATATCAAAGAATTAGCCACATTATTCCCATCTCCTACATAGGTAACAGTTAATCCAGAAAAATCACCAAAGCATTCCTGAATTGTCAATAAATCAGCTAATATCTGACAAGGATGCTCTAAATCCGTCAGGGCGTTAATCACAGGAATTTTGGCATAACTAGCAAAAGTTTCTAAATCTTCCTGTGCAAAGGTGCGAATTGCCAAAATATCTAAATATCGATCTAACACCCGTGCGGTATC
Organism: Chrysosporum bergii ANA360D; assembly: GCF_029891735.1. GTDB lineage: Bacteria > Cyanobacteriota > Cyanobacteriia > Cyanobacteriales > Nostocaceae > Umezakia > Umezakia bergii. The sequence goes on from NZ_JANQDH010000039.1 coordinate 45,450, forward strand.
TTGTAAAGGTTCACCGCGACTAACTTGGGTGACATTGGGGTTAAGATCAATTACCTGTCCCCCCAGTTGGTACATGGCCACAGTAAAACTAACTCGGGTGCGAGTGGAAGCTTTAGAGAACAACAAACCCAACACTTTATTGCAATGCAGCTTGACCTGCTGTGATTTAAGTTGGGTTGCTAGTTGCAGAAGTTCTTGAAGTTCCTGGGCAGTTAAGTCCGCCAAACCTAATAAATCTCGTCCTATCAACGCTGCCATGCTTGGTAATTGTGAACAACAACACTAAGAGCAAGATGCTCGCCCTACCAGATTATCACTTTAGATTTTAGATTTTTAATTTTGGATTGTTCCCTGTTCCTTCTTAATGACCAAAAAAATTTTTGCTCTTGACTATGGACAATTAAATAATGTATGCTATGATAGTATGTCAGTAAGTGCGCCAGCATAGCACAGTGGTAGTGCATCCGACTTGTAATCGGAAGGTCGTCGGTTCAAATCCGACTGCTGGCTTTTGTTATTTCTGTATAAGGTAAACTGTCACTTGCCAAATTATTTGACCGCGTTGACAAATTAGTGTCCGTATTGCCAAATTATTGTCCCCGTTGACAAATTGTTGTTTCTCACGGTCAATAGTTTGTTTACCATTATAAGCTCCGTCCAAATTAAACCGACGACCTTCCGATCTTTCAACCCACCTAAAAATTTTTAAGTATTTTTGTACTAAAGTCTTTCAACCCGCCCCACTCCGGGAGGGGTGTTGAAACTTTCTTAGTTTTCCTAGCCCTCATTCTCTAGTTCATCACTTTCAACCCGCCCCACTCCGGGAGGGGTGTTGAAACCTAAATCCAACCCTTCTGATTTTAGCCGTATCAACTCTTTCAACCCGCCCCACTCCGGGAGGGGTGTTGAAACAAACGGTACTTTTGCCTGTGGAGAGCCATATACTCACTTTCAACCCGCCCCACTCCGGGAGGGGTGTTGAAACTTTTCGGAACTAGGCACAGAATGCTTTCTAATAGAAACTTTCAACCCGCCCCACTCCGGGAGGGGTGTTGAAACTATGACTCCAAGGGACATTGGTTGATTGATCATGCTCTTTCAACTCACCCCACTCCGGGAGGGGTGTTGAAACTATCAATTAATAATTCGCTCTTTTTTTATTAAGACTGAACTTTCAACTCACCCCACTCCGGGGGGGGTGTTGAAACTAGTGAGTTGAACTACGATTCCCAAGGATACATATATCTTTCAACTCACCCCACTCCGGGAGGGGTGTTGAAACTCCGCCCGACCAAACCCTTATCTAAAGACATTTCCAAAATCAATTTTGGCAGATGTCCTAAATTTGCTCTAATTTTCCCTCTCAAGGGAGAATTATTAAAGCATCTCAACATCTGAAACACAGACTAGACAAGGGTTTTGGACTTTTGGCAGAACCCCCAGGGAAATTGACCCCGCTTATGGTTTGCCAAAAATAAATAATTAAGGTGGGTTCCTCCTTGCTCGGAGGTGATTCGGTAGCCACCACTGCGGTAAACCCGCACCTCTATTACTGGGGGCGCACCTTATTCCTGTTTACTAGAAACAGCAGCATCAAGGTGGATAACTACCAGGGTCAGAAAGCAAGACTGTCTCACAACAGTCAAACTAACCCACATTTATCTCAGTTCAGAGGTTGATCAACAACATGAACTGCGGCGCTATTGTTAATTACTATTTTATTATCAAGGTTCGGTGTTTTGTCAATCAGGCTTTTCGGGATTGATAGGCTTTTATGGCTAATTCTTTGGCTTTTTCCTGTGGACTCGCTCTAATTGGTTGTTTTGCTTCTTCAATCACAATTCCTACTTTATTGGCCTGACTTTGAATATTTGCAATCAATCTGCCATAACTCCATTGATGAATACTGGTTCGATATTGTTTGGCATATTTTTTTTGAACTTCTACTAAATCTGATTTTTGTTCAGCTTTGGCTTGAATCTCACTCTGGACTTGTTCCCGTATATCACCTAATTTTGGTAAGACGATACTGCCAGCTTTGTATGTTTGTGCGATCGCAATAATTTCTTTTGCCAGTAATCTGTCTATATATTCCCCTAACTCTGAATCTCCAAAGTTATTGGGTGCTGACATCCTTTGAGCAATATGGCGTTTGTGGGATAGCAGGTGTTTTTGTTGTCTTTGTCTGTTGAGTAGTTTGTAATTTTCACCAAGTAGTTGTTTGATATTGCGATAGGTTAAAACCTTGCCTGTAGTTCCATCTAAAACTGCAACAGTGGCAGGATATTCCAAACCCAAGCTGACACCAACTAAAATATGAGATTGTCCTTTATATAAAGGTTTACTTGGACGAGGGAAGGGGTTATTAATTCTGGCTAGAGAGGAATTTTTGCGTTTGATATGTGCCTGTTGTCTATCATTTAGTTCACCTCTAGCTTTAGTCTGGGTGATAGTTTTGGCAATTTCTTCAGCTTTTTCTTCCCTAACTAAATTTGTTCCTTCCTCTGTCCATAAACGAGTATCTACACAACAATAAAGGGTTAAATGGTGAATATTCCAGGGTTCTCCGTCACCTTCTCCTTTTTGCCAAGCTATACGACCACTTCGTAGGGTAAATAAGGCACTAGAATGTTGATTTTTACTACTTCTCTTGGTTTCTTGGTCTTCTAGGAAACGTTGAAACCAGTGGAGTTGGCGAGAATCACAATAAATTTGAAAGGTATGCTCTCTTAGACCACTAAATTTTACACAAACACGCCCGAATTTATTTTTAGACCAAACTAAATCTTCGTTGGTTTCGTAAGCTACTGGAAAAGGTACTTTACTGGATTTTTTTAAAAGATTATTTTGACATAATTTCGCCTCTGTTTCGTTTTTAGGAACAGTCTTATCAGCAGTGATCAGAGTTGCTATCAATTGAGTATCAGTTAAATCCCTTCCTTTGGGTATTCGGGCTGCTAAATTTTCTGTGAGGCGTTGAATTTGAATTTCTAATTTACGGCGACGTTGAGCAAATTTTTCGGGTTTTTCTTCTTTATCGTTAATTTTACAGCCATTTTTCAGTAAATATCTAATAGCACAACGAGTTATATTATCTTCTGTATTTTCGTAGGTATCAAATAAATGTTTTGATAAATTTCTTTCGCTATCTACGTTTTCAGATTTTTTCCCCTTTTTGGACTTTTTACCCTTAGTGGTTTTATCTCCTTTGGTTTCTTGTGGTGCAAATTGAGCCAAGATTTTCTCAGCTTTAGCACGAAGAGTATCTAATGAAACTCCACTTTGTTCTACTAATTCAACATCACTATTGAGCATTTCTAACCAGCGCAATTTACCATCCAGTTGGGATTGATAACGCTTCATTAAGGCAAACCAGGATTTATAAATATAGTTCACTGATGCTGTGGCACTGGTGTAAAACCTTGCAGGTTGTCCCATGAAGCGCGGATCAGTTTTCAAAGGTTCGCACAGTTCTTTAACAATACAGGTGGGATGTTTACCTTTTTGTCGCCATGTCTCAAATTCTGAATTTTGAGCAACCTGTATCAGTAATTCGTTAATCAGTGGCGTGTTTTTCTCTGCCATCAATTGCCATAGTTGTTGACGGGTAAATTCACTGGCTACTAAACGACACTGAATGGTAATTTGGCTCATACCTTTTAAACATATTTGTCTAATAATACCATATTTGTATTATAGCCGCTTTCTGTAAAATAGTATTTTATGCAAGAAACTTTTTTCACAAGTAAGGAAGCGGCTCAATTGACAGGTTGTACCCTTCGCCAGATTCAGTATTGGCGAGAGAAGGGGATTGTTGTACCTGTAATTAGTGATACGGGTACGGGACGCAGTATTTATTATTCCAGGTCGAATTTGGTGGAGTTAGCAGCTATGGTATATTGGCTGTCTACGGGTATCAGTTTTGATATTGCTTGTTTTATTCTGAAACGATTGAAGGAACAAGAACCGGAGTTGTTTATTTCGGGTAGGGGGAAGCGGTTTATGTTGTTGTTATCGGCACAGGATGATTCGCTTTCTTTGGTAGAGTTTGATCGGAAGATGGCGATCGCATCTCTTGATGAAGGTAAACCAGTAATCCCTGTGTGGTTAGATGTTATTTATCAAAATTTGACTTTGAAGCTGAATAAAAATTAACACTTACCTTCTTAATTAGAAACAACAGTGTGTTAAACTAATACAAATAAATCCTAATCTCAATCATATTGGCAATTATCGCCTACTTTATCTACTGTGCTGACAATATGAATTACACAACACATAACGCTATAGTTAATTTTATCTGGGGCATTGCTGACGATGTATTAAGAGATGTCTATGTACGCGGAAATACAGAGATGTCATTTTACCTATGACTGTACTGCGGCGTTTAGATTGTTTACTAGAACCCAGTAAAGATAAGGTACTTGAGCTTTATAAAAAATTAGAAGCGGGAGATTTTGGACAAAATGCGATCGCTCAACAACTGCCAAGAGCATCAGGTTATGTATTTTATAACACCTCAGAATTTACTTTTAAAACCTTGTTGGACTTTCCCAGTAATATTAAAGCTAACTTTGAAAATTATCTGGATGGTTTTAGCGACAACGTACAGGAAATAATTAGTAAATTTAAACTGAGAAATCAGCTCGAAACCTTAGTAGAAAGTAACAGACTTTATGCACTAATTCAAAAGTTTGTCGCTAAGGAAATTAACCTCAGTGCAGAACCCGTAACCAACGAAAAAGGAGAAATTCAAGAAGGACTAACTAACCTGGGAATGGGTTATGTATTTGAAGAATTAATTCGCAAATTTAACGAAGAAAATAACGAAGAAGCGGGAGAACACTTTACCCCCCGTGACATTATTCAATTAATGGTAAATTTGATATTTTTACCAATTGAAAATCAAATTCAAAGCGGTACTTATTTAGTATATGATGATGCTTGTGGATCTGGAGGAATGTTAACCGAATCAGAAGCATTTATTCAACAACTAGCGGAAAAATCAGGTAAAAAAGTCACCATTGAATTATATGGTCAGGAAGTCAACCCAGAAACCTACGCTATCTGTCAATCAGATATGTTAATCAAAGGTCGTGACCCTGATAAAATTTACTATGGTTCAACAATTTCTAAAGATAAATTTGCTGATTTACAATTTGATTTTATGTTAGCAAACCCTCCCTATGGTAAGTCTTGGACAGTTGACCAAGAAGCTATTATGGAAGGGAAAAAAAAGGAAGTAATAGACCCCCGGTTTGCGGTAGAACATCCCGGTTTAAAATCGGGAGAAAAGCTAACTCTTTTACCCCGAACCAGTGATGGACAATTGTTATTTTTAGTGAATATGCTTTCTAAAATGAAGCAAAATAGCACTTTAGGAAGTCGGATCGCAATTGTTCATAATGGTTCAGCTTTATTCACAGGTGACGCAGGACAAGGGGAAAGTAATATTAGACGTTGGATCATTGAAAATGACTGGTTAGAATGTATCATTGGTTTACCTTTGAATATGTTTTATAACACAGGTATTGCTACCTATATTTGGGTACTTTCTAACCGCAAACCAGAACACCGCAAAGGTAAAGTACAATTAATTGATGCTACAGAATGGTATGGAAAGTTAAGAAAGAATTTAGGTAAGAAAAATTGTGAATTAACCCAAGGAGATATTAAACGCATTACAGAAACATTTTTAGATTTTCAAGAAACGGAACAATCTAAGATTTTTGATAATGCAGATTTTGGTTATCATAAAATTACCGTTGACCGTCCTTTGCGGTTGAGTTTCCAAGTTACACCGGAAAGAATAGAACAGTTTATCACCGCAACTCAGGTTAATTCTCCACCGAAAAAAGCTAGTAAAGCACAGCAGGAAATACCTTTAAATATTGAAGTTGAGAGTAAATATCAGAGAGTTGTGGAAATTTTAAAAGACTTGTTTAATGGTGATATACACACAGACTTTAATCAAGTTAAGCAGGATTTTGAAAAAACGCTGAAAGTAGAAGAAATTAAACTCACAAGTAAAGATTTAAAGTTAGTTTATGATACCTTTACTCAAAAGGATGAAAGCGCACAACCTGTAATTAAAAAGAAAACTAAGGAAGGGATAATTTATGAACCTGATTCAGAATTGCGAGATACGGAGAATGTACCATTAAAAGAAGATATTGAGGAGTATTTTCAACGGGAAGTTTTACCCCATGTTCCCGATGCTTGGATAGATGAGGAAAAGACCGTTAGGGGTTATGAAATTTCCTTTACTAAATATTTTTATAAGTTTAAACCGTTGCGGAGTTTGGAGGAAATAAAAGCAGATATTTTAGCTTTGGAAGCGGAAGCAGAAGGGGTTTTACATCAGATTGTTAAGGGAGAAGGATAGAATAATGAAAGAAATTCAAGGCGACGCTAAAACTATTCGTCAACTTCTCAGTGGCAATAAATATGCCATTGATTATTACCAAAGAGAATATAAATGGCAAACTAAACATCTTCAAGAACTGCTGGAAGACTTAGTAGGGAAATTTCTTAATGATTTTGAGCCAAGTCATGAACGCCAAGCTGTTGAAAAATATGGGAATTACTTCCTCGGATCAATTATTATAAGTCAGAAGGAACGTCAGAAATTCATTATTGATGGACAGCAACGGCTCACTACTTTATCTTTGTTGCTTATTTTCCTGCATAATCTGCAAAAGAATTGTCCAGACCAAGTAAAACTGGATGACTTAATTTTCTCTGAGAGGTATTCCCAGAAATCTTTTAACTTAAATGTTGAGGAGCGTAATGCTTGTATGGAAGCCCTCTTCAACGAAACTCCCTTTGATGACACAGAACAACCAGAGTCAGTAAAAAATATTGTTGCCCGTTATGCCGATATCAAAGAATATTTCCCAGAAGATTTAACTGGAGAGGCTTTACCCTACTTTATTGACTGGCTAATAGAGAATGTCTATATTGTGGAAATTACAGCTTACTCCGATGAGGATGCCTATACTATTTTTGAAACGATGAATGATCGGGGGCTATCTCTTACGCCTACGGATATGCTGAAAGGCTTTTTACTGGCGAATATTAGCGATGAAACTAAAAAGGTTCAGGCAAATCAGCTTTGGAAAAATTGGGTAAATAAATTGGTAGAGTTGGGTAAAGATGAAGAAGCTGATTCTATTAAAACCTGGCTTCGCAGCCAGTACGCCCAGACTATTCGGGAACGCAAAAAGGGTGCTGTTCCTGGTGACTTTGACCGCATCGGTACAGAATTTCACCGTTGGGTGCGTGACCATAAACCCCAAATTGGACTTAACAAAAGTGCTGATTTTGTGGGCTTCATAGAGCAAGATTTCGTATTTTATACTCGTCAATTCTTACGCTTGCGGAAAGCCTCTATTTCCTTGCAACCAGGCTTAGAGGAGGTGTTTTACAATGCCCAGCACGGTTTTACCCTTCAATATCCCTTGCTGCTTGCACCTCTACATCCTGATGATCATCTAGATGTGGTTAACCAAAAGATTCGTTTAGTGGCAAGTTTTCTCGATATTCTGCTGGCTCGGAGGTTGTGGAACTCCCGAACCATTACTTACAACACTATGCAGTATGCCATGTTTGTGGTTATGCGTGATATTCGTGGAAAAACACCTGCTGAACTTGTAACAATTCTGCGTCGTAAGTTAGATGCAGAATCAGAAGTCTTTGCTTCTAATGATCGACTGCGATTGCATAAGCAAAATTACAAAGCTATTTACCAGTTTCTTGCTCGTATCACAGACCATATAGAAAGGGAATCAGGGCTAAAGTCACGGTACAGTGAATACATTGCCACTGGTACGAATAGATATGAGATTGAGCATATTTGGGCAAGTGACTTTTTAGTTTACGGTGAGCAATTTTCTTCTCCTGTTGATTGCGTCAAAGAGTTTCCCTATCCAGATGATTTTGATGCGTATCGTAACCGCATTGGGGGACTTTTGCTGTTACCTAAATCATTTAATGCTAGTTATGGTGACTTGCCTTATGCTAAAAAGTTGCCTCACTACTACAGTCAGAATCTTTTAGCTCAATCACTCAATTCTCAATGTTATAACCATAATCCCGGTTTTTTGAAATACAAGGGACGTTCTGGGCTACCGTTTCAGCCGCATGATGAATTTAAAAAAGCTGATTTGGATGCGCGGCAAAAGCTATATCAAAAAATTGCAGAGGAGATTTGGAATCCAGAGCGATTAAATAAGATAGTTGAGCCTTAATTGTATAAAGGAGGTTGTAGGATGAAGCGTTATCCAAAGTATAAAAATTCTGGTGTACAGTGGTTGGGTGATATTCCTGAACATTGGGAAGTTAAGAAACTTGCTTTTTTTGGTAAATTTTTAAAAGGAAGCACTATATCCAAATCTGATTTAGTAGATAATGGTCTTCCTGTAATACTTTATGGTGATATTTATACTAAATATACTATCAAAGTAAATAATATTATTAACTTCATAAGTCAAGAATTAGCAAATACTTCAAAACCAATATACAAAGATGACATTTTATTTACTGGTTCGGGAGAAACAAGAGAAGATATTGGGAAATGTATTGTTTATCTAGGTGATAGTAAAGCCTATACTGGTGGTGATATTCTAATTTTTAGACAGAATATAAATGATAGCCTCTTCATATCATATTTTTTAAATAGTAATTATGCAATATTTCAAAAGGCTACAAATTCAAGAGGAGATGTTATAGTTCACATTTATTCATCATCTTTACGTAATATTTCTGTTACTATTCCCCCCCTAGAAGAACAAAAACAAATCGCATCTTTCCTTGACGAGAAGATAGAAAAAATAAACCAATATATCAGCAACAAACAAAGACTAATAGAACTACTCAAAGAACAGAAAACCGCGATTATTAACCATGTAGTCACCAAAGGACTCAACCCTGATGCACCCATGAAACCTTCTGGTATTGAGTGGTTAGGGGATATACCGGAAGGTTGGGAGGTGAAGCGAGCAAAATATTATTTCTATGAAGTTGATGAACGCTCAGAAAGTGGTACAGAGGAACTTTTATCAGTTTCTCATATTAACGTGAGTTCGACGGAACTAAAAAATGGCAGGAGGTAGAGCAGGCAAATCTTTTGGGTAAATATCAATGGAAGGTTTTTTGGGCAAATAGGTGTAAGCGGCTAAACCAGCCATCAAGTTAACCAAAAAGTTAAATGGA
>NZ_JANQDH010000040.1 GCF_029891735.1 Chrysosporum bergii ANA360D
GATCGCATGATCTAGACACCATAGATCATGTTTTTCATGTCAATGCGTAAGTCCTAAAAATTCTAAATTCTACATTCTACATTCTAACAAGCAAGATGCTTGTGTTACCTGAACTGTATAAGTAGCACTGGCTTCTAGCCGGTATTCAGACCGATAACAAGACGGAAACCTCAAAATTCTACATTCCACATTCTAACAAGCAAGATGCTTGTGTTACAGGCCCTCCCGCATTCCGTAAGAGTCCGTTTTAACGGACTTGAGCTTTGAGACGGGGAATTTATTCCCCGGATTCTTGTGTTACAGGCGATTGGCTTCGCCAGTACCGTAGGCGATCGCATGATCTAGACACCATAGATCATGTTTTTCATGTCAATGCGTAAGTCCTAAAAATTCTAAATTCTACATTCCACATTCTAACAAGCAAGATGCTTGTGTTACAGGCCCTCCCGCATTCCGTAAGAGTCCGTTTTAACGGACTTGAGCTTTGAGACGGGGAATTTATTCCCCGGATTCTTGTGTTACGTGGGTAATGGTCACAATGACACTTAATCCCTATCAGGGATTGAAACTAACAAAGTACAATAGTGGAGATGAGGCTGTGGATTTACTCAAAGATAAAAATGAAAGCATATTCCCTGGACTTTCGCCAAAAAATACTTGATACATACTCAGAAGGTGGAATATCACAACGTCAATTAGCAAAAAGATTTTGTGTCAGTTTAAGTTTTGTAGAGAAATTACTAAAGCAATATAGAGAAACAAAAAGTATTGCTCCTAAACAGAGGACAAAACAAACTCCTCCAAAGCTAAATTCTCAAGAACTTAAAATTCTCCAAGAAATAGTTGAAGCCAACAAGGATGCTACTTTATCAGAAATTCGCTCCATTCTTCAAGAAAGAACAGGAATAACAATTGGTATATCCACTGTAGAAAGAATGTTACAGAAGATGGAAATTACATTGAAAAGAAAACATTGCAAGCCTCGGAGAAAAAGAGTAAAACAGTCCGATCATTAAGAGTAGAATTTTGACTTCAAATTCCGCGAATACCCCCTGAAGACTTTTTTTAGCATTAATGAAACAGGAGTTAGTGACAGAACATGAGTCAAAACTTAGAATTATACAAATTAACCACCCAATCAAAAATCACTGCTCCACAACAGGAAGAGTTGGCTCCAACTCCAAAGGCTCAGGATTGAGCAAAGACCGCCAATTCTGAATTTGCTGTTGAGCATTACTGTAAACAGAACTATTACGTGGAATCAACTCAGCAATTTCAATCGCCCTATCAAGACTCGCACCACTCCGAGAACGAGCCAGATCCAACAATTGCTGACCCCATTGATTAATAGCAATACTCACATCCATCCGCAAAAAGCTACTTCTCGGAACCCGATTAGCTATTTTAATAGCTTGAGACAAAGCCTCTGGAGTCCCAGCATTAGCCACCCGCTGGGCTTGACTCCAATTTTCCTCAGCCTGGATTTGTCCCCGCCAATTCTCAATACTTTTTCTAGCTTCCCTAGCCAAAGTCCGCCCAGAAGAAGCAATAGGTTGAGCAGCATTAATAGCAGCCCTTAAATCACCACTCTGAGCCAGTATTTTGGCCTCATCTAAATATGGCTGATCTTGCATTCGCTCCACATTAGCCGTCCACTGGCTAATTTTCCTTTGTGCTTCAGAATACAATGCCCGCCCCCTGGGTATTTGCCTAGCCTCAGATATAGCAGCCTGCAAAGAACTAATATCATTGAACAGTGCTAATTCTTCGGCCCGTTCCAAAATTGGTTTATCTTGGATGGTCTCTACTTGATTGCGCCATCGGTTAATCTCCTTTCTAGCTTCGTCACCCCTGGGATTATTGCCAGCAATCAACTCCACCTCACTAATCGCCGCCGTTAAATATTCAATCGTCCCTTGGCTAGCCAAAGACCTAGCCCTTTCCAAATGAGCCACATCTTCAATTTCCAAGTGCCAACGAGCAATTAATTCTTGTGCTTTATCATAAATTGGTCGAGAAATATCAACTTGTTGCGCCTGCAAAATAGCCGCTTCCAAACCCGACACCGTACCAATCCAAGCACTTCTGTAGGCATCAGCCAAAATTATGAAATCTTCCACCTCCGCCCCCAGTCCGGTTTTGTCTGGAATTCGTCTGGCAATATCCACAGCCGTGTTAGCATCCCGTTCATCCAGACTCGCCTGTGCCAAATCCAGCATTTTACGCCCCACCTTGGGAATAAACTCCTGTGCCTTTTCATATATGTAGCTTTGGGAGGTAATAGATTCAGATATTTTAATCGCTTCCAGTAAATTACTCACAACCCGAGTATTTGCCAAGCGTTCAGCCTTGGCTAACTTATCACCATCTTCCCGTGCCGAAGTGATCAAATTATTTAATTCATCATACTTAAGCCCTGACCAATATTCATTATCCACCCGCAGCAACTTAGCCGACAGCATAAACGCCGAATTCCAACGCCGCTCTTTCAGTTCCTCTTCAACATCCTTATATAGGATTTCTCCTTGATTCCAAATTGACTGCCACTTAATAATTTGTTGATCCACAATCTGATAAACAGGCAAATCTTTAGGTATCTGACGGGCAGTGGCTATGGCTTCCTCTAAATTTCCCCGTTGAAAACTTTGATCCGCCAACCGCAAAATATCCCGCGACCATTCCTCCAAAAAACGATTAACTTCCCCCCGCAGCGGATGATCATCTGATATCCCACTCACCAAATCCATGGCTTGCAGTAAATCCTTGACATTTTGTTTAGAAGCTGATATCTGGGCGCAATGTAACCTCACAGCAGCACTGACAAAAGGTCGGGAAATTGCCGGACAATTGGGAGCGCTGGGTAACTTTAGGAGGATGGCCATAGCCAAAAATCCCACACTACCAGGAATTAACGTTAACATTAACCCCCCTATAACCCAGTTTTTCATCCAGCCAGGAACTTGCCCTGATCTTTTACCAGGCAAAGCAGTTTCTTCTGACTGATGATTTAAAGGTAATTCGGAATGGTCTTTTTTTCCCTTCACTGACTTAGAACCAGAACCAGTAGCCGAGACAGCCCATGGTTGACTATCACCCAATTGTCCCCCTCCGGATAATCTTCTCATGTCATCTGGCTCTCCCGCTCTAGATGGTGTCCAATTTTTAGGAATATCCCGATCTGTCATCTCTCACACCAAAATAGTTGAATAGCCATGCTTTCACGGCTGATGATTCCCTTCCTGTTATAGCAACTTTCTCATAGGTCCAGAAGCTACTTTATTACGGATCCTGCCCCCCACAAATACCATAAATATGAACATAATTTCGTATTGTTTTCTACTTTAATTAGAAGCAGAAGATTCTATTTGGAGATCAACAATTAATTGCGCCAAGTGGTTGTTATTTGCTTGATAAACCTCCCCGCAAAACTCACAAATAGCCTCAGCGCCATTATCTTTCACCATCATATCTTGTAACTCCTCCTGTCCTAGCATTTTTAAAGCTCCCAGTACACGCTCAAAAGAGCAACCACAGTGAAAGCGCAACATTTGACGTTCAGGGAATATAGATAAACCCATATCTCCTAATAAGTCATGGAATATTTCCGGTAACGTCTTCCCGGCTTGTAACAACGGTGTAAAACCAGATAAACTAGCCACCCTGGATTCTAGCGTTGCCACTAATGATTCATCCCTAGCAGCTTTAGGTAAAACCTGGACCAGCAAACCTCCCGCAGCTTCTACACCATTAGCCCCCACAAATACACCTAAAACCAAAGCCGAAGGCGTTTGTTCCGAACTAACTAAGTAATGAGCTACATCATCCCCTATTTCTCCTGACACCAGTTCCACCGTACTAGAGTAAGGATAGCCATAACCGATATCCCGCACCACATAGAGGTAGCCATCACCCACAGCACCCCCCACATCTAGCTTACCCTTGTCATTAGGAGGTAACTCCACACTGGGATTACCAACATACCCCCGGACAGTACCATCTAAGCCAGCATCCACCAAAATACCGCCCAAAGGTCCATCGCCCTTGACCCGCACATTCACCCTAGAACCTGGTCGCTTCATACTAGAAGCCATCAACAAACCAGCAGCCATACTCCGCCCCAGTGCTGCAGTTGCTACATAGGACAGCCCATGACGTTGGCGTGCTTCCTCTGTTAAACGGTTGGTAATGACACCCACCGCACGAATTCCACCGTCCGCAGCTGTAGCCCGAATTAGTTGATCAGCCATGAAAAACCTTACATCTCTTAATAAGTATACAATCTCTATTCTAAATACTTATCTGACTAGAAAACCCACACAGCGATCGCCCATCCTATTTGCAATACTAGAAATACAACCCATCCCAAGTTTTAACCTGAAGCTTAAACAATTCTTAAAAAATGCTGGGCAATTTTCAACAAAGTCAACTACGGATAGAAATAGACGCATCCGCCGATACCATTGGTCAAAGTTTGCAAAACCCCCAAAACTTAGCCAAATGGCTACCAGGGCAAACCTTACCCCCTGGAATGCCAGAACAACTACACACCGGCTTTCAGTTTACAACCAAAACCGGGCTAATTTCAATTCATCATCAAGTACAAGTAACACAACCAAACTGCTTACGTTTGCTACTCAGTGGAGGTATTGACGGCTTTCATGAATGGTACTGGGGAGAAGGATGGGTTCAGTCCCGCTTAGAGGGTATTTCCTTACTCCCCCTCAACCTCGGACAAACCCTTAACTTATTAAGTTTGCGCCACTTTTTAGCCATTCAAAAATCCACTTCCCAATAATGTTTCCAGAAATGCCTCTTCCCCCCTCATCCCAGAGGGGCTGGGGGCTACCTGTTCAACTCACCTTAACTTGGTTTCACCACTAACACAGAACAATTAGCCTCTTCCACCACTTGTGTACTCACAGAACCCGATACAATTCGCCTCATCCCTGTTAAACCGCGACTACCAATGACAATTAAATCAGCTTTGTAAATATTAGCCAGACGAATAATTTCCTCCGCCGGGTCACCAGTCACCAACTCTAATTCACTCTTAAATGATAACTGTTCCTTATAGCTTAACAGCTGTTTTTCTATATGAAAATCAACAGTTTTTACAGATGGTGGATGAGGGCGATCCGCCGGTGGTTGCTTCTCTGACTCAGAAGTCGGAAACACGTGACAGAGAATCACCCTGGCATCACTAGCAAATACCAAATCATTCAAAGTTTCCATCACTCGTTCTGCAATTTCCGATCCGTCAACAGCCACCAAAACATTTTTTAGCACTGCTCATCTCCTCAAAGGTACACCCTTTAATACAACTACCTGATATAAGTTCTCAACAGTTACTTTCTAGCCTTTACTCCCGGCTTTCACCGTCCAATTTTATATATTCCAGCCTCCGAGTAGTTTTCTGCAACACTTTATAACAAAAATCAATGTTCTCAATCACTCTTCCTGCTGAATTCTGCGCCTCACCGAATCCTTATGAGATGGTAAACCTTCAGCACTTGCCAGAGCATCAATTGCCCCAGCTACCTTTTGTAGTCCCGTTGGTGAGTATTGAATAATACTGGAATGCTTGAGAAATGTTTCCACTCCCAAAGGCGAAGCATAACGCGCCGCACCGGAAGTAGGCAAAGTGTGGTTAGGTCCGGCCACATAGTCCCCCACCGCCTCCGGCGTTGAGTGTCCCAGGAATATTGCCCCAGCGTGACGAATATCCTCCAGTGCAGACCAAGGATCTTTAACTTGTAACTCCAAATGTTCCGGTGCAAATTCATTAGAAAACTCTGCTGCTGCTGACAAAGACTCCACCACCACAATTAAGCCATAATGAGCGATCGCCTTTTCTGTATCTATCCGTCTGGGATGATCCACCAATTGTCTTTCCACCGCCACCTGCACATTTTTAGCCAAAGCAGTATCAGTAGTTAACAAAATTGCTGCCGCCATAGGGTCATGTTCCGCCTGTGCCAACAAATCAGCCGCCACATTCACCGGATTTGCCGTTTCATCGGCAATAATTAACACCTCACTAGGTCCTGCTAAAGAATCAATGCCCACAGTGCCATAAACCAGTTTTTTGGCTAAAGTCACATAGATATTGCCCGGTCCTGTAATTACATTCACTTTAGGAATCGTATCAGTACCGTAGGCTAAAGCCCCGATAGCCTGCGCCCCCCCTACACGATAAATTTCTTCTATCCCCGCTTCTTGGGCTGCCACCAACACAGCCGGATTAATAGCCCTTCTCGTCCCTGGTGGAGTTACCATCACCACGCGAGGCACACCAGCCACCTTAGCCGGAATACCATTCATCAATACAGTACTAGGATAAGTAGCCCGACCACCAGGCACATATAAACCCGCCCGGTCTACAGGGGTGTAACGTTTCCCCAGCACCACATCATCATCGCCAAAATGTACCCAACTTTTAGGCACACGCTGGCGGTGAAATGCTTCAATTTGGCGGCTTGCTAACTGAATCGCCTGAAGCAACTCCTTCGACACCTGTTGGTAAGCCGCATCCAGTTCTGACCCGCTAACACGCAATTCTTCTAATTTGAGAATTTGGTTATCGAATTCAGCCGTATAATGCAAAACAGCCCTGTCGCCTTGGCGCTGCACAGCTTGCAATACCTCCCGCACAGTTGCTTCTTTGTGCAGCACTTGTGCATCGCTTGTCCGATGGCAGATCCGTTGTAATTCAGCTACAACATCCGCCTGCTGAGTAATGATTCGCAGCATGGAGTAAGGAGAGTGCCAAAATTTAGAATATTCCCACATGAGAATTAGTCTGAACTTTTCACCAGCCAACTGATGCAGCTAATCCTAATTCTCCTCTCTATCTTAACCCGGATTTTTTATACTCCCAGACCAGCCAGCAGATAATTTATGCTTTCACCAGTGACTGTTTAACAAAAACTTTTTTTTTGACAAATACTCACATTGGCATCATTAATGCTATATTAGTAAGTCTAGTAGTGTGTGTACATATTAATAGTATTTTTGGAACCGACAGTGGCGAATACAAAATCTGCTCTCAAACGCGCCCAAATCGCAGAACGCAATCGTCTGCGTAACAAAGCTTATAAATCAGCAGTTAGAACGCTGATGAAGAAATACTTCAGTGCTGTAGAAGTCTATGCAGCCAATCCTAACTCAGAATCAGAAAAAGAGGTACAACTCCGCCTGTCAGCCGCTTTCAGCAAAATTGACAAAGCAGTCAAGCGGGGCGTACTCCATCCTAACAATGGCGCTAGAAAAAAATCAAGGCTGGCGAGCAGACTAAAGCCACTCACTCAAGCATCTGCTGAGTAGTCCCGTTGTTCAGTAATCGGTAGAGAATCTAGCCTTTCTTGAACACGTGAGGTACAAAAGTAAATGATAAAATTCTTATGGTGCAGGCATACCTAGACTACGCTCAGTACAAGTCTTGCCCATGGAAATATACCTCACTTGATCAAAATTAGCCATATCTCAATACAACTGGTTACTGAATAGAAAACCACAACCACCGACTGATGATGGGTAACTGGAATGCAGCTGATTGACACTCACGTTCATCTCAACTTTGATACATTCCAACCAGATATAGCCGCAGTGCGATGGCGATGGCAAGCAGCTGGGGTAGTACATCTCGTACATTCTTGCGTCGAACCATCAGAATTTTCCAGCATCAGAACCTTAGCGTACCAGTTTCCAGAACTCAGCTTCGCCGTTGGCTTACATCCCTTAGATGTTGACAAATGGCATAGCAACACAGCAACGGAAATTAAAACCTTAGCCAGTTCAGACGGGAAAGTAGTGGCTATAGGGGAAACAGGTATGGATCTTTATAAAGCAGATAACTATGCACAACAGCGCATAGCCTTTGAAGCTCAACTAGCCATCGCCTGCGAACTGAATTTACCAGTGATTATTCACTGCCGTGATGCTGCCCCACAAGTGAGAGAAATCTTACAAAAATGGCAGCAAAGCACAGGAAAAACTGTCAAAGGTGTCATGCACTGTTGGGGAGGAACACCAGAAGAAACTCAATGGTTTCTAGACCTGGGTTTTTACATCAGCTTTAGCGGTACTGTCACATTCAAAAACGCTAAATCCATCCACGCATCAGCAGTCATGGTGAGCGGCGATCGCTTGTTAATCGAAACAGACTGCCCATTTCTGTCTCCCACACCTAAACGGGGTGAAAAACGCAACGAGCCAGCTTATGTCCGTCATGTAGCCGAACAAGTAGCTCGACTGCGGGGGGAGACACTAGAAACCATCGCCGCTCAAACCACCCAAAATGCCTGTGAACTATTTGGATTAGCACTATAAAGTCAGAACATCCATATCCCATGGGTGGAGAAAAAATAAAACCCCAGGAGGACAAAATTATGTTAATATTATTCCCTCAAAAACATTTTCAATAGGCCATAATATAAAAGGAAGGAATTTAAAACTTTTTTTTGTACCGTTATCAAACCGATCATCCACCTCATCTCCACAAGCGGATGTTCTCAAATTATGACTGATGTCAACCAGCGATAGTCACCCAGACTGAAGCAAAACCCATCTATAGCGTACTTAACCTATAGAAAACCGTTAAAAAAAACCAAATTATCCTGTGGGCAAAACCAAAAATCAAAAAAAAGACAAGTGAGAGCCGAACAACTAAACGGCTCTTTCCCCGTGTCTAAAGGGAAAACCGCCATCAATTCGGTAACCAAGGGACAAAAATCACATATTTATTTCAGTAATCATTGGGGGTCATGGGAAAGGAAATGAGAAAAAAACCAAAAATCAAATAAATTATTGAACAATCAACTTATCTGGATTTTAGCGCAGGTAGCCAGAAAAAAAGGCCATTAACCCCTTGCCAAAATTACAGTTTGCAGTTTCAATAGCCGCGATCGCCCAATTGTCCCAAAAAACCACCGACAAAAACAAAGCGGTAGCAACAGGCAAAACCAACTCAAGCAGTGTCCTCAAAACAAGTTTAACCAGGTTGACTAAGGTAAAGGCATGACTACAGATACATTTATGGAACCCGCCTTTTTATTGCCAGACTTAATAGCAATTCAGCGTTCCAGTTTTCGCTGGTTTCTCGAAGAAGGGCTAATAGAAGAACTCAACTCCTTTAGTCCAATTACAGACTACACAGGCAAACTAGAACTGCACTTCCTGGCAGAGAACTACAAACTAAAAGAGCCAAAGTACAGCGTAGAAGAATCAAAACGGCGGGATAGTACTTATGCCGTACAAATGTATGTACCCACACGCCTGTTAAACAAAGAAACAGGGGACATCAAAGAACAAGAAGTATTTATTGGGGATCTGCCCCTAATGACAGACCGAGGCACGTTTATTATCAACGGAGCCGAACGGGTGATAGTTAACCAAATAGTACGATCTCCAGGAGTATACTACAAATCAGAAATCGACAAAAACGGAAGACGCACCTATTCAGCCAGCTTAATTCCTAACCGGGGGGCTTGGCTGAAATTTGAAACAGACCGTAACGACTTAGTGTGGGTACGCATCGACAAAACCCGTAAACTCTCAGCCCAAGTGCTACTAAAAGCCATGAGTTTATCGGATAACGAAATTTTTGATGCCCTACGCCATCACGAATACTTCCAAAAAACCATTGAAAAAGAAGGGCAATTCTCCGAAGAAGAAGCCCTCATGGAGCTATACCGTAAACTCAGACCGGGAGAACCCCCCACAGTCTCTGGTGGACAACAACTATTAGATTCCCGATTTTTTGACCCCAAACGTTACGACCTGGGTCGAGTCGGTCGCTACAAACTCAACAAAAAACTGCGCCTATCAGTACCAGATACCGTCCGCGTACTCACCCCAAGCGACATCCTGTCCGCAGTAGACTACCTGATCAACCTAGAATACGACATTGGCATCATAGACGACATAGATCACTTAGGTAATCGCCGAGTGAGAAGCGTAGGGGAACTATTACAAAACCAAGTGCGGGTAGGATTAAACCGCCTGGAACGGATCATCCGCGAACGCATGACAGTATCAGATGCCGAAGTTTTAACTCCCGCATCCTTAGTTAACCCTAAACCACTAGTAGCAGCAATTAAAGAATTCTTCGGATCCAGCCAACTAAGTCAGTTCATGGATCAAACCAACCCCCTAGCAGAACTGACCCACAAGCGCCGCCTCAGCGCCCTTGGACCCGGTGGTTTAACCCGTGAACGGGCTGGATTTGCCGTGCGAGATATTCATCCCTCCCACTACGGGAGAATATGCCCCATCGAAACCCCAGAAGGACCAAACGCAGGCTTAATCGGTTCCCTAGCCACCCATGCCCGAGTTAATCAATACGGCTTTTTAGAAACACCTTTCCGTCCGGTAGAAAACGGGCGGGTGCGCTTTGACCTTCCCCCAGTCTATATGACCGCAGACGAAGAAGACGATTTGCGAACCGCCACAGGTGACATTCCTTTAGATGAAAATGGCTACATCAAAGGACCACAAGTACCAGTGCGCTATCGTCAAGACTGGACCACCACCACCCCCGAACAAGTGGACTATGTAGCCGTGTCACCCGTGCAAATAGTCTCCGTTGCTACTAGTATGATTCCCTTCTTGGAACATGATGACGCTAACCGCGCCTTAATGGGTTCTAATATGCAACGGCAAGCAGTACCCCTACTTAAACCAGAGCGCCCCCTAGTAGGAACAGGACTAGAAGCCCAAGGAGCAAGAGACTCCGGTATGGTGATAGTTTCCCGGACCGACGGACAAGTTACTTATGTAGATGCTACAGAAATTCGTGTCCTTCCCCAAACAAACAACCCAGAAACCAGAGAAATTATCTATCCACTTTCCAAATACCAAAGATCCAACCAAGACACCTGTTTAAATCAGAAACCCATAGTCAGAATTGGTGAGCGCGTCGTCGCCGGGCAAGTCCTCGCCGATGGTTCATCCACCGAAGGAGGAGAACTAGCACTAGGTCAAAACATAGTCGTTGCCTATATGCCTTGGGAAGGGTATAACTACGAAGATGCCATCTTGATTTCTGAAAGACTAGTGCAAGATGATATCTACACTTCTATTCACATCGAAAAATACGAAATAGAAGCCAGACAAACCAAACTTGGACCAGAAGAAATCACCAGAGAAATTCCCAATGTGGGGGAAGATGCCCTGCGTCAATTAGACGAGCAAGGAATTATCCGCGTTGGTGCTTGGGTAGGATCTGGGGACATCCTAGTAGGTAAAGTTACACCCAAGGGAGAGTCAGACCAACCCCCAGAAGAAAAACTCCTCCGGGCTATATTTGGAGAAAAAGCCCGAGATGTCCGGGACAATTCCCTGCGAGTCCCCAACGGAGAAAAAGGCCGCGTAGTTGATGTCCGTTTATTTACCCGCGAACAAGGAGACGAACTACCACCAGGGGCCAATATGGTAGTGCGGGTATACGTAGCCCAAAAACGGAAAATCCAAGTAGGGGATAAAATGGCAGGTCGCCACGGTAACAAAGGAATTATTTCCCGCATCTTGCCAGTGGAAGATATGCCCTACCTAGCAGATGGTTCCACAGTGGATATTGTGCTTAACCCCCTGGGTGTACCCAGTCGGATGAACGTTGGGCAAGTATTTGAATGTTTACTTGGTTGGGCAGCCCATAACCTGGGAGTGAGGTTTAAAATTACTCCTTTTGATGAGATGTACGGTGAAGAATCATCCCGCAGAATCGTACATGAAAAACTCCTAGAAGCGCGAGAAGAAACTGGTAAAAACTGGGTATTTAACCCAGACAACCCCGGCAAAATCCAAGTGTTTGATGGTCGCACCGGCGAACCCTTCGATCGCGAAATTACCGTAGGTGTAGCTTATATCCTCAAGTTGGTACATTTAGTAGACGACAAAATTCACGCCCGATCTACTGGTCCTTACTCTCTAGTGACCCAGCAACCCCTAGGAGGAAAAGCCCAACAAGGCGGTCAACGCTTCGGAGAAATGGAAGTATGGGCATTAGAAGCCTTTGGCGCAGCCTACACTTTGCAAGAACTACTCACCGTTAAATCAGACGATATGCAGGGTAGAAACGAAGCTTTAAACGCCATCGTCAAAGGCAAATCCATACCCAGACCAGGCACTCCCGAATCCTTTAAAGTCCTGATGCGAGAACTGCAATCATTAGGTTTAGATATCGCCGTCCACAAAGTAGAAACCCAAGCAGACGGTAATTCTTTGGATGTAGAAGTGGATTTAATGGCGGATCAATCACCCCGACGCACCCCCTCTCGACCCACTTACGAAGCACTTTCCCGCGAGTCCTTAGAAGAGGAAGACTAAAAACCAAAACTTTTGATCCTCCACAAAATCGGGGAGTTTTGAGATTGCTATTAATCCCAACTCCCCAAATCCAAAATCCAACATCTAAAATCTAAAATTCATCATGAAAACCTCCGCATCCAATCAATTCGACTACGTAAAAATCGGTTTAGCCTCACCAGAGCGCATCAGACAATGGGGACAGCGCACCCTACCCAACGGAACTCCAGTAGGTGAAGTCACCAAACCAGAAACAATCAATTACCGTACACTCAAACCCGAAATGGACGGGCTATTTTGCGAGCGCATCTTCGGACCCGCCAAAGACTGGGAATGTCACTGCGGCAAATATAAAAGAGTCCGTCATCGCGGTATCGTCTGCGAACGCTGCGGAGTAGAAGTCACAGAATCCCGAGTCCGTCGTCACAGAATGGGCTACATCAAACTAGCCGCCCCCGTCGCCCACGTCTGGTATCTCAAAGGTATCCCCAGTTACATCGCCATTCTCCTAGATATGCCCCTCCGGGACGTAGAACAAATTGTTTACTTCAACTCCTACGTAGTCCTGAACCCCGGTAACGCCGAAACCCTCACCTACAAACAACTGCTCACAGAAGACCAATGGCTAGAAATAGAAGACCAAATATATAGTGAAGACTCCCAACTCCAAAACGTAGAAGTAGGTATTGGAGCAGAAGCCCTATTGCGTCTCCTCTCAGACATCAACCTGGAACAAGAAGCCGAAAACCTGCGAGAAGAAACCGCCGCAGCCAAAGGGCAAAAGCGCGCCAAACTGATCAAACGCCTCAGAGTCATAGACAACTTCATCGCCACCGGTTCTAAACCAGAGTGGATGGTGATGGAAATTATTCCAGTTATCCCTCCAGACCTCCGCCCCATGGTGCAACTAGACGGCGGACGCTTCGCCACTAGTGACCTCAATGACCTCTACCGTCGGGTTATTAATCGTAACAACCGATTGGCTAGGCTCCAAGAAATTCTCGCCCCAGAAATCATCGTCCGCAATGAAAAGCGGATGCTTCAAGAGGCCGTGGATGCTCTCATAGACAACGGAAGGAGGGGAAGGACAGTAGTAGGAGCTAATAACCGCCCCCTAAAATCCCTCTCAGACATCATCGAAGGTAAACAAGGACGTTTCCGCCAAAACCTCCTGGGTAAACGTGTAGACTATTCCGGTCGCTCTGTTATTGTGGTTGGTCCTAAGCTAAAAATTCACCAATGCGGACTCCCCAGGGAAATGGCCATAGAACTATTCCAGCCCTTCGTCATCAACCGCCTCATCCGCAACGGCATGGTTAATAATATCAAAGCCGCTAAAAAACTTATCTTTCGTAACGACCCCTGTATCTGGGACGTACTCGAAGAAGTCATTGAAGGACATCCAGTCATGCTCAACCGCGCTCCCACCCTCCACCGTTTGGGTATCCAAGCTTTTGAGCCTGTATTAGTAGAAGGTCGAGCTATACAACTCCATCCTTTGGTTTGTCCCGCTTTCAATGCTGATTTTGATGGAGACCAAATGGCTGTTCACGTTCCCCTATCCCTGGAAAGTCAAGCAGAAGCACGGTTATTAATGCTAGCTTCCAATAACGTCTTATCTCCGGCTACTGGCAGACCTATTATCACCCCTAGTCAAGATATGGTACTAGGAGCCTACTATTTGACTGCCGAAAATCCCCAAGCAACTAAAGGTGCAGGTAAATACTACGCTTCTCTAGATGATGTGATTATGGCTTTTGACCTTAACCAAGTAGAAATACACGCCTACATCTGGGTACGCTTTAACGGAGACGTGGAACTAGACCAACCAGACGACGAGGTTCTGGAAAATATATCTCACCCCGACGGAACCCGCACCCTCATATACAACACGCGGCGCGTGCGGCAAGATGCCCAGGGTAATCTTATTTCTCAGTACATCCGCACCACACCAGGGCGAGTAATTTACAACAAAGCCATACAAGAAGCCCTAGTGGTTTAGAAAATTATTAACAAGGGAATAGGGGACAATCCAACATCCCCCGCTTTCAATGACTAAATTTAATTAAGGACGAAATCCATGATTAACGAAAATAAAGAAAAAGCCATATTTCGTAACCGCGTAGTAGACAAAAAACAACTGAGAAAGCTCATCGCCTGGGCATACACTCATTACGGTACTGCCCGTACCGCTGTGATGGCAGATAAACTCAAAGAACTAGGATTTCGTTACGCTACAAGAGCAGGAGTGTCCATCAGTGTAGATGATTTAATGATCCCCCCCACCAAGCGATCGCTTCTTGACGCAGCCGAAGAAGAAATCCAAGCCACAGAAACTCGCTACCAACGGGGAGAAATCACCGAAGTAGAACGATTCCAAAAAGTAATAGACACCTGGAACGGAACCAGCGAAAGCCTCAAGGATGAGGTAGTGGCTCACTTCAAAAAAACAAACCCCCTCAACTCTGTGTACATGATGGCCTTCTCAGGAGCGCGGGGCAACATATCCCAAGTCCGGCAACTAGTGGGAATGCGGGGACTCATGGCAGACCCCCAAGGAGAAATCATCGACATCCCCATTAAAACCAACTTCCGGGAAGGACTAACGGTCACTGAATACATCATCTCCTCCTACGGTGCCCGTAAGGGACTAGTAGATACTGCTCTACGCACAGCAGATTCTGGTTATCTCACCCGCCGGCTAGTGGATGTATCCCAAGATGTGATTATCCGAGAGTTTGACTGCGGAACCACCAGAGGTATACCTATCCGGGCTATGACCGAAGGTAGCAAAATATTAATACCCCTCAGTTCCCGCTTATTGGGCAGGGTAGTCGCCCAAGATGTGATCCACCCAGCCACAAAAGAAACAATAGCAGCCCGTAATACCCCCATAGATGACGAACTAGCCATCAGAATTGAAAAAGCTGGAGTTACAGAAGTAGTGGTGCGATCGCCCCTCACCTGTGAAGCCGCCCGTTCAGTTTGTCAACACTGCTACGGCTGGAGTTTAGCCCACGGGAAAATGGTAGACCTGGGGGAGGCTGTGGGCATTATTGCTGCTCAAAGTATCGGCGAACCCGGAACCCAACTGACTATGCGGACTTTCCACACCGGGGGGGTATTCACCGGAGAAGTCGCTCAACAAGTCCGCAGCAAAATTGAAGCTACTGTCCGCTTTCCCCGCCAACTAAAAACCAGACCCTACCGCACCCGCCACGGAGAAGACGCTTTATATGTAGAAGCTGATGGTGTGCTGATCCTAGAGACAGCACAAAAAGAAAAACAAGAAATCAACCTCACCCAAGGCTCCACTCTATACGTCCAACCAGGTAGCCAAGTTAAAATTGGTCAACTACTAGCAGAAGTAGCCCTAGGAGGAAGAACCACCAGAGCCAACACTGAAAAAGCCGTCAAAGACGTAGCCACAGACCTGGCGGGAGAAACCCTATTTGCCGAAGTAGTACCAGAACAAAAAACAGATCGCCAAGGTAATACCACAGTCACAGCAGCCAGGGGCGGACTAATTTGGGTACTTTCCGGAGAAGTTTACAACCTCCCCCCAGGAGCAGAACTAGTAGTCAAAAACAACGACCAAATCCCCACCAACGGAGTCTTAGCCGAAACCAAACTAACCTCCGTTCACGGGGGAGTAGTCCGGCTACCCGAAATCACCCCCGGTAAAAACGCCAGAGAAATAGAAATAATCACAGCATCAGTAGTACTCGACCAAGCCACCGTCACAGTAGAAAGCAGCCAAGGGCGTAACCATTACCTCATCACCACAGGCAAAAATCAAGTTTTTAACTTGCGAGCCACACCAGGAACCAAAGTCCAAAACGGTCAAGTAATAGCAGAGCTAATAGACGAACGTTACCGCACCACCACCGGCGGGCTAGTTAAATTTGGAGGTGTAGAAGTACAGAAAAAAGGCAAAGCCAAACAAGGTTATGAAGTAGTCAAGGGCGGAACCATACTCTGGATCCAAGAAGAAACCCATGAAGTCAATAAAGACATATCCTTACTATTAGTGGAAGAAGGTCAATTTGTTGAAGCCGGCACAGAAATAGTCAAAGACATATTTTGTCAAACCAACGGTGTCATAGAAATAACCCAGAAAAACGACATACTACGAGAAATAGTAGTCAAACCCGGAGAACTGCTATTAGTAGACGATCCAGAAGCGGTTATGAGTCGTGACGATACTTTCATTCAACCAGGTGAAGAACTGCAAGGAACCACAGCCACCGAACTGCGTTACATCCAGTACGTAGAAACTCCAGAGGGTCCTGCTTTATTATGTCGTCCTGTAGTTGAGTTTGTCGTTCCAGATCATCCCGACATACCCTCCACCACCTCCATCAGTCCCCAAACCGGGCGTTCTATTCAACTGCGGGCTGTACAAAGACTACCCTACAAAGACTCAGAACGAGTCAAGTCTGTGGAAGGAGTCGATTTACTACGTACACAACTAGTGTTAGAAATCGAAGAAGATAAAGAACAAGATCATGGCGGTTCCCCTCTAGCTGCTGACATAGAATTAGTGCCTGACCGAGAAGATTCAGACATCCAAAGACTGCAACTAGTCATATTAGAATCCCTCGTACTGCGTCGGGACATAGCAGCTGATGCCACCCAAGGCAGCACCCGCACTACTCTAGAAGTACAAGACGGACAAACCATAGCACCAGGCGCGGTGGTATCCCGTACCCAAATTCTCGGTAAAGAAGGTGGCATAGTCAGAGGTATTCGCGACGGTGCAGAAGCAGTGCGGCGCTGTTTAATTTTACGTCAAACAGATAAAATCACAGTCACATCCTCTATTAAACCCACGGTAAAACCCGGCGATCTATTAGTGGAAGGAGACCAAATCGCCCCCGGTGTAACTGCAGCAGAATCTGGGCAAGTATTGGCAGTATTGGAAAAAACAGCCACACCAGCCCAACTAGAAGAAACAGCCCTCACGTCGGGAGAATATATAGTAGAAATCCGTCTGGGTCGTCCTTATCGAGTGAGCCAAGGAGCAGTATTACAAGTCAACAATGGCGATTTGGTACAACGGGGCGACAATCTGGTGTTACTAGTCTTTGAACGCGCTAAAACCGGGGACATTATCCAAGGTTTACCCAGAATTGAGGAACTACTAGAAGCCCGCAAACCCAAGGAATCTTGTGTTTTAGCTAAACGAGGCGGAGAGTTAAAAGTAGTTTATGGCGATGGAGACGAGGCTATAGGAGCCAAAATCATTGAATCCAACGGAGTAGTCACTGATTATAATCTAGGTCCAGGGCAGAATTTGATGGTCACTGATGGCGCTATGGTAGCAGCAGGTGAACGGGTAAGCGATGGACCATGCAACCCCCATGAAATCTTAGAGGTATTCTTTAACCTCGGTTCAGAAGACGGAGTTTATGCTTGTGCCAGTTACGCCCTGCAAAGAGTTCAGACTTTTTTGGTGAATGAAGTCCAAATGGTGTATCAGTCGCAAGGCATTGATATTGCCGACAAACACATAGAAGTAATTGTGCGGCAAATGACCAATAAAGTCAGAATTGACGACGGTGGAGACACCACCATGTTACCAGGGGAGTTAGTAGAACTACGTCAAGTAGAGCAAGTAAACGAAGCCATGGCCATCACCGGCGGAGCCAAAGCCCAATACACCCCAGTGTTATTAGGAATTACTAAGGCATCTTTAAACACTGACAGTTTTATATCTGCCGCTTCCTTCCAAGAAACTACCAGGGTGTTAACCGAAGCAGCTATTGAAGGTAAATCTGATTGGTTGCGTGGGTTAAAGGAGAATGTAATCATTGGTAGATTAATTCCCGCCGGTACAGGATATCACTCTTACGAAGAACCGGTAATTGATGAATTTACCGTAGTGGAAAGTAGCCCCTATTTTGATGAAGTTGAGGACACTTTAGACATGGTATTAGACGACCGCACAGCCCGCGCCTATGATTTAGATACTGGCGTGGGGGTTGGTGGTTTTCATTCTGGGTCTAGGTCGAGTTTTTTAGATGACGATGAGTTGATTACTGATGAAGTAGATGATTTGTTGGATGACGAGGATTTTGAAGAGGAGGAAGATTTTGATGATTAGTCAGGATTGAGTTGAGCATATTTTTGGGGTGTATAACCATACACCCCGTTTTTTATTTTGCCTTAATTTTCCCTGCTCCCTCATTCTCAGAAAAATCTTGTAAACATCGGCTAATTATACAAACAGGAGTTAAGATATATGAATGGTGAAGTTAATATTTCAGCTTTGGCAAACTTGGAGTTTTTTCCTTACATTGAACATGGTCAAATCCCAGAATTATTTGCTAGTAAAATAGGAGTATACGCCATCTTTAACCAAGAGAAAAACCTTCAATTTGTCGGATACTCCAGGGATATTTACCTGAGTTTAAAACAGCATTTAGTCCGTCAACCTGAACAATGTTACTGGGTCAAGTTCCAAAGCATCTCACGCCCTAGCCGTACAGTTTTAGAACAAATACAAAATACTTGGATTGCTGAAAATGGTATGCTTCCATTAGGTAATGGAGATGATCAAGAAAAGTGGACACAACCCATAAATGTTAAACCATTCATGACCCCAGATGAACAGGAACAATACGAAAATTCAACTAATGATGAGTTGGCGCAAATCAAAGTAATTAAAAGTGTTGCCCGGCGAGTAGAAGCAGAGATTTTAAGTATCTTACAAAACCGGGGGTTAGAAGAACAATTACGGTTTAATCCTAAATTAAAAGAAGCAGGATTGCTAGATTTAAAATGAATTGAAGCACAAAAAATGAGCCAATAGGCTATGGTCAGGGGATATCTGGATGAATCAGGACTTACGCAACTGGCACAGGCGATCGCTAGAATATAGTATTATTGTACTACAATAAATAACATAACTGGCACAATCAGTCTCGGTGCGGCGGAAGCGTCGCGCCGAGACTAAACTCCAGTAAAAAGCCAATTTT
>NZ_JANQDH010000041.1 GCF_029891735.1 Chrysosporum bergii ANA360D
TTAGCCATTGCTGCTTAGAACAGTAATTTACCCGTCATAAATTAGGGGCAATAGATGCTAATCTATTGCCATGGAAATTACCAGTCATTAAAACCAACACATAGAACATGAACACCAAACCTTTTACCCAGAAGAACATACTAAGTTCAATCCAGGTTGCGTGCAAAACCTTAATAATTTTAATTCTGTCCCTACTGCTAATTGCTCCCACCCCAGCATGGGCATTGGACTATAATGGCACACTACAGTCCTATGTATCTAAGGTTAAAGTAGAATTAGATGGGGTAGTGACATCAATTCAAAAACTACCCAGTCTGTCTTACGACAATGGTAAAAATGCACTGGCAGACATAGACAATAAATTAGAAAAAATTAAAAACGATGCCGGCCAAGATGCTGCATATTTCCAGAAATTAAGTGATCAATTACAGCTAGAATACCAAACAAATCCGAATACTGTGGCAGAAACGCTGCCAATTAATTTGAATGATCAAGAATTGGAAGACTACAAATTTATCATAAATTTCAATTTATTTCCCCGACGAGATCAACGCAGAAAGTACTTGCAAATAGTCGAGCGAGTAACTAGTCAATCGACAGCACCGCCTAATCTACCACAAAACATTTGGGACAATGCTAATACAATCCAACGTTTAAGTTTTTATGAGCAAAGTATAAAACTACATTATGTACCTAGGTTAGTAGTGTTAACCAATAAAATATCCAAATTGTCTGATCAGTTAGAAAAACGCATTAACCTGGCAACACAGAAATTTGGGAATGTCAAAGAGTACGCCGATGCTCTTAACTCCTTTAGTGACCCTGATGTATTAACTGAAATCACAGAACTAAATACATCGCTGGCAAAGTTGACTGAAAACTTAGCCATTGCTGCTTAGAACAGTAATTTACCCGTCATAAATTAGGGGCAATAGATGCTAATCTATTGCCATGGAAATTACCAGTCATTAAAACCAACAACCCTGAACACCTAAAAAAGCATAGAGCAACTCACTATAGTTTAACCCAGCTAC
The DNA here is from genome assembly GCF_029891735.1 of Chrysosporum bergii ANA360D. GTDB lineage: Bacteria > Cyanobacteriota > Cyanobacteriia > Cyanobacteriales > Nostocaceae > Umezakia > Umezakia bergii. Next base: position 1,035 of record NZ_JANQDH010000041.1, read on the forward strand.
AGAGAAAATAGTTGTGCCTTTTTTAATCTTAGTCCCCTTGCGGGGAAGAAAGATGGGAGACTAATTAATTCAATCATCCAGCATCTCACGGAGTTATATCTTCGCCTCTGAATTAAATCAACTTGTTAGATGGAGTTGACTCCTATTCAGCATATGACGCATGATTGTTTCCATTCCCTTGCGAGAAATTTTATAAATTTTATAAACTTTATATATTATATAGCTAATCTTGCCCAAATGAGGTACATCCGTAGCCAGGAGAGTGAATTAAACCACACTGAACTTAAGGGGATGACTTGCCCAGGTTTTTCGTCTACTTGTCTGTGTGTATTGTTGGTCATCAGAATCAACCATCACCTGGTCTTTAAGTGAGTAGAATCTATCTACTATCTGAGGACGAAAATACCATTCTTCATTAGAGTCATCTATTAATTTCCATTCATAGTCAATTACCAAATCTTGAATCTTCTCCCAGGTTTCATCTGACAACTCGGTATTTCCTCTCAACTCCATCTGAAAATCAATCCAATGAATATCAGGAAAATGAATAGCGACAGCCATCACCCTTTTGATTCCTTCTACTGAATTTAATTGATTCACCAACTTTCGTATTTCACGAATATAAAATCCTGGATTTTCCGGTTCTAATAAATACAGTTCAGCTTTAGATGAACTCCGATTACTCCAATTTGAAACTGAATGGGTTGGTGTTGACTGTATACTTGAAATCATGTTGTTCCCTTGAGAAATTCATCTAATCTGTCTTTTAAAAATGCTGCGTGTTGTTTAGTGAGTGCAAAATTGATTGGATTTATGGTTGATGATGATTCTTCATCTTCTCCAAATCGATTTTGGACTTTCACTCATAATTTTTACCTCGACTTGAATTGAAATTTACGTCAACATTATAACTCATGTCGTCAAGTTTTGCAAGTTTTATACAAAATAAGAATAAAATCTTTACAAAATGTCCAGACTCACAGGAATGACCGTGGAATCAGTACGTTAGCAAAAAAGAGCAGAAATAATCAAATCCCAGAACTTGTTCTTTGACCGAAATATCAACTAACTCAACTATGTAGCATACTGAAGAATCACTATGCTTTTAAATTTTCCTAGTCACATCATCCCCGCAAGGGGACTAATATTAACTACAATAAATAACAACACCTATGCAGCATATGGATAATGCCAAGAACAGCTAAACCCAGCAGTCGTAAACTCCAGCCCAAATCACCATCTACCCCTACTCCCCCTATGTGGCCAGATGAGACGGAATTGGTAGGATTAGAGTTTGAACTAGAAGCACTTACCACCAGTTCTCTCTACTCCCAATATACTATTGCCCTCCATGCTTGGTTTCTTGACCAAGTGCGACAATTTGACCCAGACCTCTCAGCTTATCTCCATGATGGGGAGTCAGAAAAACCATTCAATATCTCAGCCCTGGAAAGTCAACTACTTCCCGCAGGCAAGCAATTACAATTAGAAGCTAACCAAATTTTACGCTGGCAAGTTCATGCTTTATCCGCCAAAGTAGTACAGTTTCTGCAAAAGTGGTTAACTAAACTGCCACAAACCCTAAAATTAAGAGATGCTTCCCTAAAAATCAAACAGGTGACAATCTCTCATCCACCAACTACCTACCCCCAACTATTGGAACTACCAGCACAATACTCTAACGTTAACCTCAGCTTCATCTCACCTACTAGCTTTCGCCGCAAAGGTCATCATTTCCCTCTCCCCGTACCTGTTAACCTGTTTCATAGTTACCTGCGACGCTGGAATGACTTTTCCCAAATACCCATATCCCAAACATCTTTTCTCGATTGGATCGACGAAAATGTGATTATTCATGGACACCGCTTAGAATCAATTAAAGTAGCAGCTGGTAAACGGGGTTCAGTGACAGGCTTTACGGGAGCTATTTCCTGCGGTTTGAGTAAAGCAGGTTTAGCTCATACTGAATTTACTCAGTTATTTTATGCCTTGGTTAAACTCGCCCCCTACTGTGGAACAGGACACAAAACCACTTTTGGACTGGGACAAACTTGTTTAGATTGGGTCGAACCACAACCCACAACTTCTACCCAGGTGATCACAAATCTTTTAGCAGAACGCATTGAGGAATTAACTGCCATCTTCACCGCACAACGCAAACGCCAAGGAGGCGATCGCACTGATAGAATAGCAGCTACCTGGGCAACTATCCTCGCACGCCGGGAAGCTGGGGAATCTATGAAAGTGATAGCAGAAGATTTAGAAATGCCTATTTCCACTGTCAAAACTTACACCAAATTGGCTAGGCGATCGCTCAAACAAGCCAATTTTGCCAATTTTGCCGATTTTGCCGATTTTGCCGATTTTTAATATTGCCCACTTTGATTTATAGGTTATGATAACCATTATCATTATCTCAACCAGTCAACTTGACCATACATGACTACTCTCACGCCAGAAATTCCCAAACGAGGAATGCCGGTTACCATCATTACTGGATTTTTAGGTAGTGGTAAAACCACACTCCTCAATCAAATTCTGAAAAACAAACAAAACTTAAAAATTGCCGTCCTAGTTAACGAATTTGGCGACATTAACATTGATAGCCAATTACTGGTTTCCATAGACCAAGACATGATGGAACTCAGTAATGGTTGTATTTGCTGTACCATCAATGATGGGTTAGTTGATGCTGTTTATCGAGTCTTAGAAAGAGAAGACCCCATTGATTATTTAGTAATTGAAACCACCGGGGTAGCCGACCCCTTACCAATCATCCTCACATTTTTAGGCACAGAACTGAGAGACCTAACCAATCTCGACTCTATTCTCACCTTAGTAGATGCAGAAACCTTTGATAATCAACATTTTCAAAGTGAATCAGCCTTAAAACAAATCACCTATGGCGATATTATTCTCCTGAATAAAGTTGACCTAGTAACCCCAGAAAAACTACAAGCACTGGAAAACTACATTTATCAAGTCAAAGTAGGGGCAAAAATTTTACGCACCCAATATGCACAAGTACCATTACCATTGATTCTCGGCACAGACTTAACACCCAAACAACAGTATATATCCATTGCGGAACAGGATGCCCACCAAAAGCATCATCATAAACATGATCATCATCACTCAGATCACCTAGATAATGATGGCTTTATTTCCATTTCCTTCCAAAGCGATCGCCCCTTTGATGTTCACAAATTTGAAACCTTCCTCACTGAAGCAATGCCATCAGGTGTATTTCGTGCCAAAGGCATACTCTGGTTTAATGATAGTGATTTACGGCACATCTTTCAACTGAGCGGACCACGCTACAATTTACACGCTGACGATTGGTATTCTCAACGAAAAAATCAGCTAGTGTTCATTGGCAGAAACTTGAACAACAATGAAATCGATTCCCAGTTACAAAAATGTTTGGTATGATGAGAAAGTGTAAAGTTATGTTACAATCATTCACTAGTCAGGGCTTGACAACTGACTAAATTCAGTAAAACATTCCTAACGAAACTCAAAAAATGACTCTATCGATTCGTCCCGATCTAACTTCTGCCGATCAGGTACTATCGTCTTTGCCTGCTCAAAAGCGAAAAGTAACAGAAGCAGAAATGATGCAGGCTGTACGGACCTTATTGATTGGATTAGGTGAAGATCCAGACCGCGAAGGACTCAAAGACACTCCCAAAAGAGTAATGAAAGCCTTGCAGTTTCTCACAAAAGGATATACTCAATCCTTGGACGAACTACTAAATGGAGCAGTATTTACAGAAGATGCCAATGAAATGGTGTTAGTTCGGGACATCGATATTTTTAGTTCCTGTGAGCATCATATCCTGCCCATCATTGGTCGCGCTCACGTTGCCTATATACCCAATGGTAAAGTCATCGGCTTGTCCAAAATTGCCCGAATTTGCGAAATGTACGCCCGACGCTTACAAGTACAAGAACGTCTCACCAGCCAAATTGCCGACGCATTGCAGGGATTACTCAAACCCCAAGGTGTGGCAGTAGTCATAGAAGCTACCCATATGTGTATGGTGATGCGCGGTGTACAAAAACCCGGTTCTTGGACTGTTACTAGTGCCATGCGTGGAGTTTTTGCCGAAGATTCCCGAAGTCGCGCAGAATTTATGAATTTAATCCGCCATAATGCCAACTTTCATTAAATAGTTATCATAGAGCTAAATCTATTAGCTCCTGCTGTAAGTGTGGAGATAAAAAAATATTATCTCTACATTTATCTGAAAACCAGGAATTAACCATTGGTGCAGGAATACACTCTTTTACCCATACCCTGTCAAGTTAGCAGGCCAGGTTATAGTTATCCCCGGAATGTACCTCAGAGGAACTTAACATTACTTGAATCAATCTACCAAATAGTACAACTTATTGGCATTCCTGACCGACATTTACTTGAATCGTAAGATTTAATCGGTTAATGTAAGCAGTCAGGATTGTTTTGAAAGGTAACCTAATGAATAAAAAAACTATACTTAGTTTGCTTTCAACCCCCATGCTAGTTAGTTCCATTCTTGCTATGGGAGCAATGGCAAATCAAGCACGAGCAGCCGAACTGGAAACAGAAAACACAGATAAATTAACCTGTATCCGCAATGAACACATAGTCCGTCCCGTATGTGCTAGAGCCTCGGTATTAGCTAAAGTCCCTAAATATCAGCCGGGAATCGAGTTTTCCGCCACTGAAAATGAAGTTCCCTTGCTAGCCTTTAACATTGAGGAAAGTGATATGGCAGTTGAGTTATTTAATTGTGACTGTCCAGCTTGTATAAACGCCTTACGGCAGATGCGTGGCATTGAACCTTTAGTTTATTAGTTAAGATGTTTAAATAGGGACACAAGCTTTGTTGTATCCCTGGTGGTTTTCAAACTCTGATCATCCTACGGCAGTTTCTCAAGAAACTGCCGATATTTTTGCTTTAACTCAGGAAAAAACCACTTGGCTATAACTACTAGCCCAAGTCACCCATTTATGAGATAGTCCCATATGCAATACTTCCCCGGTTTTTTCCGGTTCAGTGAGCATTGCTCCTGTTAGGTCAGCGCCATTGAGTTCTGCTTCACTGATATTGCAAGCAGTTAAATTAGCCCTGCTGAGATTAGCATTTCTGAAATTCGCCCCACTCATTTCTGCTTCACTGAGGTTTGCGCCCACCAAGTTGGCAATTTCTAAATTGGCAGCGCGTAAATCTGCACGACTTAGGTTAGAGTCTTCTAAGTTCACTTTAATCAACTCAGCACCAATCAAGTTAACCTCACTTAAGTTTGCACCCTTTAAATTTGCTCCACTCAGGTCAGCATCTGTTAAATTTGCCTGACTAAAGTTACATCCACTTAAATTAGCTTGAGTTAAGTTAGCTCCACTTAAATCTGCCTCAGTAAAATCAGCACCACTCAAATTAGTAGCACTCAAATTCATTTGATGTAAATTAGCTCGATTAAATGTGCGTTGTCCTGCTGCATAAAGATTGAGGATTTTTTGACTATCCATGTTGTCACCTCCCGGTGTCTACAAGTTATCAAGTTGAGTTATCAGTTACACTCCACCCAAACCACAGTTTGCCAGTAACTAATTTTTTTTAGGGAAACTTGTTTCTTCATTGTGCTATAATTACAAGCTGTTTTCAAAAATCCTTAATAGAAATATACTTAACTTAACTTAATGGCTGATTTCATATCTACCCTATCTGAAGCAGTGGCTACATATGGCCGAGGAAGCCCACATCCCCCTGCGGAAACAATTGTCAAAGCTTTGTTAATATAGCCTTTCTGTTGGTAGTGAGGTACGTTATTAGCTGGCAAAATGCCCTGAATACAAGGTTGATATTATTTATATTTGTATTGTACTTAAGTAAAAACACTATTGTATTTTTTTGTTTCAACTCTATTTACTTTTTATCACTCAAGAGAGAGAATAACGGTTAACTCAAATTTGGGAAACCTCCAAAGGGTTGATTCCCAAACATAACTTGCCAATTCATCGCAGAGTTTAACCGGGGTCAGATGACGCAAGCTTTTAATCAAGTCCAAGAGTGGGAACAACGCCGCGAGGAAGCCAGCCGTTACTACAAACAAGGCCAGTTTCAAAAATATCTCAGTTTTGCCAGTGAGAATTTAGAGTTAGCCAGAGCAATTCCAGACCGAGCTAGGGAAGGCCACACATTAAATGATATCGGTTTAGCTCATCTGAGTTGTTGTCAACCTGTACAAGCATTAGAGTGTTTTCAGCAAGCACATTTGGTAGCTGTGGAAATTGGTAATCAGCAAGCTGAAGCCATCGCACTCAGCAATCTAGGTTCCACCTACAGCCGTTTAGGGCGACTATCGCGATCGCTAGAGTATTTTAATCAAGCAGTAGTAATCTTTAGACACCTGCAAGACACTCAAGGGGAAGTTTCTACCCTCAATGATGTAGCCATAATTTACAGCAAATTAGGTCAACCAAAGCGATCGCTATTACTACAGTACCAAATTTTGGCCATTCGTCGCTCATTAGGAGATTTTTCTGGTGAAGCAACCACCCTCAATGGTATTGGTCATGCCTACAGCACTTTAGGTCAGTATGAGCAAGCTTTGGAATTTTTGCAAGCAGCGCTACCCATTCAACGGGCCGTTAAGAACCTCATGGGGGAAGCCACTACCTTAAATAATATTGCTTCTGTCTATGGTGATTTAGGACAGCCTAAAAAAGCACTTTTACTTTACCATCAAGTTTTGTGGACACGTCGAGCAATAAATGATCGTGGTGGTGAAGGTACAACCCTACATAATATTGGTTTTACCTACCACCTCCTAGGAAATCACCGTCAGGCCTTGAAACATTACCAGCAAGCCATCCCCATTTATCAAGAAATTGGTGATTCTCTGGGAGAAGTTTCCACCCTGTTGAATATGGGTAATGTTTATGCCAAGAGTAAACGCAAAAAATTAGCCCTATCCTACTACGAAGAGGCGCGAAATTTAGCTAAAGCCATAGAATCTCAGCCACTCTTGCAAAAGATACAGCATTGTATAGACACTCTTTGAAAAATCATACCCCATCCCCTAAATTCACTCAAGAGAGGAGTTAGGGCTGAGATTTTCTAGCAGCCATTGCTCAATCACCCCACTAACAAACTGATTACCTAGTAAATTCAGATGTATGTGATCTTGATACAGGGCTTTTGCCTGTGGGTGTGCGTTGAGTAATGGTAAAAAATCTATATAGCTAATTTGCTTGGTTTGGGTAAAGTCAATCAATCTTTGACGGGTTTTAACCTCATAGTCCCGTGGTCCTGGTTCACCAATTTCTCGCAGTAGAGGAGTCATCACCAGTAAAAATTGGCTATTGTTTCCACCAGTGAATGCTTGAATTTGTCCAATGGCTTCTAAATTAATCCCTACTATATCCCCTGTTTCCTTTTGAACTGCTTTGATTTCCTGGCTGGGCTTTGGTTTGATCATGTACCTCTCCCACACTTCCGCCAATGCTAGGGGAGGTTTTTGATCTGGGTAATTGCGATCGCGTCCCACTGGTAAAGATGTAGGTGCAGTGCCAAATAAATCATCAGTGTTAATTAACAATACCACAAATTGAGCTTGAAAATTACCAAATTTTTGTAAATACGCTAACTCGTTTCTGGGACTCCAAGAATTAGCAGAAGCATTTAATACTTGTATTTCCTGGTAATTACTAATATTTGATAGTAGAGAACGGGTGATCAGGCTAGATATGGTATTATCCTGATCAGTCCACCAACCACCATTAGCAATAGAATCTCCAATAATTAATACTCTTAGCGTACCGGGTAGGGGTATTTTTTCTACAGGGGGGCTTCGCATGGAATATTGATTAATTTCAATCCGGTTACCAAAGCGCCGGGTGCGCTGATTAGGCGCTAACAAATAACCAATGTGGGGATCAGCAACATAAATCAATGGATTACCAAAACCAAACAGCCATCGCAACACCACTTCCACCACCACACATAAACCCACAACCCCCACAATCATGATTAGTGCTAATTTCACTTGTAAACGCCCTTGGAATCAAAATACAGGTGTCCCGAAAGTTTAGAATAGTTGATAATATATTGCAACCTAAACATGAAATTCAGTGAAATTATCTGCAAACTAGGAGAAGGTGTCACAGATACCAGCCTCAGCCGCAACCAAGACCAAGACCCAGAAATTACAGGTTTAGCGGCTTTAGACCAAGCAAAAATTGGTGATATTAGCTACATAGAAGGAGCAAAATTTGCCTCTTATGTCAGCCAAACAAAAGCTAGTGCTTTAATCTTGCCCCAAAATCCAACATTACAATCACAAGCACAAGAACGGGGTATAGCCTGGATAGCTACGCCAGACCCACGATTGTTATTCGCCGGAGCGATCGCACTTTTTTATCAACCATACCGCCCCGTCCCAGAAATTCACCCCACGGCAGTCATTGATCCCACAGCCAAAATCGGTCAAGATGTTTATATTGGCCCTCATGCTGTGATTCAGCAAAATGTGGAAATTGGCAACGGGGTAATTATTCATCCTAATGTAGTGATTTATCCCCATGCTCACATCGGCGATCGCACCACCTTACACGCTAACTGTACTATCCATGAACGTACCCGCATCGGTAGTGATTGCCTAATTAACAGTGGTGCTGTCATTGGTGCAGAAGGCTTTGGTTTTGTACCTACCCCCACCGGTTGGGTGAAAATGGAACAATCAGGTTATACCGTCCTGGAAAATGGGGTAGAAGTTGGCTGTAACACAGCCATTGACCGCCCGTCCGTAGGAGAAACACGCATAGGGCCTAATACAGTAATTGACAACTTGGTGCAAATAGGACACGGTTGCCAAATAGGCTTTGGTTGTGCCATCGCAGGTCAAGCGGGACTCGCTGGAGGAGTAAAAGTAGGCGATCGTGTGATTTTGGCGGGACAATCAGGAGTAGCCAATCAAGTAAAAATTGGTGATGGAGCGATCGCATCTGCTAAAGCTGGGATTCATCATGATGTCCCACCAGGGGAAATTGTCTCCGGAATACCAGCAGTTCCTCACAAACTATATCTAAAAGCATCTGCCATTTATAACCGCTTGCCGGAAATATATCAATCCTTCAAGCAGTTACAACGCCATTTAGGCAAAAAATGAGGGTTTTATGGTAACTGTGAGTTTTCCTGTTGGACACAATTTCACCCCCGACCATTACAGTCCCAGTTTTTCTAACACTGGCTGAGTAGAAACAATGTGACGGTCTAAACCTAGTTTTGTGGGGCTAACTCCTAAAGCCAAAGCTATTAACTGCGGTAAATGCAGCACTGGTAAACCAAGCCGCTTTTCAATCACCTTTTCCACTTCTGGCTGACGAGAATCTAAATTTAAATGACACAAAGGACAAGGAGTAACCATACAATCAGCACCCAGAGCCAAGGCTTCTTGAATGTGCATCCCAGCCATTTGGAAAGATTGGTTAGTGGCGTAGCTAGCAAGAGGCCAACCGCAACATTGGGTACGACCACGGTAATAAATTGGCGTTGCGCCCACCGCCCGAAACATATTTTCCATACCTTCCGGGTGGAATGGGTCATCATAGGGCATATGTTTTTGAGCGCGGAGGAGATAGCAGCCATAAAAAGCAGCACACTTTAATCCTGTTAACTTGCGAGTCACACGGTTGCTAATTTCCTCTAAACCATAATCCGTCAGCAGGGCATAGAGGAGATGTTTAACTTCGCTGGTACCACGATAAGGAGAACATCCTTCTTTTTGCAGCAAACCGTTTACCTGCTCGATGTAGCTGGGATTGTCTGTTTGACATTGTTTCAAGTTTTCATTGACATGACCAATTACACCTTGACAAGTACTGCAATGGGTGAGCAAGGGCAGATTTAATTCTTCTGCTAAAGCTATATTGCGAGCATTGACGGTATCTTCTAGTAATTGGGAGTCCTCTTTAAATGTGCCAGAACCGCAGCAAGCAGCTTTTTTCAGTTCAATTAGTTCAATACCCAATGCTTGAGTTAAGGCTTGAGTTGATAAATATAGCTCTCGGCAAGCCCCTTGAGCAACACAGCCTGGGTAATAAGCGTATTTCAGCGTAGGAGATAGCATAAGATTATTTTTCAATCAGGTTAGTTACCCCTGATGATAACTGTTTAATTCTGGCAGGGGACAATGGTAAAAGTGTATGTATTAATTGGAATTTCAGGAAAAATTTAGTCATAATTAGCAGTTAAAGGTAATTAGATTAATTCTCATGGTAGGCCATGGGGTGCGTTTTCCTCCTATACCAGGGCTGGTAAAGTAGTTAACTTGTTCTGTCCCTGACACAGCCTAAGTTTCTCTTGGAGGACAAATTTTTCTCCAGGAAAAGCCGTTGATAGTATACGGGCGATCGCGCTTTCCGATAAGATGTATATGCTTAAAACCACATCGCCCCTAAAGAGCGCATAATACCAACTGGTCAAGGAAGTTTATCGTATGAGTGAAGTAGAAATTTTTGAAAGAGTCAAGAAAATTGTTGCCGAGCAACTAAGTAAGGAAGACCAGGAAATCAAACCTGTATCTCATTTTGCCAACGATTTACAGGCTGATTCCCTAGATACTGTTGAATTAGTGATGGCATTGGAAGAAGAATTTGATATTGAAATTCCCGACGATGCCGCAGAAAAAATTACCACGGTTCAAGAGGCGGTGGATTACATCCAAAAGCAAGTTGCCGCTTCCGCCTAAACTGCCATTGGGGATTGGGTACTCGGTACTGAGTGTTAACTACTGATAATAATTCAATATAGACCAAAATCTGCTAAATCAGAAACTATTATCATGGTTTGGTGGTTCCCAGTCCCCATTCCCCATTCTTGCAGGTTCATCGCCAAATTTAACTGAGAAATGACAGACCATAAACGTAAACGAGTTGTTGTAACTGGTGTAGGCGCAATTACACCTATTGGTAACACAGCAGATGAATATTGGGAGGGCTTGTTAAGCGGACGCAATGGCATTGACAACATCACATTATTTGATGCCTCTCGCCATGATTGCCGCATAGCTGGTGAAGTGAAAAACTTTGATCCACTGGCTTACATGGATCGCAAAGAAGCCAAGCGCATGGACCGGTTTTGCCAATTTGGCGTATCGGCTGCCAAACAAGCCATAAACGATGCCAACTTAGTGATTAATGAACTCAACGCCCAACAGGTGGGGGTAATAATTGGTTCAGGCATTGGTGGGCTAAAGGTGCTGGAAGACCAGCAAACAATCTATCTCAACCGTGGGCCAGATCGCTGTAGTCCCTTCATGATTCCCATGATGATCGCCAATATGGCCGCAGGACTAACAGCAATTCACACCGGTGCTAAAGGTCCCAATTCCTGTCCCGTTACCGCCTGTGCCGCAGGTTCCAATGCCATTGGGGATGCTTTTCGCTTAATTCAAAATGGTTATGCTCAAGCCATGATTTGCGGTGGGTGTGAGGCAGCAATTACCCCCCTAGGTTTAGCTGGATTTGCCGCAGCCAGAGCGCTTTCCACTCGCAATGATGACCCGGCTCATGCTTGCCGTCCTTTCGATCGCCACCGGGATGGGTTTGTTATGGGTGAGGGTGGAGGAGTTCTCATATTAGAAGAATTAGAACACGCTCTCAGTCGTGGCGCTCGCATTTATGCAGAAATGATCGGCTATGGGATGACTTGTGATGCCTATCACATGACAGCCCCAGTACCCGGTGGAGAAGGAGCAGCCAGAGCCATGCAGCAGGCGCTCAAAGATGGGGGCATTACCCCAGAAATGGTGAGCTACGTCAATGCTCATGGTACCAGTACCCCAGCCAATGATGTCAATGAAACTGCTGCCATAAAAACGGCTCTGGGTGACCATGCCCATAAAATCGCTGTCAGTTCCACCAAATCCATGACAGGTCATCTTTTGGGTGGTTCGGGAGGTATTGAAGCAGTGGCAACAGTGTTAGCCATCGCTAATGATCAAATTCCCCCAACCATAAATTTAGCAGATCCTGATCCAGAGTGTGACTTAGATTACGTAGCTAATCACAGCCGAACGCAAACAGTGGCCATGGCATTATCCAATTCTTTTGGTTTTGGTGGACACAACGTCACACTAGCCTTTAAGAAGTACATTTAAAAAATTTCCCCTCAGCCATTTGTCCCCTATTCTGAGATAATTATGTGAAAAGTATCACAAATATCCTTCATTGCTAAAACAAGCGTTCAGCATAACCTAATTATTGGCCTGATTTATCACTAGAATCTCAGGATATCTCGCTTGTCCATCAACAATGGGGAGTGGGATGATAAAGATACTGTGGGAAATTTTGATCAGTTATCAAGTTGAACGAATAAAACTGATAACCTGTAATTGTTAGCTGGTAACTGCCAAAAACAACCCCAGTTAAAAGACAAGCTCCAAGAGTGCTAACCCGTCGTTAAGAATCAGAGATTATGGCTGTTGCAACCCAATCCCTCGAAGAACTTTGTATTAACTCGATTCGCTTTTTGGCCATTGATGCCATAGAAAAAGCCAAATCAGGACACCCAGGACTGCCAATGGGCGCTGCTCCTATGGGTTTTGTACTCTGGGATCGCTTTATGCGGTTTAATCCTAAAAATCCCAAGTGGTTTAACCGCGATCGCTTTATTTTGTCTGCTGGTCATGGCTGTATGTTGCAATATGCACTACTGTACCTGACAGGCTACGACAGCGTCACCATTGATGATATTAAACAATTCCGTCAGTGGCAATCTAAAACCCCAGGACACCCAGAAAACTTTGAAACAGCTGGTGTAGAAGTTACTACTGGTCCATTGGGACAAGGCATTGCTAATGCAGTTGGTTTAGCCATGGCTGAAGCCCACCTCGCCGCCAAATTTAACAAACCCGATGCCAAGATCGTTGACCACTACACCTATGTAATTCTGGGCGATGGTTGTAACATGGAAGGCGTTTCCGCCGAAGCTTGTTCTTTTGCAGGACACCAAGGATTAGGTAAACTAATCGCTTTGTACGACGACAACCACATCTCTATTGATGGTTCTACAGATGTAGCATTCACCGAAGATGTTTCTAAGCGCTTTGAAGCTTATGGCTGGCACGTCCTGCACGTTGAAAATGGCAACACCGATTTAGATTCTCTTGCCAAAGCAATTGAAGCAGCAAAAGCTGTCACCGACAAGCCGAGCATGATTAAGGTGACAACCATCATCGGTTATGGTTCTCCCAACAAACAAAACACAGCCGGTATTCACGGTGCCGCTTTGGGTACTGAAGAAGTTGCCTTAACTCGGAAACAATTAAACTGGGAATACGAACCCTTCGTACTACCTGAAGATGCCCTCAACCACATGCGTAAAGCAGTTGAGCGCGGTGCAAGCTACGAAGCAGAATGGAACCAGGCATTTGCCGACTACAAAGCCAAATATCCCCAAGAAGCAGCAGAATTTGAACGTTACATTAGCGGTAAACTCCCCGACGGTTGGGATCAGGTACTACCTAGCTACACTCCCGCAGACAAAGCCAGCCCCACACGCAAACACTCAGAAAATTGCTTGAACAAGTTAGCCCCAGTGATCTTAGAGTTAATCGGTGGTTCAGCTGACTTGACACACTCCAACCTGACTGAAATTAAAGGCTTCGGTGACTTTCAAAAAAATCAATACCAAAACCGCAACGTCCACTTTGGAGTGCGGGAACACGGTATGGGTGCAATTTGTAACGGTATGGCCCTGCATGGTTCAGGATTAATTCCCTACGGTGCAACCTTCCTGATTTTCACAGATTATATGCGTGCAGCCATCCGCCTATCTGCTTTGTCTGAAGCTGGGGTAATTTGGGTAATGACTCACGATTCCATTGGACAAGGTGAAGACGGACCCACACACCAACCCGTGGAAACCTTGGCTTCCTTGCGGGCTATTCCCAACCTGACTGTGATTCGTCCCGCAGATGGTAACGAATGTTCCGGCGCTTACAAAGTCGCAATTACCAAGGCAAAACAAAACGCTCCCACCTTGTTAGCTTTTACTCGTCAAGCTGTCCCCAACTTGGCAGGTACATCAGCTGAAAACGTCGCTAAGGGTGCTTACGTATTGGTGGATTGCCAAGGTACTCCAGATATTATCTTGATCGGTACTGGTTCAGAAGTCAACCTTTGTGTCACCGCAGCTGAGAAACTAACAGCCGAAGGGAACAAAGTGCGTGTTGTTTCTATGCCTTCCACAGACTTGTTTGATGCCCAAGATGCAGCTTATAAAGACTCTGTTCTCCCGGCATCTGTTACTAAGCGTTTGTCTGTAGAAGCTGGTAGCAGTTTTGGCTGGCACAAGTATGTTGGTATTGAAGGCGACACTGTGAGCATAGATACTTTTGGCGCTTCCGCTCCTGGTGGTGTTTGTATGGAGAAGTTTGGCTTTAGTGTTGATAATGTTTTGGCTAAAGCTAAGGCTTTGTTGGGTTAATTAGCAACGAAATATTCTCATGAACTACCCCAGCCTAGTTCGTTGATGCTGGGCTTTCTACCTTCTACAAGATTTCTGTTTTTTTAGTAGTTAGGTGATTGTTGACGACTTTATAGAGGGATGGGGAATTTCGCGGATATTTGTTAAATTTTTCTGGGGAGGGGAAAAAGCTCCCCCCTTTTTTTTATGTCTAGGAGGGTTTCCTACCAACTGGAGCGTTGTTTTTCTTTCTAGTCACCTTTAATAATACAGATCTATTTACGTAATTGAAGCCCTTTTTGCCATCCTGCTATTTTGTATAGCCATGATTTAACTAAAATCTGCTGTTCTCTACGTAAATTACCGTAACGCTTCATGGCCAACAAACTCCCCAAAAGTCCAGGAGAAGCAACAGAACCAACTAAGAGTATATACAATATGCGGGGGATGTATAGATTTATAGGACTATGTTTAGCCAATACGAGTGCATGATTATAACTTCCATTGAAAACCTTAGACTCTAAATCACCATCTCTACCATCAGTATAAACTGTCTTACTAGGATAATGATCTACAACATTGTTAAAATCAAATATTACTTCATATCCTCGTTGTTTTACTTGTAAACAAACATCAAGTTCAAACATTTGCCAATAGCGTTTAAAGCTACTTTCAAAACAATTCAACGCACAGCGCCTCAAACTTAAGTTATAACCAACAAGATGATCAACCCGAATTGGATGGCGAGAAGTCCACTCCTCTGGGTGGTCGTACATATTACCATAACTTTTGCCGTACCAGGTGAGCTTACCTATGGGTTGTTTCTGGCGTTTTGGAAATGCAGAACCATCAGAAAAATAATTATTAGCTGAACCACCTACAGCCCCAATGATTGGATCTGAGTAAAAAGAAAGATGTCTAGCAATCCAGCCAGCTGGTGTCACCACATCATCATCACATAGCAAGATTATTTCGCCTGTGGCTGCTGCTAGTGCGGTGTTTTCCGCAATGACAATACCAGCTTCGATGGAATGTAAAAGTTTTAGACAATAAGGAATAGTAGGCTGTAGCTCTTGAACAGCATCCCTTGTTCTGATGTCGTTAGCCTGCCATACCACAATTACCTCATTAGGTAACACTGTTTGCATCGCCAAACTTTGTAAACAACGAGTCAGCTTGTCAACTCTTTGCCAGCTGGGAATAAGCACACTAGTAGTTAGTTGTACCTGACGATCTGTTTCAAGCCCCAAAATCTCTTGCATATAAAAACATCATTAATAATATTTGATAGCAGTGTAACAGTATAGTAGTATAAATTCCATCAATTGATTTGCAAAGTAACAAACTATGTATGGCTAGGACTCGAAAACTTCTGTCCATCGGTCACTCCTATGTGGTCAACCTCAACCGACGATTAGTTAATGAAATAGCCCGTTTGGGAAAAGAGGAATGGGAAGTCACATCTGTTGCTCCCCTGTTGATGCGGGGAGACTTACGACCTATCAAACTAGAAACCGACTCTGAGGAACTTTCCCACTTAGAAGGAGTGCGAGTATATAACAGCGATCGCATTCACATCATGACTTATGGTTGGCGACTGCGGGAAATTATGCAGCAAAACTGGGACTTAGTGCATTGTTGGGAAGAACCATACATATTTGCAGGCGGACAAGTTGCTTGGTGGCTATCTCAAAATGCCCCATTAGTTTACACAACAGCTCAAAGTAAGTTGAAATTATATCCACCGCCCTTTAATTGGATTGAAAACTATGCCATGAGCCGGGCTAAAGGATGGATATGTTGCGGACAAATTGTTGCCAATACTTTAAAGCCTCGTCCGGGGTATTCGCTCCCCATGCGACTAATTCCCCTGGGTGTAGACATTAACTATTTTTACCCTTGTGTTCATACCAAAGATCAAACTCGTCAGATGCTGGGTTGGGAAGCACAGGGAACACCTGTTATCGGCTATTTAGGGCGCTTTGTTCCCGAAAAGGGATTAGATTTACTAATGACCGTTTTAGATAGTTTAGCCACTCCGTGGCGAGCTTTGTTGGTGGGTACTGGAGTCATGGAATCATCATTACAAACTTGGGCAAAGCGTTATCCTGAAAGGGTAAGAATTTGCACAGATGTTAAACATCATCAAGTTCCTCAATACCTCAACGCTATGGATATCCTAGTTGCTCCTAGTCAAACAGTCTCCAACTGGCAAGAACAGTTTGGACGTATGCTAATTGAAGCCTTTGCCTGTGGTGTTCCTGTAATTGGTAGCGACAGTGGCGAAATTCCTTATGTCATTCAAGATGCGGGGGTAGTGGTTGGCGAAAAAGATCATCAGGGATGGATAAAAGCCATTTCCAACTTGCTCAATAGTCCATCCCAAAGGCAAGAAATTTCCGCCCAAGGATTAGAAAGAGTGCGTAAACATTACGCTTGGCCAGTTGTTGCTCAACAGCATTTACAATTTTTTACAGAGCTTTTGTAGTCCAGTAATTGATCAATTTAATGATGAGAGATCATTGCTTTTGGTCTTTGTAACCAAAAAATAACATTTTTTCAAGAAATAGCGAACATCATGTTATATTGTGCTTAGTTAACTAGGGTAATTTCTTAGCAGCGTAGTTGTTTGAACTTGCCGTATATAGATAATCATCAACAAACAGAAATTTGGATAAAAATAAATTGCGTCTTGCTGTTATCTGCGATTATCCAGAGGAGAACTGGCCTAGCATGGACTTATGCGCTCAGATGCTACTCCAGCATCTGCCTGATCAAGATATCACATCTATTCAAGTTTGTCCAACATTTAACAGCCGTTGTCAGCAACTTCCCTGGATTGGTAAAAAGCGCTTTGCCTATAATGCAGATCGCCTCATTAACCGCTTTTGGGATTATCCCCAGTATCTCAAAACCAGAGTGAAGAATTGTGATTTTTATCACATTGCTGATCATTCCTATGCCCAGTTAGCCCATGTATTACCAGCAGACCGTACAGGAGTATATTGTCATGATATTGACGCCTTTCGCGCTCTTCTAGAACCAGAAAGAGAGCCTCGCCCAGGCTGGTATCAGGCTATGTCTCGGAGAATTCTGCGTGGTTTGCGATCATGCTCAGTGATTTTTTATTCTACCGCAGCAGTCAGAAAAGAAATTGAACATTACCAACTTGTTGAATCATCAAGACTAGTTCATGCTCCCTATGGTATCGCCACAGAGTTTCAGCCCATTTCTCAACCTGATCACATATTGGCACAAATACCAAAAGCACCTTTTTTACTTCATGTTGGTAGCTGCATTCCCCGCAAGCGTATAGATGTTTTACTAGAAGTTTTTGCTCAAGTGAGAATTATTCATCCAAAGTTACGACTTGTCAAAGTTAGCGGTGAATGGACAACAAGCCAGCAACAGCAAATTCAGCAGTTGAATATAAGTGAGTCTATCATTTATTTCCAAGGTTTACCACGCTCAAGCATCGCCGCTCTTTACCAACAAGCCTCAGCAGTGTTACTAACCAGTGAAGCAGAAGGTTTTGGCTTACCTGTGATTGAAGCTTTAGCTTGTGGAGGTATAGTAGTTACCAGTGATATTCCCGTATTGCGTGAAGTGGGAGGACAAGCTGTTATATATTGTCCAATGGGAGATATATCAACTTGGGTGCAAAAAATAGAGCAAGTATTGGTAAACCCAAATTTAGCCCCTGATATAAATCAGCGTCTAGCTCAAGCAGAAAAATATTCTTGGTCGAATCACGCCCGGATTATTGCCAAATCTTACAGGAAGTTACATTTCAATGAATTACAAAGATGAATCATCAAACTGTTGTAGTACTTGCATCTTGCCGATGAAATGCCCTCTCAATATCCATATAGTATATTGATGATCAGAAAGGCGATCGCCCTCAACCAAGAATCAGCCTATGGTTAACCGATCCCAGACATAGCCTTTCTAAAGCGCAACTACGAGCCAATTATAGAGATTATACTTATGAAAATTCTATTTGTTAATCCAGTAGGAGTAATTGGTGGTGCAGAAAGAGCCTTATTAACTATCTTTGCTGCCATTTACCACCAAAAAACTGATCTAGAAATACACCTAATTGTCGGTACAAATGGACCATTGATAGAACAGGCTAAGAATTTAGGAGTGCAGGTACAAATACTACCACTTCCAGACTCAATCAATCAATTAGGGAATAGTGCATTGAAAGAGAAAGATAAAATTATATCAACATTATTAAAAATAATAATAATATTACCTAGCATTGGTAAATATCTTTGGCAAATTCACCAATTACTGCACCAGATCAAACCGGACTTAATACATTCTAACGGCATTAAAACTCATTTACTGTTAGCATTAGCCGGAGTCAGGATCACACCTATTATTTGGCACATCCATGATTTCTACGGTTCTAGACCATTAATAGGAAAAATATTAAAATGGATGAGTCCAAGCGCCAAATTAGGAATTGCAATTTCCCAAGCTGTTGCCGAAGATGCAAAAACTACATTACCTAATTTACCTATAGAAGTAATCTACAATGGCATTGATATTAATTACTTCAATGCTAGTTTAACCTCATCTTTAAATTCCCATCTTCCTATGCGAATAGGGTTAGTTGCTACCTTTGCACGTTGGAAGGGTCATGATGTTTTCCTCGCAGCAGCAGCCCATGTTGTCAAAGCGCGTCCAGATTTAAATGTTCGTTTCTCTATTGTTGGCGAACCTATATATAAAACTCGTGGTTCACAATTTTCCCTACAGGAGTTAAAAGACACAGCCTTAAATCTAGACATAGCAGAAAAGCTTGATTTTATTGGTTTCCAGCAAGATATAGTCAAAATTTACCATCAGTTAGATATAGTTATTCATGCTAGTACCCAACCAGAACCATTTGGTTTAGTCATAGTAGAAGCAATGGCTTGTGGAAAACCAGTCATAGTATCTCAAGCTGGTGGTGCTGCTGAGTTATTTACTCATAACTATGATGCCATTGGTGTTCCTCCCAACGATTCTACAGCCCTAGCAGCAGCCATGCTGGATTTAATCGACAACCCCAAAAAACGGCAATTTCTATCAGCAAACGCCAGGAATACAGTGAGCAAACGTTTCAACTACCAGGCTTTACCACAACAAATTATTGCAATTTATAATTTAGTTTTAGGAACCAATTAAATCCCTATACTTTGTCTCCCATTCTGATTGCCTAAGATGGCGTATATCAACATAACTCATTAATCGGATATGGGTAACATTATACCTTACTACTAGCATAGTAATAGTAATCATAATACCTTTGTTGGGCACTAATACCATTCATAGCTATACCTAAAACATTTTGCTCGGCTTTTTCTAACAAGTCCTTAACAATAGCAACACTGTTAACATCAGCTATTCCCGGACGGATCACAAACAAAATTCCATTAGCCAGTTTGCCTAAAATTGTTGCATCAGCAGCAGCTATCAATGGGGGCGTATCTATGACTACAAAATCATATGTTCGGGCGGCTTGTGCTACAAATGCAGCCATTTGACTAGAAACAATGAGTGTATTTGGGTTATTTATTCTTTCACCAGCAGTCAAAAGTTGGAAATTAGGCGAAATTTCTTTGACAGTGCTTTCTAAACTCAACTGATCTCGGATTACATGGCTTAAACCAAGTTCATTGTCAACCTCCCAGATTTTATATTGACTAGGATTCCGCAAATCTCCATCAACTAACAATACTCTAGCTCCTATTTGCGACATTGAAAAAGCTAAGTTAGCCGCAACCGTCGATTTACCTTCTTTGGGGACAGCACTGGATACGACAATCACTTTGGTAGATTTTTCAGAATTGAAATATCTCAAATTGGTTTGCAATATCCGAAACGATTCACTAACAGAAGATTCTGGTTCATTTCTAACAACCACATCTGGAGCTTCTTTGCCACTACTAGTAAAGAACGGAATATAAGCCAATAGATTATACGGCAATAATTCTTGAGCAGATTGACTGGTTTTGATAGTTTTGTCCATTTTTTCCAAAATAAAGGCTGTAGCCCCACCCACTACAAACCCGCCAAGCACGCCTTGGAGTAAGTTAATATACTGTCTGCTCCTCAGAGGCACTGCCGGAATTAATGCGGGTGTGATCACCCTGGCATTACTGATTTGCATATTTTCTGCTATTTCTAGTTCTTGATTTTTAGCCAGCAGTTCTTGGTAGCTGAACTCAGTGGCATTTATTTCCCGTTCTAACTCCCTTTGCTGCAATTCTAGCTGGGGTAATGAGTCAGCCCTTTGCCTATAAGATTGAATGACTTCCCCCAAAGCTGTCAGCCGTACCTGGAAAGTGAGACGCTCTGCTTCAGCATTAGCGTAACTACTTAAAAGATTTTGTTGTAAACCCGGACCATTGAGTTGAACTACATCTTTGGCTTGATTTATTTCATTTAAGCGTCCTACCTGACCAAGAAAACTTGTTTGGATGCGACTTTCAAGGTCTTGTTTGAGAACTATTTCCTGTTCCTTCAGGTTAATTATTGTCGGGTGAGAATCAGTTAACTCCAATCTTAATGTTTCCAGTCTTATTTGTGTTTCTTGTAGCTTTTGCATAACTGGAACCACAGATGGAGACTCAGCGACAAAACCGGCAATTACAGCCTGTTGTGGAGTTATGCCAAATAGTTGCTGAATTGATTCTATCCTTGCCTTTTGTACCCTTAGTTCTGACTGGGTTGCCTCGATTTGTCTATTTAAATCAGTAATGGTACTAACAATCGAGCCTGCTTCTGTTTTCAGGTCTAATACTTGATTCTGCTGTTTAAAATTTTGCAATCGTTTTTCAGCAAATTGTAACGCAGCTCTTCTTTTCGGCAACTCTTGAGCGATAAAATCCCTAGCAGACTTAGTTTGCGCCCGGTTGGCACTGATATCATTCTCTATGTAGACATCCATTAAAGAATTGACAACCTTGGCCGCTAACCTAGGATCTATACTTGTATAGTAAACTTGTAATATATCTGTATTTTCAATGTTACTTACCTCTAAGTCTTTTAAAAACACCAACGGGTTCATGTTGAGTTTCAAAGCATTGATAGTTTTTTCAGCTAAAGGTAGAGAACTGAGAATAGCAGCCTCAGTAGCGATTGGTCTGCCTGTTACTGAACTTTCTAGTGCCCCTAATTGGCGACCTACTCCTGTCAGTGATGAGGTAGGGTTCTTTTTCAGCACTAACTGACCTGATGCTCGATAAGTAGGTGTTTCTACTATAGTTTTCACTATACTTAAAACCACAAGGGTAAAGAAAACTATGGAAACAGGCAACCACCGCCGTCTGAGGATAATCCAAAGCTGTAAGTATTCTTCCATGTCAATTATTTGGTTAGGGTTATTTAGTCTAATGGTAATGTAATAAGTATTGCAAGATGCTACTACACAAACACATAACATATATATACCACTTATAACCTTAATGATCACAAATAAAATTTAAATTCATTTCTCTTCCAATGACCGTAATTGCCTAGCCCTAAACCGAAAACTTAGCTAAAGTGGAGGGGAACTACCTTGGTTTTATGCCGGGTAGTTTTGCTTGATGTTGGGATTTTATATGTATTTATACATAAATACTGTTAGATATAATTACATTTATTAATACATTAGTTTAGGCTTTCAGATTTTACTCTTACGTATTTCCATTGAAATGTGTTTTTTATGTAAATTATGATAATAATACCCCATTTATTTCTCATTTTCATTTTAAAATTACAAATATCAAATTAGGTGTATGTTAACTAACACTGCCTTAGCAGATGGGGAACCGGATGGATTGAGCAGCGAGCAGGACTTGTACTGAGCGTAGTCGAGGTATGGTCTCAATACAAGACGATCAAGACGATCATTTATATTTGTATCCAATGTGTTTCAGAAATGCTATATGTTAATCAATAAGCCTAAAATAACTGCCACTAAAAAACTATTATTAGCTAAACTAAGTCCATTATTGCAAAAACAGTGGTTTTACTTATTAGGTATTTTTACCACCTTAGCGATTTGGCATTTAGACATAATTAGAAATCACCCTATCGCTAGTGAAGAAATAACCTTCTATACTCTGTATTGGGGAGGTATTTTATACTTACTTTGGCAAAATCGCCATCAAGAACATAACCCTAGTTGGTTTTCTAGCTGGTTAGGCTTGGGATTATTATTCCTGGTTATAGTTAGACCCCTTCATTTCTGGCATTTAGATTTAATGCTGTTTCGCTATGCGCCCATTGTGGCTGGTTTAGGCTTAGGTCTACTTTCCTTTGGTTTCTTAGGATTTAAGCACCATTGGCGCTTGTTTTTATTGTTGTGCTTAATGCTTTTTCCCTTCGGCTTGATCAATGAAATTTTTGATTCTCGTTTGCACTTTAGCGAATTAACAGCCAGCATCTCCGCTTTTTCACTCCACTACATCGGGTTTAAAGCTACTTACTACGGCGATTTAGTAAAATTACCCACAGGACAGGTAAGGGTCCTTTATTACTGCACAGGTGGATTATTAATACTTTGGCTACTGAAGCTCACACTCTTAATTTTAGTAGTTGTCTCCCCCTTAACTTGGCGGCAAAGATGGACATTGGTGATATCTGCTATTAGTGTCGGCTTTTTAACAGGCTGTATTCGAGTAGCTTTATTAGTTGTTGTCGTAAATAACAAGGATTTGTTTGATTATTGGCACAGCTATACAGGCGGAAGTATGTTTATGGTTTTTTCAACCATTACCTATGCTTTTTTATGTAATTGGATATTATCGTTAGAAAATTTATCGGCAGAAAATATTCAACCAATACATACACAAATCATAACCCCTGAACGTCGCTTCTTTTTATTAGGTACTTGGGTGGGAATTATCTTAACGGCTATTTTTTTAATTGCAACTAAAATAAATATCAATAATTCCATAAATTTGCCAGACCAATTGTCTCTCACTAATTGGCAGCAAATTAACGTCTCATCTCTACAAGAGCAAAAAATATACTTAGATACACAAAAGTTTTTCATAGTTAAATCTGGTAAGAATTATAGTTATATAAATAATAATCAGCAGTTAGACGTAGAAATGCGGTATATGATTAATACTAGAGGCAATAACAACCCATTTTTAGATGCTAAAAATCCAGATTTTTTGAAAATAAAAAACTTACCAAAAAAAGTTATATTCTCGCCGAAAATTGGTTACTCAAATTTATATTCTGATGGTAACAAGGGTTTCCTATTATCTTGTGTTAATCCTCGCGGAGGTGGTACGGTTAACTCTCAACAATTTATGCAAAACCGCTATCAATATGATTTGAGTTTTAATCGGTTTTTACCTTGGATTTTTGGTCAAGATGTCCTGCGAGATGATCGCTGTTTATGGACGCAGTTATCTGTCCCTGTAAAGGGAAGACAACCAGATGATATCTATTCAGTTTTAGAGTCAATTTGGTTAGAAAACTACTGGAAATGGCAGTCTTTACTGCTAAATAAATGAAATCTGAAATATACAGCGATTCTCAGCTAAATTAACCACATTTTCATATCCCACGCTCCAGGCGCAGAGTGGTAGAGGGAGAGATATCTAGATACTAAGTATATATTTCTCTCAGAGTTGCTTATGCTGAGAGGGTTAGAGGTGGTGGAAATTGTGCCATTCTACAGTATCATAAACAGCCGCAAAAACCAAGCGATCGCCCCACGACCGCAAACCTGATTTTACATACAGAGTAGAAATACATCATTAAATGCTATGGGACTTACGCATTGACAAAAAACATGATCTATAAGCTCTATATCATGCGATTGGCTTCGCCAATCGCCTGTAACACAAGAAGCCGGGGAATAAATTCCCCGTCTCAAAGCTCAAGTCCGTTAAAACGGACTCTTACGGAATGCGCGAGCGCCTGTAACACAAGCATCCTGCTTGTCACCAATACCCGCTAGAAGCCAGTGCTACTGATACCACATTACAACCCGATGCAATAACCCAGAATCAAAGTCCCCCTAGATTAATGCACTATTTTGTTATTCTGTCAATGCGTAACTCCTATGCTATGTCATTTCAACCTGTCTTCAGGGTTCAAATCTCCCTCAAAAAACCAATCACCGGTTTTTAAATAAACCTTAACCAGTTCTTAACCTTAATTTGGCATGATTCTAATATACTTATTTACTTAGAGGGTAAACATCAAATGCAGTAACCCTAACAGAGCCATAACTAAGTTAAATCACCCATAGAACTTGTGGGCGATGACAGTTTGTCCTGGTGATCGATAGGGCTATGACTGCTTTGGGAAAATCTGATTGATTTGGAGACTGTTTGTTAGTGACGGGAATGTGTCTACCAGTAAATTACCAAGATGAAAAGAACAACTAATATCCATATCGTTCATCTATCTAAGTATTATCCCCCCGATAGAGGAGGGATAGAAACTCACGTTCAGACCCTAGCCAGAACCCAAGCGGCTATGGGTGCTGAAGTTGACGTGATTTGTGTTAATAGATTGGATCAACAAGGAAAGTTATCGAACAAAACCAAGACTGTTGACGATGAAGATGGAGATGTTAAAGTTACCCGTATTGGTCGGGTGCTATCATTAGCAGGTTTTGATGTTTGTTTAGGACTGTGCCAAACAATTACCAAATTTCTCAACCAGCCAAATACTATCTTTCATCTACATACTCCTAATCCAACCATGCTCTTAGCCTTAACCATGTTGGACAGAAAAGTACCTTTAGTAATTACGCACCACAGCGATGTAATTAAACAAAAAATATTAAAATACGCATTGCGGCCTTTTGAATATTTGGTTTACAGTCAAAGCGCACAAATTTTAACTACAAGTCATCAATATATTGAAGGGTCAAAATTTCTGCAACAATATCCTTCAAAAACAGACGCGCTCCCACTAGGCCTAGACACCACAACATACACTCATCCTAGTCAACAAGCACTAGCTTACAGCCGTAGGTTAAAGAAACAACACGGGGACATCATCTGGTTATCTATAGGTAGGCTTGTCTACTACAAAGCATTACATATAGCTATTCAAGCCTTGACACGAGTACCAGGAAAACTCCTGGTAGTAGGAGTTGGACCTTTAGAAACAGAATTAAAAGCCTTAGTTCAAAAATTAGGAGTTGAGAACCGCATTGTCTGGTTAGGTCGTCTGAATGAGGATGAGCTAGTTGGAGCTTATCATGCAGCAACGGCTCTTTGGTTTCCCTCTAATGTCCGTAGTGAGGGTTTCGGGTTAGTTCAAGTGGAAGCAATGGCTAGCCGTTGTCCAGTGATTAATGCCAATATTCCTTGTAGTGGAGTTCCTTGGGTAAACAGACATGAAATAGAAGGTTTAACAGTACCGATTAATGACCCTATGGCTTTAGCTGAGGCTGCAAAACGTCTACTCCTAGAACCTGGTTTGCGTAACAGACTGGTGAGAGCAAGCAGTAGACGTGCCCAATATTTCAATCACATAAATATGGCTGTCAGAAGTTTTGAATTTTATTCCCAAGTTTTAAGTCCAGAATTGAATTACCCCAGCATACCAACCAGACTAGATTCGTTATGAAAGTTATGCACATCCATCCAGGAAATTTATTTGGCGGGATAGAAACTCTGCTGGTGACCCTGGCAAAGAAACAAAATCTATGTCCACTAATGCAGCATCACTGGGCTTTATACTTTAAAGCTAGATTGGCTAATAGCGAAGTTTAGTTACAAGGGTTAATCTGTAGTGATTACAAAAACAGCTTATAAATTCCCAGATTCTTCTATCTGGGAAAAGTTAAACTGGACATGGGCGCACACTTTGATATTGTTACAGTTTGGTTTGCAAGTATTGCTTTTATTTCCCTCCTTTGGGGTTTTACGAGTGCTAGTACGGAGTGGCGCATTTTCCCTAGGTTTATTTTTATTGGTGTCAGTACGGTCACCATCAAAACAGAAACATCCGGCAACTTTGCCAGCAATGATTGTTATGGGAATTATGCTGTTACAGTTATCCCTGAATCCTTTTATTAATTCCATCATATCTGGGATTGCTCAATGCGGGATGTATCTTGCTATTCTCAGTCCCATATTTTGGGTAACAAGGTTAAAGATTACACCTAGAGCCTTTGAGAGTTTAATATTCATGATGTGGGGGATTAATAGCTTAAGTGCCATTGTTGGGGTGTTACAGGTTTACTATCCTGGTCAATTTGAGTATTCTCTTTCTACTGCGGTTCAAAATAGCACTTGGG
The DNA here is from genome assembly GCF_029891735.1 of Chrysosporum bergii ANA360D. Lineage (GTDB taxonomy): Bacteria > Cyanobacteriota > Cyanobacteriia > Cyanobacteriales > Nostocaceae > Umezakia > Umezakia bergii. Next base: position 27,750 of record NZ_JANQDH010000041.1, read on the forward strand.
GAGGGGAAAATTTAATAATCACCCTGGCTAATGGGGCAGAGGTGTATAGACCAATGGGCTTAACTGACGTACCGGGGGGTGCAGCTAACTCTGGTTTATATGCTCTTTTATTTGGTGTTGTTATTGCTCTCAAATACAAACACCCGATTTTAAGGATTGCTGGTATTAGTAGTGCTGGGATAGGTTTGTTTTGCATCTACTTGACTCAGGTTCGTTCCACATTGGTATTGGCTGCTATTTCTATGGTGGTTTTGGCAGTGCTTTTGCTGATCACGGGTCAATTATTCCGTGCAACAACTATGGTATCAAGTGTGACAACTTTGTTTATTGGTACGTTTACCTGGGCGATCGCCGTTGGCGGACAATCAACCACGGAACGCATAATGAGTCTATTTGCTGCTTCTCCCCAAGAAATTTACCACAAAAACCGGGGAACTTTTTTGCAGGATACTATTGAAAAGCTTTTACCTGAATATCCTTTGGGGGCTGGTTTGGGGCGTTGGGGGATGATCAACGACTATTTTGGAGAAAATATCTACTTGGTATCCCGGCCAATTTGGGTAGAAATCCAGTGGACAGCATGGTTACTAGATGGCGGAGTACCACTCATATGTGCCTACGTTTTGACGATTTATTGGGCTTGTCATATTGCCTGGAAAATTGCTACCAACTCCAACTTGGGAGATTTTGCCCTGTGGGGCGGGTTAATTTTCGCATATGATGTTGGGGTAGTGGCACTGACTTTTAACTACCCCATTTTTATTGGTCAGGGTGGTATGGAGTTCTGGTTAATCAACACAGCACTGTTCGTAGCTGCTGGCAATATTAAGGATAACAAACCTTTAAATGTGCGGTGATGAAATCTTATTTGCTGGTGACGGGTGATTTTGTCAAAACTGGTGCCATGGACAGAGCAAATTTTGCCTTGGCTGACTATTTAGCTAGGCAAGGAGAAGAAGTACATTTAGTAGCTCATCGCGTAGCTACTGAGTTGTTAAAGTATCCATGTGTCAAGTTTCATCGAGTACCAAAATTAGGAAACTCTTATTTACTCAGTAGTCCTTTGCTAAATCGAATGGGACGTAATTTAGCCCGGGATTTCGCTAGGGATGGCGGTAGAGTTTTGGTCAATGGTGGTAACTGTCAATGGGACGATGTAAACTGGGTGCATTATGTTCATGCGGCTTATCAACCTCATAATCAAACTGGCTTATTACATCAGTTTAAGGGAACTGTTTCTCGTCAGATGTTTTTAGGTGCAGAAAAACAAGTATTAAACTCTGCCCGGGTAATTATTGTCAATTCAAACCGTACTAAACAAGACTTGATCGAGAAGTTGGCAATTCCTGAGCCAAAAATCCACACAGTATACTGTGGCATAGATCCCCAAGTTTTTTACCCAGCCACACCTCAAGAAAGAATAGCACTGCGTCAGCAGCTAGGATGGGCTGAGGATCAAATAGTTGTCATATTTATTGGCGCTTTGGGCGATCGCCGCAAAGGATTTGATACGCTGTTCACAGCATGGCAACATTTATGTCAATCCCCTGATTGGGATGCTCACTTGGTAGTAATTGGGGTTGGTGCAGAATTAACACAGTGGCAGAGTCGTGCTGCTGTTGCTGGTATTTCCAATATTGATTTCTTGGGTTTTCGGGATGATGTGCCGAAATTTTTACGTGCTGCTGATTGTTTGGTGGCTCCGACTCGGTATGAACCTTATGGTTTGGGTGTCAATGAAGCCTTGTGTTGTGCTATACCAGCTTTAGTAAGTGCTAATGCAGGAGTGGCAGAACGCTATCCCCAGGAGTTAAAAGACCTATTAATTCCTAATTGTGAGGATGCAGTGAATTTAGCTACCAGGTTGCAGAAATGGCGCAGTGATAGACAATATTACAATAACTTGCTATCTTCTGTTTCCGAACAATTGCGAACTTATACTTGGGATGATATGGCACAAAATATTATTAACCTGATAGATAACAATTAATTAAATTCCAGGAGAGTATTTATTTATGGATAATCCAACATCTAAAAAAAGAATTGCTTGCTACACATTAATTTCTAAAAATGCTGGTAGTTTAGCCTCGGCCAACTTTTTAATTGTTGAAGAACTCCTGAAAAGAGGTTATGAAATTGATTTATATAGCATGGGTAATTTTAATAATCCAGAAGAACTTTCTGATTATCAAAATCTTCATTACATACCTCTATCAATTCCAGTGGTTCAATATATTTGGAAATTTTTGGAGCAACTACCTAAAAATGGAGGTATTTTATATGCAATATGGGCTAGAATAAGCTCTGTAATATATTTCCAATCAATTGCTAAAAAAGCCAATGAGAATCATAATAATATACGATATACATTAACTTTATTCTTAGGTCTACCAAGTTATTTTAGAATTAAAAATATTCCTAGTATAAGTTGGTTGCAAGGTACTTTCCATACTGAATGGGAATCTATCAAAAAACTAAAAAAATCTATAATTTCTTTATCTGGCATTAAAGAATATTTGATTTTAAAAGCTTTTTATACATATTCCGCGTTAGTAAGTAGAAGAATATACAAATTTACGGATATTTTTATTTGTGGTAGTCAATGGTCTCAAGAAAATCTGTATCTATGGGGATTAGATCATAAAAATATTAAAATCTTACCTTATCCTATAGATATTAATTTTTTTCAACCCCAACATCTATCGAAAAAAAATGAAGATAACAAAAAAATCTTCTTATGGTTAGGAAGAATAGTTCCCAGAAAAAGATTAGATTTACTCTTAGCAGCATTCCAGGAACTTTTAAACGAAAATTATGATATTGATTTAATTATTATTGGACAATTTTCTTATGCGAAAGGACACAAGAAATTGATTGAAGAATTTCCATTTCCAAAACATTTACAGTATCGGGAAAATATTTCCAGGCTGGATGTACCACAATTAATGAATTCAGTAGATATTTTAATTCAACCTAGTGAAAGTGAAAATTTTGGTTCTTCAGTAGCAGAAGCACTATGTTGTGGTGTACCTGTGATAGTAGGAACTACCAATGGGACAAAGGATTTTATTAGTGATTATTCATGGGTATTTAAAGAATATTCTGTAGAATCACTGAAAGAAACTATGAAAGTCGCCATAGAGGATATAGATAAAAACAGAGAAAAAATAACTTCGGAAGCAAGAATAACAGCCGAAAGAGAATTTAGTATTGTCAAAGTTGTAGACAAGCTGGAAAATATTTTTGCAGAAGCAATCAAAAGATATAATAATTCAGATAAATCTTAAACTAAACTCAAGGAGTTACACAATGGTTAAAAATGTAAAAAATTATGGTTGGACATCAAGCAATTCCTCATCTTGTAATGATTTTATTTCACCTAAAATTATTCAGATTTGTAGTGAGTTAGGTGTGCATAGAATTATTGATATTGGTTGTGGAAATGGTGTAATATCTGGAAGATTGGCTAACAGTGGTTTTGATGTAACTGGCTGTGATGCTGATGAAAAAGGTATTGAAATTGCAAAACAATCAGTTGCTGGTGTCAATTTTCAAGTAATAGGAGTTTATGATGACCCAGTTTTATTGAGAAACAGTGATTTTGATGCAGTAGTATCAACTGAAGTTATAGAACATTTATTTTTACCTGGGTACTTGCCCAAATTTGCCAAAGCTGTATTGAAAGATTCGGGATATTTAATTATCAGTACCCCTTATCATGGCTATCTCAAAAACCTGGCTATTTCTCTAGTTAATAAATGGGATGTTCACCACCAGTCTTTAAATGATGGTGCCCATATAAAGTTTTTTTCGCGTAAAACTCTGACTTATTTACTAGAACAGGAAGGTTTTAAAGTATGTAGTTTTTATGGAGTAGGTAACATAGGACTTGGTCATCTTCCTTATTTATGGAATAGTATGATTTTAGTTGCACAAAAATCTTAGTCCCCCGGTATAAAAAGGTTTTAGTTATTTGGCTTAATCACTCAGTAGGTAATCAATGAAATTGCTAAGAATTATACTGGTACTAAGTTCACCACCTCTACCATTCGGCAATGCCGATGCTAGATGGTACTATGTTTTGATTAAAGGTTTAGTTGCCAAAGGTCATCGTGTAACAGTGTTTACCGCTTGTGGAAAACCAGAAGATATTTCTCAGGCTCAAGTTCTTTTTCCTTCACCAGAATATGACTTACGCTGTTATCTCATTTCCCACCCAAAAAGGGGACTCATGGCCAAGATAAAAACCATACAGCAACCTTATTCCTATGTATTCAGTCCAGAATTACGTCAAGATTTAGCTGTAGAACTTACTCAACCTTACGACATCTTGCATCTTGAACAGCTGTGGAGTGGTTGGCTAGGAATTGAACATCAGGAAAAAGTAGTAATTAATATCCATTACCTGTTTTCCTTAGATCGCACTTTTGAGGATAACAAATCTTGGGAAACACGGTTTAGAAGGTTTTTCACTTACCACGCACAACAGAAATTGTTGAAGGCCTTTCCCACAATCATTGCATTATCAGATGTTTTAGCTAAAAATATTCAGCAAATTAATCCCCATGCTTGTGTTTATACCGTTCCTCTGGGGATAGATATTTCACTATATCCCTTTGTTGAACAAAAGCATATCAATCAAAAACCAATAGTCGGACTCATTGGTGGTTTTAATTGGAAACCATCTTATTCGGCTGCAGTTAGACTCGTGACTAAATTATGGCCGGAAATCAAACATCGTCTCCCTAATGCTAAATTGCAAATAGTGGGACGGTGTGCTAAAGATGTACTAGCCAAATTTACCCATATAGAAGACCTAGAAATTCATCAAGATGTACCAGATACATTACCTTACTTTGCTAATATGGATGTTATGTTGTATGCACCTGTAGCTGGTAGTGGTATGAAAGTTAAAGTTATGGAAGCCTTTGCTTTAGGTACAGCAGTTGTGACTAACTCTAATGGTGTAGAAGGTATTCCGGCGATCGATGGTATTCACGCTGGTATTTGTGACGATGATCAAGGTTTAATTGATCGGACCGTAGAATTATTAAAACATCCTAATCTGCGACAGCAAAGGAGGCTAAAAGCTAGACAATTACTTGAGAAACATTGCAGTCCACAAGTAACGGTGGGACAAATTGAGCAGATTTATAGGAAGATATTAGCATGAGCAGTAGTCATGGAATAATAGCAGGTAGCTTAAATAATGCCAATATGGGCGATCATGCCCTAGTGAAAGCGTTTATTAATCAGGAAAGAGAAAATTACCAAAAGTTGACTATATTAGGTAAAGCCAATGAAGATTTACTTTCTCTAAAAGAGAGTATAATTTCTCCACCGCCTTTGGCTATTGGGTATCGTTTTTGGTACGGCTACAAACAACGATTAGAGACACAACAAAAAATCAATGAGCAAATACCAGATGCTAGACGAAACTACATTTGGTTGGGGGGCTTGTTCGGAGAAAGTTTTTATCATGTCAAATCACGTTATCAAGAGCTAAAATGGGCTTCCTGGTTTTGTAATAAACTAATTTATTATTTTGGAGATGTTCACCCAGGTTTCCAAAATTTGGCAGTAGCTAAACAACTAATTAGCAGAATTAATAATTTTCCTTCATGGATTGGTGTTAGGTCTACTGAAGCCGCAGATTTATTCATAAATGCTGGGTTAACTTCAAAAGTTTTTGTCGGTCTTGATGCGGCTCTATTTCAGCGCTGTATACAATGGGGTATTCCATTTATTCGCCAGAAAAAAGATGTAGGTGCTGTAGCGATTGTTGTCTGTCAATATCGATCAGAAATATATATTCCAGTTTGGCGAGCAGCAGCAGTTTCAGCTATTAGGCTAGGTTTGAAAATTCTCTGGATTTCACTGTGTGATAGTCAGGATATGTTTATATGTCAACAATTGTTTGCAGAATTTTCCAAGACATATCCACACCATCCTATGGAAATCATTTATGGAGTAAATGGAGAAAGTAAAATTGCTGAGTCGTCTGTTTGTGTTGCTACGCGATTTCACGGAGCAATTTTTAGTATTGCTTCTGGTGTACCAACAATAGCTTTACCTTATGGGGCAAAACTTCAGCGACTGTTCCAATTTTTAAAATTAGATGATTGGATAGTAGATCCTACGAGAGCATCTCATAACATTGATTGTAACTCCATACTATATGAAATGATTCAAGTAGCTTTAAAAGGAAACTTTCAGCCTGATTATTCCCAATTAGAAACTGGAGTTAAAGCTCATCAACTGGCTTTGGAGAATTTGTCTGTGTTTATTAAAAATTAAAACAAGGTCATAATATTTTGTGAAAATCGCCTTTAACGCTCGACTATTAAAGTCGCCCACACTCAGAGGTTGGAACCGTTATACTATCAATCTTTTGGTAGAGTTATCCTTATTGGGTATAGAGGTTTTTTTATATTCTGACAGTCCATTACATGAAAGTCATCTCGCCAAATTATCAAAAAATAGTTATCAAGTACGTATTTCTCCTCCTATGCGATATCTCACATGGGAACAATATTGGCTACCAAAACAATGCAAAAAAGATCAAGTAGATATTCTACACTGTCCCATGAATTTTGGTCTCCCTTGGTCTAGCCCATGTCCTCGAGTGCTGACTTTACATGACGCAATAGACCAAATTTATTACTCTCACTATCAACCTTGGTATCAACGGTTAACTTTGCCTAATATACAAAGTGAATTTTATCATTGGATTGCTAGACACAGGGCAGAGCATATTATTACTGTTAGCCAATACTCAAAACAGGATATTATCAAACATTTGCATATTCCAGAAGAGAAAATTACAGTTATTTATGAAGGGGCTGATCCCAGGTTTCATAACGCAGTAACAGAAGCACAACGCCGGGAAGTCCGCAGTAAATATAAATTGCAACTTCCTTATATTTTTTATGTTGGTGGCTGGGAAAAACGCAAGAATATTTCTTTCTTGGTGAAGGCTTTTGCCGAATCTGGTTTAAATGGTGTAGAGTTGGTATTGGCTGGTGGTAAAGATCAACAGCTTAGTCAACTCCTACAACTAGGAGAGTCATTAAAAATTAACAATCGTTTGCGGTTATTAGGTTGGGTAGATGATACAGAATTACCAGCACTTTATGCTGAGGCTGTTTGTTTTGTTTATCCCAGTGAATATGAAGGTTTTGGTTTACAATTATGTGAAGCAATGGCGGTTGGTTGTCCAGTATTAGCGGCTAGAAGTAGTTGTTTACCAGAGGTTTTAGGTGATGGAGGTGAAACTTTTAGATTAGATGATTTGAAGGAACTGTCAACATTGTTGTCGCAGTTATGTGAGAACAAAAATTTTCAAGAAGATTTAAAACAGCGGGGTTACCAAAAATCTAAATCTTATGGGTGGAAAGATACTGCTGTTGCTACGCAGAAACTATATTCGGCAATGATGTAAAAGTATTTTCTCCACAATTGCTTATGTTAGTGATACAACTAGATACCCCTATGCTATCATCATGATATCCTAAGAATACTAAGCACTATCATTGTACAAGTTATGCAACCAAATCTAGTTTATTTGAATTATTGGCAAAGAAAAGACTTATTAAAATCAGGAACTCCGAACTTTCCTTTGCTGAGGTGGTGGGTGTCATCTGAACTTTGTGAAGTCGAGCAAGTGATTTTTAATAAAGTTAAAAATCGAGATACTTTGCTTGATGTAGGAGCGGGTGATCTAAAGATAATGCAGAAGTTTAAGAAATTTGGTTACTCAGGAAAATATGATACACAAGATATAGGAACAGAATTCCCATACGATTACACAAGTTTAGATGAAATCAATCATCAATATGCTAGTATCTTATGTTTAGATGTGATTGAACATTTACAAATTTCCGAAGGTTTAGCTCTGATTCATAAAATGGTTAATTTATTAGCACCTAATGGTTTAATAATTATCCAAACTCCTAATGCTAGGTGTATCAGAAGTCCATTAATTTCAGATATGAGCCATTTGCATTGTTATAACTTACCTGATTTATGGGCTTATCTAACTTCTTTGGGGTTACACGTAGATGGATATAGAGTTGTTTTTGAAGGAGAGTATAAAAATATTTTGTATAAAATAACACAAAATATAAGGAAGTATATTATTACTCGTATACTTGGTCTTGATTACGCTGATAATATAGTTGTGATTGCCTATAAACAGAACATTCTCAAATAAATATCTATGTTAAATGGTTTAATTGGTAGAGTTTTAGATATTAACTGGCTTGCCCAGTTGCATCTAAATCTTTATGCAGGAAGAAATGATGCGTTTGTTTGTCGCGGTAAAATTCAACTTAGCTTATGCTCAGATATTACTATTAACAAAAATAATAAAATTTGTTACATCGGCATTCCGTTGTTGGGAAAATCGACACCAAGAAGTGACATTACTGTAATAGCTGTTAGCTATAATGCTATACTTAGCTTAAATGGATGCACTATAGGGAGAGGTGTAAAATTAAGCGTTGGTTCCTCTGCTAACCTAAGTATAGCCGATAATTCTTATATTACTGATGGTAGCCGAATTTCTGCTCAAAAGTCAATTACAATTGGTCAAAATTGTGCTATCTCCTTTGGAGTCACAATCATTGATGATGATGGGCATGGATTTGGATTACCTCCCTATTCAGCCCCAATAGTCATTGAAGACAATGTATGGATTGGATGTAATGTAACTATCTTAAAAGGTGTCACAATTGGTGAGGGTTCAGTTGTTGCTGCCGGAGCAGTTGTGACTAAATCTTGTCAACCTCATTCTTTAATAGCTGGAGTTCCTGCAAGAGTTATCAAAGAAGGAGTGAGTTGGACTGATAAATCTAGACTTGATCAATTGATAATATAAACATTTCACCAATATTTTTTTATTCTACCCTCCTTAATAATCAAATGCAACGTACTGGAAGCTCAGTAGTTAACTTTTCCACTGGACTTATATTACAGGTTATCACACTGAGCATAGGTATATTCAGTACACCCTTGTTACTGAGTTGGCTTGGTGATGAACGCTACGGAGCATTTCGGGCTGCTAATGATTGGGGTAATTATCTTAATCTCTTAGAATTGGGTATTAGTGGCTCATTAATGGCACTGTTGGCAAAAGCAGTGGGCACTGGAGATGGTCAACAAATCCGCCTCACATTGGCTACAGGAATTAAAGCCTACCTGAAAATCATGGCAATCATGGTACTGGTGGGAGGGGCGTTAGGTTTGTTGATCACTCGTGTTGTACCAGTTGAAAAAACTTTACTGGCGGATCTGCAAACAGGTTACTGGTTGGGACTCCTGACGATTTTTTTATTACCGTTAACCCCCTTTCGCCTCTTAGCAGATGCCAGCCAACGTGGCTATTTTGCCAACGTCTTGATCATGTTTCAAAGCCTGATCATCACAGGTTTGGCTCTGCTGCTGGCGCGGGGAGGATTTGGCATTACTGGACAATTCCTAGCTTTACTCGCTGGCAATATTGGGTTTCAAATTTTGATGTGCTGGGACGGGTTGCGTCGTTATCCAGATGTTTTTTCTGCTATTCAAGATCATAAACCCCAAATTCCTATTGAAAGACAACTTTGGCGACTTAATAGGTCAACATTTACTCTCAGGCTTTCAGGTCAACTAAGCTTATTTACTGATAACATTATTATTTCCTACAGCCTTAGTCCTGCATCAGTTGTGCCATTTTTCGTCACCCAACGGTTAGCAGCCCTGGCACAAGGACAAATACAAGGTATTGCCAACGCTACCTGGGCGGCTCTTGCTGATCTTCATGCTAAGGGAGAAATAGAAACATTCAATGCTCGTCTGATTGAACTGACGCGGTTAGTGGCTGTGATGGGAGTAACTTTCATGGTGGCGATCGCACCCTATAACCATCACTTTATTAAACTATGGGTAGGAGAAGACCGCTTTGCTGGGGATGGAGTAACTCTATTAGCCGCTTGTAACGTATTTTTTTTAGGGCTTTTGTCCCTGTGGTCTTGGTGTTTTGGTGGGACTGGTAACCAACCTAAATTAGTGCGTCCTGCCACTCTCTCTGCTACCATCAATTTTTTAGTCAGCATCATCAGCACTCAGTTTTTAGGCATGATCGGTCCGTTGTTGGGTACTTTTATTGGATTTACTACCGTTAGTTTATGGCAGTTACCATTACTCATGGGGGAAGTTTTTGGTACATCTGTCAAACAACTTTTTTTAGCCGTTGCTCAACCCCTAGCAGTTGGCCTTCCCTATGGTTTGGCGGTGTGGTGGCTGGCCAAAAGCCATAGTCCTGGGGGATGGTTGGGACTAGCTGTGGAAATGGCTTTGACTGCACTCATCTACTTTGTCATCGCTTGGTTGTTTGTCTTGAGTCATTCCGAGCGCCAACAGTGGAGCGATCGCATACAAATGCTATATTCACAACTGAGACAGCGCACTCGTTAATCCTACCAGATGTACTGATTTCGCTTTTTTTTACATTTACCTGTGTTATGGTCAATTTCAACTCTTAACAGGGGAAATTGCACCTGTATTGTTCGGTTATACCACTGTTGCCAGTGAGCAAAAAAATATAACCTCATAGATAGCAGTACTAAAATGCCTAAATCAAAGGCTGCCAGTAGCTCTTCAGTCAAGGGGTGAAAACCTGTGTATCAATGGATATTGCCAAGTCTGAGTGAAATTTTAGCCGAGACCCAAGCAACAGTGGCTCAATGCTCACCAAGCAAAGCAGAGCAACAGTGGCGCATCAGTTTAGCAGCAACAGAACAATTGCTGATCAAAACTTTAGCAACTGCACCTGATACCACCCAAGCCTTAGTATTAGCAGCACCCGCACCTCTATTTAGTCAACCAACATTAAATCAAAACCTGCAAACCGTCACTTTTACCGCCAAGCCATTTAACCCCTTGGCTCTGATGCCATTTTATCTGCCCAGTCCCATGGCGGTAGCAAATAAAGAAACTGTTTCCCAAGAATCAGTGCTACCTTTATTACCAGCAGACCCACTGGCAACAGAACGGTTTTGCTTAGTTTTTACAGATAAATTTACATTAGTCCTGGTATTAAAGGAAGAAAAAAACGGCGATAAAGCATTTTCATTTTCCTTTGAACCTGAATTAGTACAGCAAGCTTGGCGATCGCTTGGTGCTAGGGTCATGTTAACTAATCCAGATTTTTTCGCAGAACTTGATATTTTGGTACAAAAATATTCAACAGTAACACCAAATTACCGCACTATAATTCACTTTAGCCAATTGTTACTTCAAGAACTGACAGAACCAGAAGTAAATAAAGAGGCATTAGAAAACACAGCAAATGGCGGACACAACACCCGTCCTCAAATTCCTTCCCCAACTCCTAACCACCAAGCCCCCGTTCCTGATGTAGAATTACTCCAAGCTTTTGCCCACGAAGTACGCACACCCTTAACAACAATTCGCACCCTAACTCGCCTACTGCTCAAACGGCGAGATTTACCTGCTAACGTCACCAGTCGCTTAGAAATTATTGATCACGAGTGTACTGATCAAATTGACCGGATGGAGTTACTATTTACAGCAGCAGAATTAGAAACTTCTTCCTCCGTTAAATATCCCCATGCTCAACTTACACCCACATCATTAGATCACGTATTGCGTCAGAGCGTTCCCCGTTGGCAACAAGCCGCCCATCGGCGAAACTTGACCCTAGACGTAGTATTACCCCAGCAATTACCAACAGTAGTCAGTAACCCCAATATGCTCGATCAAGTCCTCACAGGCTTGATGGAGAATTTCACCCGCAGCTTACCCCCAGGGAGTCATATCCAAGTACAGGTGATTCCAGCAGGCCATCAACTCAAGTTACAATTATCCCCTCAATTCCATTGCCAAGGTACAAACCCAGCTAGGGAAACCATCACCCCACCAATTCGTAAAGCCCTGGGTCAATTGCTAATGTTTCAACCAGAAACAGGTACTATTAGTTTAAATATTGCCGCAACCAAGCATTTATTTCAAGCTATTGGTGGTAAGCTGATTGTGCGTCAACGCCAAGAGTATGGCGAAGTCTTAACTATTTTCTTACCTCTGGAAGTGAGGAGTAAAGAACAGTTAAAAGACATAAAATACAGCTAAATCCCTGCTAAATCCAATCATCCCTATGTCCTCAACATTCAGTAGTGCTGGTATCCCGTTACCCTAGGGTTATACAAACTCAATACATAACGTAACAGCTTAGAAACTATAGCATTTGTTAAACACGTGAGACACACGGCTAACATCTTAAAATATACCAACCTCCCTAAAGGGGAGATTGGGGCGAAAAATTCAAGCCTGAGAGATTTAAATTGACAGGTTGAGTTTTTCCGCTAAAACACTTCTGGCTTGCTCTCGGTCGTCAAAATGAATTTTTTCAGTGCCGAGAATTTGGTAATCTTCGTGACCCTTACCAGCCAGTAATACCCCATCACCGGGTTCTGCTTGTAAAATAGCAGTACGAATGGCAGAGGCGCGATCGCATATTACTATTGGTTGAACAGTATCAGGAATTCCCGCCAAAACATCTTGTAAAATCCTTTCTGGATCTTCAGTACGGGGATTATCTGAAGTCACCACTGCCACATCAGCCAACTCAGCCGCAATTTTACCCATTATTGGGCGCTTGGTGCGATCGCGATCGCCTCCGCAGCCAAAAACACAAATCATTTTTCCCGGAATAAACGGCCGAGCAGCCTTGAGCAAATTCTCCAAACTATCAGGAGTATGGGCATAATCCACAATTACACTAATATTTTGCTCAGAACTAATTTGTACCCGTTCCATCCTTCCAGGAACCCCAGGAAACTCAGATATTGCCCCAGCCAGCAACTGTAAATCAAGTCCTAAATGTAAAACCGCCCCCACAGATGCCAAAAGATTCTCTAAATTATACTGCCCAACCAGAGGAGAACCAAAAGCCACATCACCCCTTGGTGTATGCAACATCCCGCTTACACCATTGGGCCCATAACTTAAATCACTCATCCACAAATCAGCCTTGTGATTATTAACGCTGTAACTCCAGACACGTTCAGAACTTAAACCAGCAATTAAACGCTGGCCATAGGAATCATCAGCATTAACAATGGCTCGTCCTTTGAGATAATCAGGAGTAAATAACAAAGCTTTGGCGGCAAAATAATCTTCCATATCCCGGTGATAGTCCAGATGGTCCTGAGTGAGATTACTAAACACCCCCACCTCAAACTCACACCCCAAAACTCGACCTTGGGCTAAAGCGTGGGAACTCACTTCCATCACCCCAAACTCACAACCTGCATTTACAGCTTCACCAAGCTGTTGTTGTAATTCCACAGCAAAGGGGGTAGTGTGGACAGCAGTTTGCTCAAAACCAGGCCAACGAGTGTAGAGAGTTCCCATCAAAGCCGTAGACAGATTGGCTGTAGTGAGGAAAAATTCAATTAAATGAGTAGTTGTCGTTTTCCCATTAGTGCCAGTCACACCCACCAGCTTCAGTTTTTGCCCTGGATAATCGTAAAAAGTGGCCGCCAATTGGGCGCAGGCTTGAGTCATATCCGGTGCAGTTAGAACAATAGCCTCACCCGTCGGGGGATTTTTTTGTAAAGCCTGTGGTGAAACAATGGCCGCGACAGCACCCGATGCTATGGCACTTGTCCAAAAATCTCCACCATCTACCCGGGTTCCCGGCATACCAATAAACAAATCACCCACACCACAAGCATGAGAATTTGTCTTCAAACCCTTAACTTCCACATCAGCCACAGTTGAAGAATCAACGCCATCTAAGACCGCTAATAATTCCCGCAGTTTCATTTAGTGAACCTCGTCACACAAATCTCTTTGGCTTATTTTGCATTATTTTTTCCTAATTGGATAAATACTTAACCAACATTTGCTCTAACTGACGCACACTACCACGAGGAGAAACACGTGGTAAACGCTCTTCTACCAAGTTTTTATCGCTGTTTTCAACATATTTATACTTCTCTACACACAGTACAGGAATTTCATATTGATAAGCTAAAAACCAATCTTGACGGGTGGTAATATCCCGCACCTCCAACTCAAAACTGAGATTTGCCACTTGTTCTAACTTTTCCTGTAAACCCTCACACAAATGACATCCCGGCTTGCTGTATAAAATTAATCGCATTTTCCTAACAGATTTAATTACACACACATCAAAGTTTTTGAATCATTCAACTTTAGCAAAATCTTCATGCCGATGTGATCAGAGTTTGAGTTGTGAATGCTAGGGCAAAAACTGTAACAGTCGGGCAGGAATTCCATAAGCGATCGCCCTGATTATCATCTTCAAAAATTTGTAGATTTTATGTGAAAACTTGATTTTTTATACAGCATCAGGTATGCTAGCCCTAGTAAACCCTATTGTCTGATATTAAATAAACAGCAACAACTTGTATAATCCCCCCAAAAGTAGGTATAAAATTATGATTTACCCAGAAAACAACTCAATTGATATTGTTAATCAATTGTTAAGAAAAATTAGAATAAAAGAAACTCAATTAAAACTTGCCCAAACACATAACATGGTTTACACATCACAAGTATTACAAAATCAAATACTAGAACTAAAGCATCAACTCTCAGAGTCACAAGACCCAGAAATCCACGCATTAATGACTTTATTAGACGAATAAAACTAAAATTGCCTTGCTGAATCAGACTATGAAATCACAAATAATAGAAATGATGGAATTTAGCTGCTTAACAGCTTACTCATAGTATGCAATTTGAGGACTAATGATTAAAATTCTGCACCTCTCCGACATCCACATGGGAAGCGGTTTTTCCCACGGACGCATGAATCCAGCTACAGGATTAAATACACGACTGGAAGATTTTGTCAAGACATTATCTCGATGTATTGACCGAGCCATAGAAGATCAAATAGATTTGGTTTTGTTTGGCGGTGATGCTTTCCCAGATTCTACCCCAGCCCCCTATGTGCAAGAAGCTTTTGCCGGTCAGTTTCGCCGTTTAGTGGATGCAGATATTCCCACAGTGCTATTAGTGGGGAACCATGACCAACATTCCCAAGGGAACGGAGGAGCGAGTTTAAATATTTACCGCACTTTAGGAGTGCGGGGGTTTGTGGTGGGTGATACTTTAACCACTCATCATATCAACACCCGCAACGGCAAAATACAAGTAATTACCTTACCTTGGCTAACTCGTTCTACTTTGATGACTCGCCAAGAAACCAGAAACGCCTCTCTAGCTGAAGTTAACGAAATGTTAACACAACGCCTAGAAGTAGTTTTAGAAGGAGAAATTCGTCGTCTTGACCCTCATGTTCCCACGGTGCTATTAGCTCATTTAATGGCAGATAACGCTACATTAGGAGCAGAGCGTTTTTTAGCAGTGGGTAAAGGTTTTACTTTACCTCTCTCCCTACTCACACGACCTTGTTTTGATTATGTGGCATTAGGACACGTCCATTGTCACCAAAATTTAAATAAATCCAATAACCCCCCAGTAATTTATCCCGGAAGTATTGAAAGGGTAGATTTTAGTGAAGAAAAAGAAGATAAGGGCTATGTAATTATAGAACTAGAGCGAGGAATGGCCAAATGGGAGTTTTGCCCCTTACCAGTGCGGACTTTCCGGACAATAGAAATAGATATATCCAAAGCAGATGATCCTCAAAATGCTTTAATCAAAGCCATCGCTAAACATAATATACAAGATGCAGTAGTGCGGTTAATTTATAAACTCCGTTCTGAACAAATAGAGTTAATTGATACCTCGTCTATCCATGCTGCTTTAACTCCAGCCCACAACTACACCATTCAAGCAGAATTAGTCAGCCAACTAGCTCGCCCCAGAATACCAGAATTAACCGCCAGTAGCAGTATTGACCCCCGGTCAGCTTTGCAAACTTACTTAAACAATCGTGAAGACCTAAAAGATATTGCCGCATCCATGTTAGCAGCAGCAGAAAAGTTACTCGCGGATGAAGTATAAATTTCAATCATACATTTCAATCATACATTTCAATCATACAATTTTTGTAGTGCCGGCATCTTACCCCCTACCGATGTACCCGACTGTATGTAACATATCCTGTATAACCCAATACTATTAATCAAACAGAGTTTATGGTGAAAATCATACCTACAATCTTCTTAGCTACAGCCTGGCTGTTGATATCAAATCATCAGTCTACACTTACATTAGCTGGAACTTGTGCTTCTGACTGCGGACCCCGTCCCATCGAGTTTAAGCCCGGTCAATTGATCAGAGTTAAAGTAGTTAATCGCACCCCTCGCTTACTTAAATTACAAAAAATTACCGCCACTGGGACTATTTCTCTGCAACCAAAACAGGAAATAACATTAGAACACGGATATGGTACAACACCAAATATTTCTCTCATTTTTTGGGATGATACAGGTCTTTCCCTAAAAGCTAAGATTTCAAAACCTAATTTTGGCACTTTGTATGTTGAACTCCTGCCTAATTGGGATTTTCCGGGCCATCGCTCGGTGTATATTCTCAACAATGGTCGGGTAGAAGTGTTTTAAAAAAACCAAAATAATGTTATTAGTAGTAAATTGAGCCAAAATTTTTGAGAGCAATACTCATGCTCCATCAAGCCTTCCCCAAACCAACAGCACAGAACAAGCGCTTGCCTCACCAACGCTGGGAATTTTATCAGCAACAACCGGAAATTGCCCAAAATCTAGTAAAAACTATCAGTATATCCCCCATTATCGCCCAATTATTAATCAATCGTGGCATCACCAGCCCAGAAACAGCACAAGAATTTTTAGATCCAGAGTCTCTAATCTTACCTCCACCCCTAGAAGAATTTCCAGATTTGGCAGTGAGTCTAGAATTATTGCAACAGGCGATCGCCAGCCAAGCTAAAATATCCATTTGTGGAGACTATGATGCTGATGGCATGACTAGCACCGCTTTACTGTTACGTAGTCTCCGCAGTTTAGGCGGTCAAGTAGATTATGCTATCCCCAGTCGGATGCACGATGGTTATGGTATTAACAACCGCATTGTTGAAGAATGCCACACGGTCGGTGTAGAACTAATTATCACCGTGGATAATGGTATTTCTGCCTATGAACCCATCGCCAGAGCTAGAGAACTTGGTGTAAATGTCATTGTCACCGACCACCACGACCTCCCCCCCAAACTCCCCCCAGCTAACGCCATTCTCAATCCCAAATTAATTCCAGAGTCTTCACCTTATCGCGGTTTAGCCGGTGTTGGTGTAGCCTATATTTTGGCAATATCTTTAGCTCAACAGTTAGATAAAATTAAAGGCTTAGTACAGCCAATGTTGGCTTTATTCACACTGGGGACAATTGCCGACTTAGCCCCGTTAACGGGTGTGAACCGTCGCTGGGTCAAACGGGGTTTAAAGTATTTACCCCATTCCCAATTACCAGGAATTAAAGCGTTAATTCAAGTCGCCGGCTTGCAAACCACAGAATATAGACAACAAGAAATTATAGAACAAATCTCTCCCCCATCTCCTCCCCCTCCCCAATCTTTAAAGCCAGAAGATATCGGCTTTCGCTTAGGTCCGCGCATTAATGCCATTGGTCGCATTGGTGACCCTGAGATAGTGATTTCACTATTGACTACAGATAATATGGCGGTAGCCCTAGAAAATGCTGTGCAGTGTGAATTAACAAACACTAACCGTCAGCAAATGTGCGAACAAATTGAGCAAGAAGCCATTGCTTATGCAGAAAAAGAATTTGTATCTTCTCTCCTACAAGACCGGGTATTAGTAATTGTCCAACCGAATTGGCATCATGGGGTAATTGGTATTGTTGCTTCTCGCTTAGTAGAACGCTACGGTGTACCCGTGTTTATTGGCACTTATGAAGGCGAAGAACAAATTCGCGGTTCTGCCCGTGGTATACCAGAGTTTAACGTATTTGCAGCATTGCAATATTCTCATGATTTACTGGGTAAATTTGGGGGACACAAAGCCGCAGGGGGTTTTTCTTTACCCGCCAAAAATTTGCTAACATGGCGATCGCGTTTATGTGAGTTTGCTAATCAGTGTTTACAACCCCAACACCTCAAGCCACTGCTAAAAATTGATGCTCAAATTCATTTTCATCAAATCAACCACCAACTTTATCAACAACTCAATTCACTTCATCCCTGCGGTGTAGAAAACCGAGACCCCTTATTTTACACATCTCATGTCCGAGTCCTAGAGCAAAGAATAGTTGGTAAAGGTCACATCAAACTGACACTTAGTCAAACTGTTAATGACCAACAGTATCAAATCAAAGCCATCGCCTGGCGTTGGCGAGAATATTTCCCCCTACCCAGCCTGATGGATATCGCCTACAAATTGCGAGAAAATAACTTTAATGGTAGTACGACCATTGAATTAGAGTTACTTGGGATCAGACCGGCAAATGATCTTAGCGGTGATACCACAGTAAGACAAAATTATCAAAGCTCCTGTTAAGGTATGATCAGCACTGAGTCCTGGGTGATCAATCCTAGATATTCAAAAAATTTCTTCACCTCAGCACTCAGTACTCTATCAGTACTCTAAATGTGGCAATCTTACATATTGCCGTTGCGAAGTGCCAGTAAAAATATTACCACAGGTCCAGCAATAACGATTAATCCAACGGAAACCAGTTGAAAAATAACTTCCCAGTTGAGATTGCTTAAAGTGTCAAACATTTTTCCCTTGTCCTCTTTTTTGGCTTGAAAAATACAGTAATTAACAAAACTCGCCATTAATCATATATGGCAAAGGACTGTTAAATTTAATTTACTTAACAAAATTATAGGAAAATCAATAAAATGGCAAATTGGCAATGTGTTAAACAATGTGGGGCTTGCTGTAACCTAGACCCAGTAGAGCGTCCCGACCTAGAAGATTACCTCACACCAGCAGAATTAGAACTATACCTGAGTATGGTAGGAAAAGACGGATGGTGCATTAACTTTGACCATAGTACCAGAGAATGCCGGATTTACCCCAACCGCCCTCGTTTTTGCCGGGTAGAACCAGAAATATTTGAAGATATGTATGGAATTGAGCCAGCAGAACTCAATGATTTTGCTATTGACTGCTGTCACCAGCATATCGAGGGAATTTATGGAGAACGCAGTTTAGAAATCCTCCGCTTTAATCAAATTATTGGTTTTTCATCAACTTAATTTGTGGCGTGGGGTTGCAATTTCTCACCATCATCTGAGAAAATGAGAACAATATGAAAGCAACCTCGCAATTACAACTACTGCCTGTGAAACTTGACTCTGTACCTGCAAGTTTTTCTGTCTCCTCCCAGACAGAAAACCAGCCCGAAATAAAAGACAGCAACGAATCTAACTTGAATGCTGCAACCACTGCACCCCTACAGCCCGTAGTTACCCATAGTCAAAACCATCAGGAATCAGTAGCGGCTGTTTTCAGTACTACCTTCCTAACCATATTTCTGGCGGAAATTGGTGACAAAACTCAGCTATCTACTTTATTAATGAGCGCGGAATCTCATTCACCCTGGGTAGTGTTTCTGGGATCTGGGGTAGCCCTCATTACTACTAGCTTATTAGGCGTGCTTTTAGGTGGTTGGCTCGCCAGTCGTCTCAGTCCAAAAACCATAGAAAAATCAGCAGGGATGATGTTATTACTTATTTCTCTGATGCTGTTTTGGGATGTAATTAGTAATTCTTAATTGCTCAAATCCCCACTTCACCCCACCTACTCTCTACTTACAAAATATATGGACTTATGGACTGGAATCTTTTAGGAATCAGCTTTATTACAGTTTTTCTCTCAGAATTAGGTGATAAAAGCCAATTAGCAGCGATCGCACTTTCAGGGCGTTCTCAGTCTCGACGGGCAGTATTTTTTGGTACTGCTGGCGCACTATTGCTCACCAGCTTTGCGGGAGCATTAGCAGGTGGGGCTGTGGCGGAATTGTTACCTACACGGTTATTAAAAACCATAGCAGCTGTAGGTTTTGCTATTTTAGCAGCTCGTTTGCTGTTATTTAACAATGACGCATCACCCGATTCTGAACCATAAACTACACTTGTCGCCAGCACCAGCTTAAAAGTGTTCCTCCTAGCAATAGTTTGATTGCTTCTAGGACAAAATAACCACCATGCAGTAAATTCATCTGGGTTGGAGTTGCCAACACTGTTTCAAACAAGTTCAAATGAATTCCCACAGCACACATTTGTGGAGTGAGAAAATAGGTATTCACTAGAGTGATAACCAGCAAAATCACCGAAACAACAATACTGCTACCACCCCAGCGAGATTTAGTTTTACTCCCAGCCAATACACCAGTTAATACCACAGCAGCAGATAATAATTCAACGCGGTTAAAGTTCCAAAACATCGCATAGCCTGCTGTAGTAAAATCCGTCTGACTCATCATGCCAGAAAAGTAAAGACTAGGCATAATTACCCAATCTAAAACTAGGCTCCCACTCAACCAAAACCACAAAGTGAGCATAGTAGCTGTTTGCCAAGCTGGGCGCTTGAATTCAACTGTAGAAGTAGTATTCATAGAAAAGAATAATGGCTTGTGTTCTATGTTTCGAGTTTAACTGAAAGAATAGTTTTTACAGCACATATAAATTCTTTTTTACAAATATACTCATAACTTCAAAAACACACTTCACTCCAGGTAGGTAGTTTACCTCCGCACTTGAGCGCTAAACCCAGACGCTTTAAACTGCTTCAGCTTTAAAGGTCCTGGCTGATTTGCCGGGACAGAAATTCTCAAGTTAAAATCACTCACACCCGGAGGAACTTTCGGAATTGAACCGAGCCGAGTACGGTTTTGCAGCACTGGGTTATTGTTGACATCATAAATGCGTCCAAAGATATCCGCATCATAGACCGTTTTGTAAGTGCTATTTTGTGCCTTACCTGTGACAATAAAGCAATTAGCCCGGGCGCTACCACCACTAATCACAGATCCTTCTGCCAGTTCTGGTGGACAATCTCCATAGGAGAGGTCAAATAGTTTAATTTGCGTCAGTGCTATGGCTTGTGGAGTGTACAACCATGACAAAACTGTAATTAGGCAAGATACAACAATTACAGTGATTGTTTTTGTATAGTTAGCGATGCCTCTCGAATAGTTTCCCATAAAACCCTCAGTTGCGATCAAGTTATGACTCCAGATGACATTCAAACAGCCTTGCAATCGGCTTTCAGGTGATTTCGCAATGCTTGGCGCATTACATCTACAGGTAAAGTTTCCCGTTGTAACCAAATTTTTAAAGCCGCTACTCCTTGTTGAAGTAACATTTCTAAACCATTAATGGCAATTGCTCCTTGTTTTTTAGCTTGCTGGAGAAATTGGCTAGTGTGAGGAATATATATCAGATCGTAAGCGATCGCACCTGGAGATAATTTCTGCATATCTCCCATACTCACAGGTGATTCATTCATTAGGGGATACATACCCACAGGAGTTGTATTCACTAACAAATTAGCTTGGGGGATGAGTTCTCCTAAATCATCCCATATATTAATTTGCAATTTTTCCCACTCGGGTAAATTAGCCCAACTATTGCGAAATTCTTGTAACTTTTGCCAACTGCGCCCCACCACATGAATTTGAGCCACTCCCAACTGCTGACAACCAGCCACCACCGCCCTAGCAGCGCCTCCATTGCCTAAAATTACGGCCATCTTTTGATTCCAATCTTGCCGATATGTTGTCTGTAAGGGAGCAATAAAACCTTCTATATCTGTATTTGTACCCACCCACTGCTCATGTTGGTAACTAACAGTATTCACTGCCCCTATGGCTTGGGCGATGGGGGTAATTTCTGACAAAAAGGGCATAATTGCTTGTTTGTGGGGAATTGTCACATTAAAACCCACAACATTGATAGCAGCCAAACCAGCCATGGCTACTTCTAAATTTTCTGGTTTGATGGGGAAAGGCAGATAAACATAATCTAATCCTAATGCGGCCATAGCCGCATTGTGCATCACAGGCGATAAAGAATGTTCCACTGGATGCCCAATTACGCCCAAAAGTTGGGTTTTACCCGTGATAGATAAATTATTCATTAGTCATTAGTCAATTGCAAAACAGTTTAAGACTAGTGGGGGATAAAATTACAATTATTAGAACTCACTTAACAACCCTTTATATCATGCAAGTAACCACAAATTCCTCCACAACTCCAATTCCTGGACTTTATTGGCAGTGGAGGGGTCACAACATCTATTACGTTCATGCGGGAGAAAAACAACCACCACGCCCCCCCCTGTTGTTAGTGCATGGTTTTGGCGCATCCACAGACCACTGGCGTAAGAACATCACAGGACTATGCCAGGATTTTGAAGTATTTGCCATCGACCTTTTAGGATTTGGTCGTTCAGCAAAACCCAACTTGGAATATGGTGGTGATTTGTGGCGTGACCAGCTGGCTGATTTTATCAGTGAAGTAATTGGACAAAAAACAATATTAGCAGGTAACTCCCTCGGTGGCTATGCTTGTTTATGTGTAGCCGCACAATGTCCTGACATTGCAAGTGGTTTAGTGCTACTCAATAGTGCTGGACCCTTTAGCCAAAACCCCACCTCCTCTGAACCAGAAGCTTTACAAGCACAAATTCAACCCCCCAAACAACTCTCTGGTTTACAAAAACTACTGGGTGATGCTGTTAAATGGATCTTGCAACAACCTTTAAGCCAGTTTCTTTTATTTCAATACGTGCGACAACGTTGGGTAATTCGCCAAACTCTAGAAAAGGTTTATCTAAATAAAAGTGCAATCACAGAGCAACTAATAGACGAAATTGCTCGTCCTGCCTATGATTCCGGCGCTTTAGATGTATTTATTTCTGTTTTTAGCACTCCACAAGGAGAAAAAGTTGATGTGCTGTTAAAACAATTAAGTTGTTCTCTCTTACTGTTATGGGGAGAGGCTGATCCTTGGATGAATACCAGAGAACGTTCCCAAAAGTTTCGTCAATACTATCCCCAACTCACAGAATATTTTATCACCGCCGGTCATTGTCCTCATGACGAAGCACCAGAACAGGTGAACTCTCTTTTACGTGATTGGGTATTGTCCAAAATCCAAAATCCAAAATTCAATTACCCTTTATAGGAATTACCCATCTTATCAACAGAAACGTTATGAGACAATGGCAAGCGACCAGGGTTTAAGCGTGGTTCTGCTGCATAACCGACAGGAACTAAAACAGCGATCGCTAAATCAGGGTCATCTGCACCAATTACCTCTTTCACCTGATCCTCAATCCAGCCATTCATAAAGCAGGTAGATAAACCTAAACTTTCTGCGGCTAATACTAAATGAGTAGCAGCAATCATGGCATCTTTGACAGCGTATTCTCGGCGTTTGTCTCCCAGTGCAGCTTGAAATTTGGGAATAGCGCCTTTAAAATAGTTTACTGTTCCTTCATTCCAGGCTCCAGCTGCCATGGCCAGTTCATAAACTGCGGTTAAATCTTTTTCTCCAACCCTGGGGTCAGCTGCAAAAACAAACGTCACTGGTGCTTGAATAATTTGCTTTTGATTCCAAGCCGCTGCTGCTAATGCTGCCTTTTGCGCCTCATCCTGGACAAGAATAATTTGCCAGTCCTGGATATTGTAACTGCTAGGCGCAGCCACCGTTAATTCTACTAGTTGCTTCAGCAGTTCCGGCCCAATGGGGTCAGTTTTAAAAGTTTTGATAGAACGACGTTGGATAATGGCTTGAGGCACATCTAAAGGTTGAATTTGAGTGGTCGGATTCATGAGATTCTCCTGATAATCACAATAGTTAACTTTTCAGCCGTAGTTTTTATTATGGGGTATTACTCAGCAATTTTTGGCGTACCCCATCTTTGACCGAAATATCAACGGCGAGCAAGCCCCTAGCTTCAGACACGGGGGTTAGCCGTTAGCGACTTTAATCGCCTTCCCCATTCTTCAACTAATTCGGTTACAATATTTTCTTTTGGTGACACACTGGAAGCGTGTGTTACAGTGACGATGCTAGCATATTTCTTCAATTATTCTAATTTCTTTCTCTGTTAACCCATACAATTTATACACTATCTCATCTATTTTCCTTTCTAATTCTTTTGCGTCTATTTCCTGCTTTTAGTGTTTAAAATCAAAGCTTATCATAGTCTTCAGGTTCGTTATCGGAGACTTTATTTAAAACTTGTTTAAATTTATCCCAATTGCCTTTTTTTGCTTTATCTTCTATATAATCTTTAGTCATCCAAGCGGAAATTTGAGCCGATAAAGCAATGGTAATGAGTTGCTCGACTGAGATATTTTCTCTATTGGCTAAGGTTTCTAGTTGTTGGTATAAAGCATCAGGGATTTGTGTGTTTAGGTTCATAGTTTTATTTCTCCTATAAGTTGTAAAAATTCTTTAGGGGTTAAAATCAAAATTCCAAATTTTTCCACAGGTTTAAGGTCTTTTCTATTATAGCTAATGATGAAGTCTGCTTGTGCTTCAATGGCTAAATCTATTAAAAAGTCATCATTAGAGTCTTTAGCAAGGGGTCGCCAAAGATAAAAAATTTTCTGTTGATTACCCATGGCACAAATTCCATTAATAACATTATCAATATCTTCTAATGTTAATTGTAGTTCTTGATGTTCTCGTTTTAATTCGTTGATCATTGAGTAAGGTCAAGAGTTTATAAGATGCGCCTTTTTTTGAGCGTAATCCTGATAACATTATGTTAGTATCAATAACTAATTGATAGATTCTCATTTTTGCTTAACACTTTCTTCAATTATTCTAATTTCTTTCTCTGTTAACCCATACAATTTATACACTATCTCATCTATTTCTCTTTCTAATTTTGTCGTGTCTGCTTTCGGGTTTTGCCGTTTTATTTCCAGGATTTTTTCTACAATTCTTGTAACACACGCATCCTGCGTGTCTGTAGGCTTGGGGATAGATAACGGTGAAATATACATTGGTTTATATTCTAGAAATCCACCTTGTCTTGTGGCTGCACTTTGAGAAACTAGATATTGTGTTACAGGAGAATTTAAAACTGCTAATAAATACAAACTGTCAGAAACAATTAAATTAGCAGGTGCATTAATATAATAATTAGGTTCTGCAAAAGTAAATTGTGGTTCTGTTGCTAAATTACCCCAAACAATTTTAGTTTCTTCAAACTCTTTATAGTAAGTAGCCGCACATCTTTGTAAAGCATACCATTCATATCTAATTCCTGTTTCTGCTTTATTCCTAGATAATAATTGTTCTTTATATTGACTTAAATGATTTAAAATAGCAGGATATTGTTTCCTAAATTCTTCTTCTGCTTTAACTGAAACACCAACTATTGTACTATCTTCATGTAAAGGAAAATGCCAAGGAATAAATAAAAGCCATAAATCAGGATTATTAACCACCCATCTTTTAACATCCCTACCCCGTAAAAATGGTTTCAAAACTTCCTCTGATGAAGGATGTTCATTAATTAATCTATCTCTAGTTTCTCTATCAACAATAAATGCTTCATTAAAACCGGTTAGAACACCACGATAAAACCGGCCATTAACATATTCTCCTAATGGCGTTCCTGTTTTTCTTAACTTTTCCAATAACTGTAAAACAGTATTATCTTCTAATTGCCATCCTTGAGATTTTAAGGCTTTTTGTTCAATGTAAAAACTGTCTGTATTCAAGACTTCGATAAAATTATCAAAGGGTTTACCTATTTGCCAGTTTAATACTTTTATTTTAGTATCAATATTTTGTTTTGGTGACACGCTAGAAGCGTGTGTTACTTTCTCAATATTTTGTTTTGGTGACACGCTAGAAGCCTGTGTTACTTTCTCAATATTTTGTTTTGGTGACACGCTAGAAGCCTGTGTTACTTTCTCAATATTTTGTTTTGGTGACACGCTAGAAGCCTGTGTTACTTTCTCAATATTTTGTTTTGGTGACACGCTAGAAGCGTGTGTTACTTTCTCAATATTTTGTTTTGGTGACACGCTAGAAGCCTGTGTTACAGTGATGATGATGCTAGGATAGGCTATAGCTGTAAATACAGGTGCATCTCCAAAGTCTATTAGTTGTTTTAATTGAGTTTTCCTAACTAAAAATTCCCGTAACTTTTCCCCATATCCTGAACGAAAATATTTATTAGAGGTAATATAGGTTAAAATTCCTTTCTTGTTTAATAGTTTGATTCCTTGTTCAAAAAAGTAAACATATAAATCAGCTACTCCTGTAAAACAGCTATATTGTTGTTTTAAAATTGGTTTTAGTTCCTTAATTTTCTCTTGTCTAACATAAGGAGGATTACCAATACAAATATCAAAAGCATCAACCCCAAACATCCAACTAGGATCAAAAAAATCAGCACAGGTATTCAAATCATAAGGATTCCATCTTGCCAAAGTATCAGCAGTTGCAGTTTCTAACCCCGTTGACTTCAATAACTGACTAATTTCTGTCCGTAAAATATTATCTTTCTCTCGACATTTTTTCTTGGTTTTCGGTGTCCTGGCTTGAAAATATTGTTTCCGGACTTGCTTTAACTCTTCCTCCTTTCTTATCACCTCTGGACTTCTTAAACTTAACTGAGTTTCTAACCCAATTAAAGAATTAGCAGCAACAAATTTAGTCTCCAGATTAGGTAACGGTAAAATCCCCCGATTAGCTTGATTATTATTCACCCTTTGGTCAACAATTAACGATATAAAAAAGCGTAACTTAGCAATTTGTACCGCTATCGGTTGAATATCAACCCCAAAAATACAATTTTCAATCAAGAATAACTTCCGGGGATAGTCCATCTCATTATTCTCAAACTCATCTTCTATTTCTGCTAACCTTTCCTGTAACTTCTGTATCGCTTCTTCCCTTGCATCTTCATAACTAATTTGTTTCGCCACCTGAATATCCCTTAACACAGGTGCTATAGCTTTTTCCTTCTGTTGCTGTTTCCATTTACTATTATTAGGGTCAAGTTTCCCTAAAATAAACACCAATTTCTGTAAAATTCCCATAGGAAACGCCCCGGACCCACAAGCAATATCAACAATTTTTAGGTGATCAATGGCATTAATTAAACGGTTAACTTCATCATCATTAAATTGATGACAGTCATCACCATAAGATAGTAAGTGAGTAAACCGCGTAACACAATCATCTTGATTGTTGGATTGAGACAAGCTAGAAGCTTGTGCTACGGTAACACAATCATCTTGATTGTTGGATTGAGACAAGCTAGAAGCTTGTGCTACGTTGGGGGGATGATTAGCTATATATGTTTGGACTCTTTCTAAATGTTGAGGCGATCGCACAATTTGATCATAAGATTCTTTTTGCCATAGTTGACCACGACGGTTAAGATATTTATTAATTTGATTAGCAGTAAAGGATTTCCAAGAATGGGTAATTTCTGATAATTTATGGTTGCCTAATGGTGTCACAATAACATGAACATGATTTGGCATGATCACCCATTCTCCTAAATGATAGCGATCGCCGTCAAAATAAGCCAAGGTATCAGCTACAATTTTAGCCAGTTGAGGGTCTTTGAGATGACATTCTCCCATACCAGCATCTAACCATTGATCAACTCTTTGGGAAAAAAGACGATGATATTCGGCTTGTTCTGTTTCTGATAAAGGTTCAGGATGTTTTTTTTGCCAGTCTTCTTTTTCTTGTTCTAAGAATTGCAGTTTCACTTGAGGAAGGGAGTCTGCTAAACGAAATGTGACAAAATATGTTGCCCCATTTTGTTGCCAATGGGGAAGAAATCTCCCAGATATCGCAACACTCCCATCTTCGGTGTTTTTCTCTGACAAGCTAGAAGCTTGTGTTACGGTAACACAATCATCTTGATTGTTGGATTGAGACAAGCTAGAAGCTTGTGTTACAGGGAGGGCATTCTGTAGATAAGCAATTAAAGACTCATCTACCATATAATTAACAATTTCTCTAGGAGTATAAAAAGACCCGGTTTGTTTCCTAGCTGTGGTTTCCGTTTCTGGGTTATATTCTGCCAATAAATTCTCAAATACTTTACCTAACAATTCCGGGTCTAACGCTATTTCTTCCTCAATGGGAGTATTTTCATCAATAGTAAATTTATAACGATTAAATATATTAATTAATCCCTGGACCTTATACTTTTTATTTCTAGTTCCATAGGTTTGGTTTAAATCAACATCTTTTATTTCTCCAAAAAAGAGAACATTAGGAACATTTAAAACATTATCTTCTCTATCGGAAAAACCATCAATTCTAATTTTTGTTTTCTCTTTTGCTTTTTGATTATGTTCAAAATCACCATCTTTATCTCTATCTAAACATTCAAATAATCCCCCGTTTAAAAAAGGGATATTACTACATAACCTTAAAAAATCATCAGCATTAGTAAAATAATCTTGGTAACGATAAACATTAGCTATCCCATAATGTGCATCTCTCCCACTCTTTTGTTGAGTTTTGCCCCTAAACCTGCGGTTGTCAGGCTTTTCATCCGTGTTCATTTCTGTATTTAGAGTAGCAAAAAACAGATTTTGTAACACAGCTTTATAATAATTACTTTCCTCTGGTGATACAGATTTCAGTAAATTTCTTAGCTGGTTTTCATCAAATAAAGCATCAGAAACTAACCCCTTTTCTTTTAAAAACCAAACAAAAATAAACCGCGTAATTAATCTAATCACACTAGTAGCATTACGGATAGACACATCCGCTTCTCCCCCATCAGGAAATGTGACGGTTTGAGTAGCCCAAAAATACCAATTAGATACTTCCTGAAAAAATTTATTATTCAGTTCCGAGGTATTGAGAACTTTTTGCCAAGCTGTATGTAGTTGGTCAAAATTCTCGACATCTGAGAGACATGGTAAAGCTAAATCTGCTAAGATTTCAATATGCGCCCGATGGGGAGAGTTAATATTAATATCCTTAATTAAGGTAATCTTTTCTAAAACATCTTTATCCCTATCTAACTTGTTAGGACGACGATTAATTATTGATAAAGTAACATAATGCCCATACCGAAATAACACCATCACGGGAATATCAGACTGACGGTTAATTTCACGGGTAATTTTTGCCAAATCACTACGAGAATAAGCAGGTTTTTGTAACGTTAAACCCAGAAATATATAAGATTTTAAATAACCTGTGTCAAAAGAAGGCTGAAATAATCTTCCCTGTCCATTTTGGGTAATTTCTTCTTCTGTCACCTGAACTAAACAATTAACCGACTCCCACTCCTCTAACAACCCCTTATCTTCCCGAAAATGCTCCCATGCAAATACTTCTAGCACCTCATCAAGGGTTTGGTTATCTAACAATACTTCCCGTGAAGTTGAGTAACCCAAAGTTTCCAGCAGATGCTTAATACCATCAGAGGGGGAAACCTGACTAAATTCTTTTAATGCTTGTTCAATAGCACATTTAAGGGTTTGTTGTATCATCTTGAATAATTAACCAGGTTATCAATTCAAAGTCTGTGGTTTTCGTCACTTGTTGCTGCTTGGGAGGAATAATACCCCCTTTCCCTGAATTAAAAAGATTTTTAGTCACACGGTTAGTAAATGTATGGGTGATAGAATGAACTGCTTTATCCAGTAGTTCCGTTTCTTTACTCATACTAGATCCATTACTGGTTCCCTGGTTAAATAACTGACACAAATCTTTATATGGCTGGGTTTTCCCCGCACACAAGAGACGGTATATCTCTAAAATTTGTTTAGGTTGGGTAAACGTATAGCGAACATTGCCATCATCCCTGACATAGACCAAAAAATAAGGTTGTAAGGGGTTAACTTGTTCATTTCCTGATATGTTCCCCATCTGTTGCAGACAGAAAATAATCCCAGGTTTGATAACCTCATACTCCTTCTGGGTAGGCCTAGGGACAATTCCATATAATCCTAACGGGCTATTTTCTAACATTTGCCTGTTCTTTTGCAAGTAATTTAACAAATCTATACGAAAATCATCTAAGCTAAATTCTGTTAAAGAAATGGTGTCATTAAAATCTTCAATGTCTAATACTTCGTCTTTTAAACGTAATAACTGTTGGTCTCGATAACTCGTTTCTTCAGTGAGTAAGTCTTGTAGTTCATCTACATTTAAAAGATTATCTTTGCACGTAGCTGTAATATCAACTAAAGCCATTCTCGCCTCTACTCGATTTCTGAGATTAATATATCTATTTAAGTCTTCTGTTGGCCAAAAATTAACTAATTGCACTGTATGATTTAAACTACCAATTCTATCAATACGTCCAAATCTTTGAATAATTCTCACAGGATTCCAATGAATGTCATAATTAACTAAATAATCACAATCCTGTAAGTTTTGTCCTTCAGAAATACAGTCAGTGGCAATTAATATATCAATTTCTCCCTCTTGGGGCATTGATTTTATCTTATCTCGTTGTTTGGCAAGAGGTGAAAAGTTAGTGAGAATTTCTTCAAACCCGGAACTACCAAAACTTGTTTTATTCTTCCCATTACCCCCAGTTACTAAAGCTATATTGATATTTAATTCTGTTATTAACCACGATTCTAAAGCATCATATAAATATGTAGCTGTATCCGCAAAAGCTGTAAAAATGATGACTTTTTTATTTTCCTTACCTTGTTTATTTAGGGTGGGATTAGTAACTTTTTTCTTAATAAATCCTTTTAATTTTGCCAACTTGGCATCCCTACCAACATTTACATCTTTGGCTTGAATAGATAACTTATGCAGTTGTTTTCTATCCCTAGCTAAATCAACTAACCATGTATTAGTATCTAAATGTTTTAATTGATATTTAAGTTCTTTACCTACTTCATCGGCTGCTTTTGATTCTTCATCATCATCATTTATATCCGCCATATCACAAGCTTCTAGTTTGTCTATTTCTAACTGATTATTCACCCAAGATGAGTCGGTTACTAATCCTTGAAAGGATTTAATTTTTGACTCTAAATCTTTAATTTTCTTAATGGTTTTCTCCAGGGTGATTTTAAACGAATAAACCGAACTTTCTAAACGTTTAAGAAAATTAACTTTCATCATGCCAATTAAGTAATTTTCTCGATTACTTTGAGTAAAGTTATTTTGGATAACTTTCCCTTCATACAAATCTTGGTATTCTTCTAGAACATACTTGGAGGGATTAAACAAAGATAATTGATACTCAGAAATTTGCTCATTAATATCATCATAATCTAAGAAGTTATCCTCTAAATCAATATGAGAAAATAAAGAAATAGGTTTCAGCCTCTCTGGGAAGCCTCCTAATTGTGTAATTGCTTCTTGATAATACTTTTGAATATGTTTACGAGAACGAGCAATAGTTAACCCATCTAATAATGTAAAAAAGCTAGAATTTAATTTTTCCAATAACTCATTACTATCACGTTGCTTTTTCCTTGACCAGAGTGTAAATTCTTTTTCAGCAGTGGTTAAAGTTTGTTTTATACTGTCAATCCCCAATGTCTGACTAAAGGCATTATCTTTATCTTCAACAATAAAATTAATCTGATTCCTTAAATCTTTTAAGTCTGTATTCACAGGGGTTGCTGATAGTAATAATACTTTAGTAGGAATCCCTTTTTTAATTACATCTTCCATTAGACGTTCATAGCGACTTTTTTTAATCACATTTCCATCTTCATCTCGTTTCCCTTTAGTATTATTGCGAAAGTTATGAGATTCATCAATCACTACTAAATCATAATTACCCCAATTTAAGTTTTCTAAATTAATATCCCCTGAATATCCGGTATCTCTACTCAAATCTGTATGACACAAGACTGTATAGTTAAATCTATCTTCCAATAAAATATTTAATTCACTATTATTAGCAGCATGGTAAATTGTCCAATTACTTCTTAATTTTGTAGGACATAATACTAACACTTTATAATTCAATAACTCAAAATATTTAATGATGGCTAAAGCTTCAAAGGTTTTTCCTAACCCCACACTATCAGCAATAATACAGCCATTATATTCCATAATTTTATTAATCGCACCTTTGACCCCATCTTTCTGAAAATCAAATAATAAGTTCCAAATCTTGGTATCAGTTAAGTGACGTTGTTTAGTCAGTAACTCACTGGCTACTTGTTGCTCTAAGAATCCTTTAAATAAATGAAACAGTGTTTTATAATAAATAAATTCAGGGGCATTATCCTGATAAAGTTGATTGAGATACGTAATTACTTCACTCTTGACATCTTGTACCAGACTTTGATTATTCCATAACTCTACAAACCATAACCGTAAATCTTCCCTGTCCCTTTCACCATCAACAATTAAATTTAACTCAATATTACTATTGACCTTAGTTAACCCTAATCCCTTTAAGGTAAAATTCGAGCTACCTAAAATGGCAGTTTTCACCCCATTATTATTAATGTGGTACATCTTACCATGCAGTAAGTTAATTTGTTTAACAGAGCGAATATTGACCTTTTTTTGGATCCATTCTTGGCATTCCCTAGCTAATTTACTCTGTTTGAGGCGATTGCTTAATTGAATACCAGTATCTTCAATTTTAAAAGCTTTTTGGTCAGTATTACTACCGAGGGATTGAATAAACCGAGGTTCTCCAAACAGGAAATCTAAGTTATCAATAGACCATAATTCCTGTTTTAAAGCTTCAAAGGCATAAATCGTAAAATAAGCAGAGACGATAGATAATTTAGAGCCTAGTTTAATCTTATCTTTAAGAAAATTGCCAACTGTACCCCGGTTACGGTTGTCTCGAATACCAGATTGAAACACAAAAAGCTGATGCTCTGACATAGTGGTTGAGAAAAAATTGCTTTTCCCTTAGTGTTCCCACATTCAACCTTTAAGTTTGAATTGTTAACTTTTCGTTAAGTAATTATAAATTTCCCCGCCCATTTACTCACCCCCGCGTATAGCGATGTTTCACCCCCACCGGGAAATATTCAGCATCGCCCATTTGGGTTAACATCACTCGTGGCATTTGATATTCTGAAGAAACATAGTTAGCAAACTCACTGTTAAGGCGCAATAATTGGGAAAGAATCGAAGATGCTATGGCTTGTCGTTGATCTTCACTACCTTCTACTCCCGGTGCTAACTCAACAACCACAGATAAAAATCGGTTGTGATCAACATCTTCCAGCACTTGTAACACAAATTTCCCCGTTACCCATTCAGTAATTCCAGCTTGTTCTAATCCCACTGAGATATTTTCTGGATAAATATTTGCACCAAAATAGGAAACCGCAAAGTTAGAACGACCAAAAACATAAACAAAAGGTAAGGGGTGAATACCTCTAACTAACTGCTGAGTCTGAGAAGACAGATTTTCCACAGGATCAAATCCCCACTCAGCCAAAAATTTAAGCATATCATCGTAACTAATTATCCCACCATGATCCATGATGTTATAACGGATCAACGGGATACCATTATTTCCAGAAAATAGCAACCTCCCATCCTCAACTTCAAACCAGCGACTAGTGGGATCATATTGCACCAATGTAGGTAAACGAGATTCACCAAATAAAGCCTTAGCTGCATCTGGATGTTCAGCCAAGAAACGACGAATACAAATACTCAAAGGTGTTTCATTACCCAACACACCAGCATCCGCAGTACCATAGAGTGATGCAAAGTCATAGCAAGGACTTTCTGTCCCTAATCTCTCACCTACCAAACTGCGCCATTCCTCACTAAACACCTCCCCTGCCATAACTAACTTAATACAATATTGTTCCCACTCCACACCACGGGCAATACCAGTGTCAATCACATCTTTAAGAAAAGGCGGATATCCCAACAAAACTATTTGCTCAAAAGCAGCACCTATTTCCTGGATAATACGCAAAATTTCTTCTTTATTATTACCAGGGGTAATTACAGTCACAAGATACCCCTTACTAGCAAGATAGCGACAGCAACTAGTAGTGAACATTCCACCCACCCAAGTGCCTAACGAGAAACAAATTACAGCTAGAGTACGTCTAACATCAGCATAAAAACTATCATAAAATATCTGTTCAAATCTTGTGGCAATTTGCAATTCATCAGTAAAAAAACGAGGCCAAAATGTAGGTTTACCCGTAGAACCAGAAGAAGCAGCTATCATATCACAGCTTTCTAACCTCCCATGGCGGCACAATTCAGCCAAAGGATAACGGGATATATAATTTTCTTTGTTAATTATGGGTAGTTTCTGAAAGTCGTCAATTGTTTGGATATCCGCGGGTTCAATTGCTTGTTCTGCCAAAAACGCCTTGTAAGCAGGTACCTGATTAGCTACTTCCTGAAATAAATTTAAAGCTATTGATTGGCTGGAAACATGGAGATGTTTTTGCAGTTGTGTTTCTAAGGCAATAGATACAAAGTCTTCAAATGCCTTAATAACCTGCTTTCTTTGTGATTTATCATTCATAATGTTTACAGTCACCCATTAGCAGTATTTGAGACAGTTCCCCTGATTATAACCCCAACTGCAACTGTATTAGTTGTAGTAAATTAATAAAACCTTAGTTAATCCTTCAGTATTATGCCGGTCTATTGCAGTAAACAACACGGAAACAACGGTAGTAACCGTTTTTGTGTCCACTGTGGTGAGCCATTACCTCTGACCTTTGGGCAGGTTGTAGATCATCGTTATCGCATCATTCGTCAATTAGGTCAAGGTGGTTTTGGCCGCACTTATTTAGCAGAAGATAATCAATCCCACCAAAAGTGTGTACTCAAAGAATTCGCCCCCCTGGTGGAAACACAGCAAGACTTACAAAAAGCTGAGGAATTATTTCAGCGAGAGTCCACCATTCTCAAAAGACTCCAACATCCTCAAATTCCAGGTTGTCACGCTTCCCTACAAGTGCAGATAGGAAGTAAAAACTTTTTCTTTTTAGTCCAAGACTATATAGATGGTACTAATTATTACCAGTTATTAGTAGAACGCCAAAGACAAGGTAAAACTTTTAGCGAAGAAGAAATACTTAATACACTAAAACAGATTTTACCTGTATTGTCCTACATCCACTCACGGGATGTACTTCACCGTGATATTTCACCTGATAACTTGATTTTACGTCAGTCTGATAACTTGCCCATGCTCATTGACTTTGGTAGTGTGAAGCAATTACCAGCCGCTCAAGGTTTTTGGTTTACTCAGTTGGCTGTGAATAACACTGTCTTAGGTAAACAAGGCTATGCACCACCGGAACAATTACGGCAGGGTAAAGTATTTTTTAATAGCGATTTATATTCTTTAGGAGTTACCGCTTTAGTTTTACTCACAGGTAAAGAACCCCAGAAACTATATAACAGCTATCAAGGGATTTGGTACTGGGGAAAAGAAATTAAAGTCAGTAGGGCATTAGAAGCAGTGTTAAAAAAAATGCTTGCTTATCAGCCATGCGATCGCTATCAAAGCGCTGAACAAGTACTACAAGATTTACCATCCACCATCACCACCACACCAGCTAACACATACCTTACCAAGCTCAAAACAATGGTAGTTGCTCCTGGGCGACAACAGGCTTACACTCTTATGAGTAAAATTCACAGTCAAGCACAATTAATTAATCAAAATCTTACCATCCCAATTTGGATACGCCCTTTTGTAGTCAGTCTTGGCGGTACAACTTTAGTAATTTTAACCAGTGCTGGTACTTGGGCGGTGGTAAATTCAATTATTCGTAGCGTCAGTTCCATCTCAGTACCCACAATTACCCTTCCGGAAATTCCCAGTTTACCCAATCCCATGGCCAGGCCAGTTAGTGACAGAGATTCTCATAACATCACCGAAATTGTCAGCCGTCGCCAAAAGCTAGAAATACCAGAAAGATTTTTCATCCAGTTTGTGGATAATTTATTTTATACTCAAAACCCAGAATTAAATGGGCGCAGTCTCAGTTCCAGCCCAGAAGACGCAGCATTAAGGAATGAATGGATTAAGATAGCTGGAGATTTACTAAATCAAATAGAACGGGCTAATCTCAGCACCCCATCTCGTCGCCAATTAGGTAGCTATGGCCCACAACATGACAAAGTGTGGAGAACACAAGCGAGAGCAGGAGCATGGGGAGACTACACAATTAACCAACTCAACCAAGATACTAACAAAAAATTTGATCAGTTGTTTCCAGGACAGCGACGCGGGAAACTCAATCAGCAAACTTTCGGTCAACTTTGGTATGCGATCGCCGCCGATCAAGTTAGTCAAGTAAAAATCACACAAATGTAAATATTAATTTAAATATTTACATAACAATATAGCATTTCTTAAACACGTGAGACACAAATATAAATGATCGTCTTGTAGTGCCGGCATCTTAGCCCCTGATGATGTACCTCACTTAGTAAAAATTCCCTATAAATTTATCTAAAAATTAACAGTGATCAGCCATCACAGGATGAAACCGATCACCGTTAACTACTAACCGCTTAAGCTTCGTCTAAAGCAGCAATACCAGGTAAGACTTTACCTTCCAGCAACTCCAAACTAGCGCCACCACCAGTAGAAATATGGCTCATTTCATCAGCCAAACCCACCTTTTCCACAGCAGCCACTGAGTCACCACCACCGATAATAGTAGTTGTCCCAGTTTTACCCAGTTCCGCCAGAGTCCGGGCGATCGCTTCTGTACCTGCGGCAAATTGATCAAACTCAAACACACCCATAGGTCCGTTCCAAATCACAGTTTTGCAATCAGCCAAAGCCCCTTGGAACAGTTTGATTGAATCAGGTCCAATATCCAAACCCATACCATCAGCTGGAATATCCTCAATGCTGACAGTTGTCGCATTAGCATCAGGGGCGAACTTATCAGCAGCAACAATATCAGTGGGTAACAACAAAGCCACTCCACGTTCCTTAGCCTTAGCTTCCAAACTTTGAGCTAATTCTAGTTTGTCTTCTTCCACCAAAGACTTACCAACACTCAAACCACGGGCTTTGTAGAAAGTGAAAATCATCCCACCCCCAATGATCAGCTTGTCGCACTTGTCTAGTAAAGTTTCAATCACACCAATTTTGCTAGAAACCTTAGAACCGCCAATAATCGCTGCCAAAGGACGTTGGGGGTTTTCAATGGCGCTTTGTAAGTACTGCAATTCCTTCTCAATTAAATATCCACCCACGGAAGGACTTAAGTAATGAGTCACACCTTCAGTAGAAGCATGGGCGCGGTGTGCAGTACCAAAAGCATCATTTACGTAGAAATCAGCATTAGCTGCCAGTTTTTTGGCAAATTCTGGGTCGTTCTTTTCTTCTTCTTTGTAGAAACGGACATTTTCCAATAGCAGAACTTGTCCATTTTGTAAAGCACTCACTTGAGCAGCAACCTCATCACCGATACAATCATCAGTTTTGACCACTTGCTGACCAAGTAATTCCGAGAGACGTTGAGCCACCGGCGTTAAACGCAGTTTATCATCAACACCCTTGGGACGACCAAAATGGCTGGCTAAAATTACCTTAGCCCCCTTCTGGATCAAATCCTGGATAGTGGGCAGTGCGGCACGAATACGAGTATCGTCTGTAATGTTGCCCTTGTCATCCACAGGCACGTTAAAGTCAACCCGGACTAAAGCCCGTTTACCTGAAATATCCGTTGCAGATAAGTTTGCTAAAGTTTTTTTCGACATTAGACTCTCCTGTTTTTCTTTTTGTTATCGTTTTGAAAGTAGAACCATCAAGATTTTACCGGAGTCAGGGGTGCTAGGAGAGCAAGATGTTCAAAACAGTCCTATTTCCAATTGATCAAAGCCGGGAAGCCCGGTCAGCTGCTGACGTGGTGGCCAACGTTGTGCAAAAATACGGCAGTCGTTTAGTGCTGCTGTCTGTTGTAGAAGAACCCACCGCAGAAGCACCAAGTCTAGATCCCATGGTTTCCTCAGAGGTTGTGGGTAAACTGTTGGAAAATGCCCAATCTTTGTTTTTACAGCAGGGGATTAAATCTGAGATTATGGAAAGACAGGGTAAACCAGCCTTTACCATCTGTGATGTTGCCGATGACATTGGGGCTGATTTAATTATTATGGGTTGTAGAGGTTTAGGTTTGACTGAAGAAGGAGCGACTGATAGTGTTACCA
Organism: Chrysosporum bergii ANA360D; assembly: GCF_029891735.1. Lineage (GTDB taxonomy): Bacteria > Cyanobacteriota > Cyanobacteriia > Cyanobacteriales > Nostocaceae > Umezakia > Umezakia bergii. The sequence continues at coordinate 65,817 of NZ_JANQDH010000041.1, forward strand.
CCCGTGTAATTAACCTTTCTCCTTGCCCAGTGCTAATTGTTCCCTAGCAAAGTGCCGGAATCTCATCAAAAAGATGATTTACAGCCAATTTCATCGGCTTGGGGTACAATAAGCAACTCACAAGAGTTTGATCACTTAATATTTGTATTTATTGTTGAGTGCCTACGACATCAAATATAAGGCTATTGGCTGGGGTAATGCCAGTTGCCTAAGTCCTGATCTTCCTCAAATTCCAATATTCGTAACATCCCTCCACCTTCACAGGTGCCAGAGTTCGGTTATCCGGCTAGTTATCAGCAACTGAGGAGAGCAATTGAGCGTCACTATAGATATAGATGTAGTTGATCCGATTGAGGGATTTTTTTTTAGCCGCCAGTTTTGCATTATAATAGTAAGATTTACCTGAGTTACTTTACTATCCAGTTGATTTGTCTTAATATAAAATCAAGTAGAACTCATATCGACTTCATATTTTCCGGTTGCAGCTTGCACCAGAAGATAAAAAAATTACGAAAACAGTCAAGTGTGCTTCTAAGAGATTCAATAATTGAGGGAAGGTAAAGGAACCTTAATCAGGGATACATCTTCTTAATTTTCTATACGCGGTGTATGAATTGACTTCTTTTGGTAGCGCCCTATGTTCCGTGATATGTGTACTACCTTTCCAGACCAGATTTAGTTATTAAAGATTCCGTTATGTTTACGGAGTAGAGGACAACGCACCAATGGCTATTGTTAACACCAAAACTGAGAACCTGAACACCAAATTCACGGCTGATATGGTAAGAACCTATCTGCGGGAAATTGGTCGTGTGCCACTGCTGACTCGAGAAGAAGAGATTATTTATGGCAAGCAGGTACAACAAATGATGGTGCTGGTAGAAGCTAAAGAGGCTTTAGCCAAGCAGCTAGATCGTGATCCGAGTTTATCAGAGTGGGCTGCTCATGTTAATAAAACTGAAACAGAAATCAAACATACTGTAGGACTGGGTAAACGCGCAAAACAAAAAATGATTGAAGCGAACCTGCGCTTAGTGGTGGCCATCGCCAAGAAATACCAAAAGCGTAACATGGAGTTCTTGGATCTAATTCAGGAAGGAACTCTAGGATTAGAACGTGGTGTAGAAAAATTTGATCCCACCAGGGGTTATAAATTCTCCACCTATGCTTACTGGTGGATTCGTCAAGCCATTACCCGCGCCATCGCCCAGCAAGGACGTACCATTCGCTTACCAATTCACATCACCGAAAAACTCAACAAAATCAAAAAAGTCCAGCGCGAACTGGCTCAAAAGTTGGGTCGCTCCCCTAGTCCCACTGAAATTGCTCAAGAATTGGAACTAGAACCTATCCAGATTCGCGAGTATCTCAACATGGCTCGTCAACCAGTTTCTTTAGATGTCAAGGTGGGCGATAACCAGGATACCGAATTGCAAGAAATGCTCGAGGATGAAAGCCCATCTCCGGAGTATTACACCACCCAAGAGTTTTTGCGTGAAGACCTCAACAACTTGCTGGCAGAACTCACCCCCCAACAGCGACAAGTCCTATCTCTACGCTTTGGGTTGGAAGATGGTAACGAAATGTCCTTAGCCAAAGTCGGTGAACGCTTAAGTCTTAGCCGTGAGCGTGTTCGCCAGCTAGAACACCAAGCCCTGGCTCATTTGCGCCGTCGTCGCGCCCATGTCAAAGAGTACGTTGCTAGCTAAGAGCAGATTCTTTTCTGTGACCCGCCTCCTGGCTTCAGGAGGCGATTTTTACTGTTTCTTTGGGGCGTTTATTTAGCTTCTGATGCAGCTAAATAAACCCCTGAATTCAATTTATAGTATTATGGGAAAATAGGCTGAAAACCCTTGAGGTTAAGTTTTTCCGTCATGCTCCAAAACTTAACCGTCCTTTAGGTAGGGCATGAAAGCCAGCAGTAAACATTCTCAATGTTTGGTTATGGTTTAAGTAATTTGTAGGAAAATAGTTACTTTTTTGACATGAAAAATTGGGTGCTGAACAACATTACTAAATTCTTCACTGCTGGTAAGTTGAAACTTGCCATTATTAGCCTCCTTCTTGCCCTAGGGGTTGTCAGTGAACAAACTAAACCAGTATTAAGTAAACAAATCCACAGAGAATATACTTCCAACTTGTTCCCAGAAGCCAACAATGGCGAATCAGGTAAAGTGCCTTTAGCATATCGCCTCAGACAAATTAGAGGGCAAAGAAATCTGATTCAGAGAATTAAGGCTAGCAGTGAAAATAGAAACAATGCTCAAACTACCCAAGTTAGCAACTCAAACACAGCCAACAGTCCAACTCAACACCGGACTAGATTTGTTTCCTCTGCCCAATTATTAAGAAATATTAGCACCCCTCCTCAACCTACAGCCGCAGTTACCAGCAGTTCACCAGCTACTAAAGCAAATTTCCCCACCAAAGATGGAACTTATCTCTACGGTCAATCCCCACAACCTAACCAAATTGGTCAAGGGTATGTACTATTTGAGAAGCGCAAAAACAGAATAACTGGCGCATTGTATATGCCTGAATCAGAGTTTAGTTGCTTTCAAGGTTCCATAGAGTCATCGGGAGAATTAGCCATGACAGTCGCTAGCTCACCGGGAGAAGTGGGGGTAAATCAATTAGCCACAGGTAACCAGCTACAAATACCTAACTACAATGATGACCAGATGATTAGCTACCCCTACTCTGTAGAACTACAAAACTATTATCAACTCACCTCCATTAGCCAGGGCGATCGCCGCATCTTAGAGATGTGTAAACAAGTATACAGTGATGTTAACTAAAACTCAATCCCCGGTTGCGCCTTCACACCTTGATCTCGGAAGGGATGCTTAATCAAAGTCATTTCCGTGACTAAATCCGCTCGGTCAATTAAAGCAGGAGGCGCACCCCTACCCGTAAGAATAACGTGCTTTGATGGTGGTTTCTCTGCCAAACCGGCTAAAACCTCTTCTACTTCTAAATAACCCATTTTCAAAGCAATATTGATTTCATCCAACAGCACTAGGTGAAATTCAGGATGGCGGATATATTCTAAAGATTTTTGCCAAGCAGCACTGGCTTTGTCAAGGTCGCGATCGCGGTCTTGAGTTTCCCAGGTGAAGCCTTCCCCCATAGCGTGAAACTCCAGCTGGTCTTCCCAAATGCTGAAAACCTTTTTTTCTGAGGGTTCCCAAGCACCTTTAATAAACTGTACAATCGCTACCTTATAGCCATGACCAAGCGATCGCAGCACCATTCCCAAAGCCGCAGTAGTTTTTCCCTTACCATTACCAGTGTTAACTACAATTAACCCCTTTTCCGGTACAGCCCTAGCTATGCGCTGATCTTGTACCTGTTTACGCCGTTGCATTTTTTGGCGGTATTGTTCATCAGTTAAGTCAGTTAGGGTTGAAGACATCACTTCATCTATTAAACGTTCAATTTCTTTATCTGAGTTTAACTCTTCTGGTGTATCGCTTTTCATCAACCTCACCTGAAAATAACTACTGCAACCAGTAAAATAACTTATTTCTACCTACGCAAGACAAAAAAATATTCTTATCTAGAGTCTATTCTCCTGCGCACTAAACCCGTAACCTCCTCACACACCCCACAGACTGAATAATTTTTTCATATTAGAAAACACTTAGGCAAATTTGAAGTCACTTTTAACCGAGAATTGAGGATAGTATACTCAGTGCCAATCATATAACTTTACGATGATTAAAAATGTTGAGTATCTACATTTTCAACAAATTTCATGTGCAGAATATTCCCAGAAACCCCAGCCTAAATCAGGAATAAAAAGGTTGATTGAGTTTGTGGTTTTTTGATACAGTTAATATCTCCTGTGGTAAAAGCAATAAACAATAGCAGTATTATTATTGATTATGACCGTAGGACTGGATGACAATTTATTTACTAAACAGGAGTGCCAAAATGTCAAAACAACTCGGTCAAAAAATCTCACCCACACCCATATCACCTGATATCAGTGTGGTGGATTTAATTAATCATTACTTCACAGCCTACAACTCAGCACGTTTGCGGGAAATCTGCCAACTCATGAGTCGCGATATATTAACAGAAGGCGTTACGGTAGGAGTTAGCCTTTCCGGGGCTATGACACCAGCTGGATTTGGGATTTCAGCCCTAGCACCTCTCATTCGCAACGGTTTTATTGATTGGATGATTAGTACAGGTGCGAATCTTTACCATGATATGCACTACGGTTTAGGCTTTGAACTTTTTGCAGGTAATCCCTTTTTGGATGATGTCAAACTGCGCCAAGACGGTACTATTAGAATTTATGACATTATCTTTGGCTATGATGTACTACTAGAAACAGATGCTTTCATCCGCAAGATTCTCCAAGCAGAACCATTTCAAAAACCCATGGGAACCGCTGAATTTCATCATCTCCTGGGTAAGTACGTCCGAGAAGTAGAAAAGCAGTTGGGGGTGAAGCATTCTTGTTTATTAGCCACCGCTTATGAATGTGGCGTACCTATCTATACATCTTCACCTGGTGATAGTTCCATAGGGATGAATGTAGCCGCTTTAGCATTGAAAGGCTCAAAATTAGTCATAGACCCAGCAATTGATGTAAATGAAACAGCAGCCATTACCTACTCCGCCAGAGAATCACAAGGCAAAAGCGCAGCTGTAATTATAGGTGGTGGGAGTCCTAAAAACTTTCTGCTACAAACTCAACCGCAAATTCACGAAGTCTTAGGACTAGAAGAACGAGGACATGATTACTTTGTTCAATTTACCGACGCGCGACCAGATACCGGGGGATTATCAGGAGCAACTCCCTCGGAAGCAGTCAGCTGGGGTAAAATTGACCCAGAAGAATTACCTAGTACAATTGTTTGTTACACCGATAGCACTATTGCCTTACCCCTAGTCACAGCTTATATTCTCAACCAATGTCAACCCCGACCTTTAAAGCGGTTATACCACCAAAGAGAAGTAATGCTAGACAAATTAAAAACAGACTACTTAGCAGCCCTAACACAAGCATCAGGACAACTCCCAGTAGAAGTAGCTACTTATCCCTGTGGTAGAGTGATTCCCCGTAATTCATGAACCACTCCAGCCTAATTTGTTGATGCTGGGGTTTTTACATCCCCAACTGATATTGATTGGTATTTGACAAATGTCCTGCTATCCATCCCCGCCCTGTCAAGGGGTGGGGAATTTCACCCGTCTTTGTTCAAGCTGCTAATTGCGCCCCAGGTTGCATCACGGATCTAAAATGGGAAGAATTGCTAAAATCCAAATAATTTTCCCTTAACCTTCATCACCTGATTCCTATGAAAGAAACTGTTTCACCAAATTTCATGTGCAGAATATTCCCAGAAATCCCAGCCTACATGAGGAATAAAAAGGTTGATTGGGTTTATCATTTTTTGATATAGTTAATATTCCCCGTAGTAGCAGTAATAAACAATAGCAGTATTATTATTGATGATGACCGTAGGACGAGATGACAACTTTCAACAAGCAGCAGCCAGGCATTTACAAGATGCACAATACTTACTGACTCAGCACCGATGGGACAATGCAGTATACCTTGCAGGTTATGTTGTGGAATGCTCATTCAAAGTGTTAGTGGAAGTATATGTTAAAAATTCTGCCAAACAATACGGTCACAACTTAGCAGAACTTCAGGGGAAAGCAATGGAAAGATTACGTTTAATATATCCAGAAGTTGATATGCAGCTTCCAGGAAGCCGTACAATGGGAACTGTACTAGAACAAAACCACCCTCAAAGACGTTACTTCCCATCGGGACTATGGAGCGAAACTGAAGCTCGAACAGCAACCCAAAGGGCAGAAGAAATTTATCGTGAGATTATTCCCAAACTTATTTTAGACGGTAAAATTAGAATGTAGGTTGTTCAAATGGAACTTGTTGAAATTAGTTTCAGTAAAACTTTTACAAAAGTACGGGAATGCTTTGAGGAACCAGAGATATCATCACTTTGGGCTGAAAACCTTGATGCCATAACTATTATACGTGATGTTTATGGAAAAATACGGCTATATCTAGAGCCTAAACACACTTTTAAACCTCAACCAGAAGACATAAATGCTATAGAAACCAGTTTGTCTGAAAAACTCGGTTCCTACTATGGTCAAGATATCTGGCTACCACAGGGTGAGCAAGATGGTTATAAACCTCTAATTACAGTAATCAAGGATGAGAGGGTTTCTGCTGAGTGGGACGATAAGGAAGTTTCACCACGTTGGTATATATTAGAACGTCACGTTGCCAAAAAAGCCTGGACTAACACAAATTCGAGTAACCCACCCTGGTCAAAGGAATCTGTAGATCACAGACATAAACCAGCTATAATCACTTTTTTTTCCTTCAAAGGTGGTGTAGGGAGAACTACAGGGCTAGTTGCATCTGCTCTTACACTAGCGCGTCGCGGTCATCGCGTAGCTATGGTAGATTTAGATTTAGAAGCTCCGGGTTTATCGACAATCTTTTTCCCAGATGATCACCAAGATGATATTGAAAAGCCTGGTGTAATTGATTATTTATTAGAAAAAAAAATCCAGCCAAATAACTGGCCGTTGAGAACTCATATATTATCAATTAACGAGCAAATTATCCTCGATGATAGCGGCGAAACTTTGCGTTTATTTCCTGCTGGTACAGTAGATAACAACTATTTAGAAAAATTAGCAAGACTAGATTTTCAAAATATTGTTGATAATCAATTACCTGATACTCTAAAAGATTTATTGCGGGAACTAAACAAAGCCTCTAATAAATTAGACTTTATTTTCCTGGATGCTAGAGCAGGATTTCACGATATTGGTGGATTAGCCATAGCTGATTTATCCCACGGTGCTGTAATTTTTGGTACACAATCTCGCCAAAGTTGGGCGGGATTAACTAACGTTATTCGTACACTAGCAAGACCACTGGCAGAAGAACAACTCCCAGTTATATTAGTTCACGCAATGGCGCCTACACTCCGGGAAGCCGGAAGAGTGCAAGAATTGAGAGCTTTTGCAGATAAAGCATATCAAACTTTTCAGGATAATTACTACTGCGAGAGCGAGACAGTTCCAAATCTTAATGATAGCGATGCGCCTTTTACACCAGTTGTTTTACCTTTGCAAGATGATTTACGGGGAGATATCGCTTTATTTTTGCGTGATCACAGTCCAGAAGAAGCTAATCGGTTATCGGAACTTGTTAAGGTAATCACCAGCGATCCTTATCAAAGATTGGCTATGAGGCTTTGCCAACTTTTTGGACGCGAATTTGATAAAAATATGGGCTAGAAACATGAGTAATTTTAACAAAAGAAAACTACTAGAATTAATAGCTGGTATTGCACCAGGAAGAGGCACAGCGGAACATGAAAGTGATGATGAAACACTTTTCCTCAAAAATTTCCTTCCTGTTCCCGAATATCGGCGGGCTTTAGAACCAGACATACTGTTGATCTTAGGAGGACGAGGTGTAGGCAAAACAGAGTTATTTCGTTTATTAGCTATTCCAACTGGACCCGCTACCTTAGTAGAAAATCTAAACATTAGGGGTTTACCCTCCTTGGATACAACCATATGGGTTGCAGCTTTTGGTCGTATTCGGCAGCAAGAAAAAACATTTCCCACACCAGAAATTATAGAATCACAAATGAAAAACGCCAGTAATACTGATTGGCGTGCTTTCTGGATGGGTTTAATGTTAGGAAGAATACTGCATAATTCCAGTAAAGCATTAAATACAGATTGGGCTAAAGAAATACCCTTGTCTATTCGTGAAGCCTTGAAAGATAAACTACCATTAGTATCACAATGGTTTCCTTTGGTACGCCAAGAAATTGAAAATATCAGTTACGCCCTAGATGTATTAGATGAAAAATTGCTGGAGGCTGATGAATGGTTATTTGTAACTTATGATGAGTTAGACAGATTGGTTTCAACTTATAGCAATTTGTCTATTTCTATCCGTGAACTTTTGGCATTTTGGTTAGATAAATGGCGCAGGTGGGAAAGAATAAGACCCAAGATTTTTTTACGTACAGACCTTTTTCAGGAAGAATTTTTAGGTTTTCCTGATGCTTCTAAGCTCAAAGCGCATGAAATTAATCTTGAATGGAAACCTTTACAGCTATATCAATTGTTATTCAAACGTTTAGCCAACTCCGGTTCAGAAATGAAAGAGTATCTAGGCATGGTTCCTAATCTGATTAATGACAGCAATACGGCTCTCGGTGTAATGATAGAACCGGAAGAATCACTTTTTCAATCAATCATTGAGAAACTAATTGGTAAATTCATGGGTGCTAATGCCAGGAAGGGCTACACTTATAGATGGATTCCAAATCATCTTCAAGATGCTGGAGGAAGAATCGCACCACGTTCTTTTTTAAAATTATTTTCCATAGCAGCAAACCGTAGATTGGAAAAATTTAACGAAGAAAACGAACAAAGTTTATCAGGAACTGCATTACTACAGCCATTTGATTTACAAGGGGCACTGATGGACACTTCTGAAGATAGAATTAGAGAGTTAGCACACGAAGAATATCCTTGGTTAGAAGCTTTAAAAACTAGCCTTTTAGGTCTGGAAGTTCCCACTTCAAAATCGAAATTTTTAGAAGTGCTAAAAGGCACAGAATGGAGTAAAAAAAGCGGCAAACTTCCTCCCACTTCACAACCAGAGGAAGTTTTGAAATACTTGTTACAACTGGGAATAGTTGAAAGCCGTTCCGATGAACGCATAAATATGCCTGAGATTTACTTGTATGGATTTAAAGTAAAACGTCGAGGTGGTATTAAGCGTCCAAAATAGATACACTCACCCCTCCCCTTGCCCAGCCAACACCTTAACAAAACTGAAAAGCGGGGTGAAAGCCAGAAATACTGATAATTGCGCCGCCGATAGTAACAATCCTACCATAGCCATGCTGCAACTTCAAGTTAACATTCTTTCTGTTGCTCACACTCACGGATCTAAAATGGGAAGAATTGCTAAAATCCAAATAATTTTCCCTTAACCTTCATCACCTGATTCCTATGAAAGAAACTGTCCTAGAGGTTCGCAACTTAGAAGTTGAATTTTCCAGTGATGGTAGCTGTATCAAAGCCGTGGATAATATCTCGTTTGAAATTAATCGCGGGGAAACTCTAGGTATAGTAGGTGAGTCGGGTAGTGGTAAGTCAGTAACATCATTAGCTGTTATGGGTTTATTACCCAGTGCGGGTAAAATTAGCGGTGGTGAAATTTGGTTTCGTCCCCAACCCAACACCAAACCCGTCAACTTGGTAGAACTACCCCCCGAAGAAATGCTGCTACATCGGGGCGGCGATATTGCCATGATTTTTCAAGAACCGATGACCTCCCTCAATCCGGTTTATACCATCGGCTTTCAACTAGCTGAAGCCATTACGCGCCATCAGAATGTTTCAGCAACAGAAGCCAAACAAATCGCCATCGCCGTCTTACAAGAAGTCAAACTCCTACCCAGTGACCACATCATACAACAGCAATATCTAGAAAACACAAATCAAATAGATCAACTCACCTTAGCTAAATTAGTCAAGCAGCACAAACAAGCCATACTAGAACGTTACCCCCACCAACTGTCAGGAGGTCAGCTACAACGGGTAATGATTGCCATGGCCATTTCTTGTAATCCCTTGCTGTTAATTGCTGATGAACCAACCACAGCTTTAGATGTAACAGTGCAAGCAACTATTATTGAGTTATTGCGAGAATTGCAGCAAAGCCGTGATATGTCCATGATATTCATCACTCATGACCTGGGACTCATTGCCGAAATTGCCGACAAAGTAGCAGTAATGTACAAGGGTGGTATTGTCGAATATGGCACGGCTGCACAAATTTTTACCAATCCCCAACATCCATATACTAAAGGTTTAGTAGCCTGTCGCCCCACACTGAATCACCGTCCTCAAAAACTCCTCACTGTTTCCGACTATATGAGTGTAGAGTCAACCCCCACAGGTGAGGAAATAATTCAAGCTAAAGAACCCCTCCATCCCCCAGAAATCACCCTAGAGGAAATGTCCCAAAGGTGGGACAACCTCAACAATCAACCCCCCTTATTACAAATCCGTAATTTACAAGTAGGTTTTCCTATCCGGGATGTATTTGGTGACATAAAACGATACCATATAGCAGTTAACAATGTTTCTTTTCACGTCCAACCCGGCGAAACACTGGGATTAGTAGGAGAATCAGGCTGTGGCAAAACTACCTTGGGTAAAAGTTTACTGCGCTTAATTGAACCCATGAGTGGTGAAATGATTTTCCAAGGTCGAGATATTACCACTCTCCAAGGACAAGCCTTACAACACGTGCGCCGACAAATGCAAATCATCTTCCAAAATCCCTTTAGTTCTCTAAACCCCCGCATGAAAATTGGCGATGCGGTTATGGAACCATTATTAATTCACCGAGTGGGGAACACCAAGCAACAACGCCGAGAACGTGTAATTGAACTGTTAGAACGAGTTGGTTTAAGTGCAGATGCAATACATCGCTATCCCCATCAGTTTTCCGGTGGTCAACGCCAAAGAATTTGTATTGCTCGTACTTTAGCCTTGAAACCTCAATTTATTATCTGCGATGAGTCGGTTTCGGCTTTAGATGTTTCTGTACAAGCCCAGGTTTTAAATCTACTCAAAGAATTACAAGCAGAATTTCAACTTACTTATATTTTTATTTCTCATGATCTCAGTGTAGTTAAATTTATGAGCGATCGCATTTTGGTTATGAATCGCGGTCAAATTGTGGAACAAGGAACCGCCGAAAGTATTTACTTACAACCCCAACAAGAATACACACAAAAACTCATTGCTTCCATTCCTACTGGTAGCGCTGAACGGCTACGCACTCAATAATTACCACTATGAACAATCCTCAAAACTATCAAAAACCTTCCTGGTTAGGAAAAGCCCTAACCTTGATCGAATCAGTGGGAAATAAACTCCCGGACCCACTGACCATATTTTTTCTATTATCCTTAATGGTAATTGTAGTCAGTGCGATCGCATCTGCTTTCCATCTCTCAGTCATCCACCCCGCAACTAATAAAACCATTGTTGCCGTATCCTTACTGACACCTGAAAGTATCCGCCGCATTTTCACTTCTGCCGTCACCAACTTTACCGACTTTCCCCCCCTAGGGGCTGTACTGGTGGCTATGTTGGGTGTGGGCGTTGCTGAATACACAGGCTTACTTTCCGCATTACTCCGCAAAATAGTATTAATTGCCCCTAGTAAATTTATCTGCCCCGTTGTTGTGTTTGCAGGTACTATGGCTAACATTGCGGCTGATGCGGGTTATGTAGTACTTATACCCCTGGGAGCAATTATATTTAGGGCTTTTGGACGGCATCCCCTAGCTGGTTTAGCTGCGGCTTTTGCTGGTGTATCTGGTGGTTTTAGTGCCAACTTACTCATTAGTTCCCTTGACCCCCTACTGGCAGGGTTAACTCAAAGCGCAGTACAACTAATTAATCCTGATTATTTAGTCAATGCCACTGCCAACTATTACTTTATGGCAGTTTCAACATTTTTACTCACCATAATAGGGTGGTTTGTCACTGAAAAAGTTGTTGAGCCAAGATTGGGTAATTATTCAGGACAAGTAGATTTAGAAATGCAACAACTCAGCCTAGCCGAACACAAAGGTTTACGATGGGCAGGATATTCTTTATTAGCATTTACTGCTTTCTTGTTAGTAATGGTATTACCACCCCAAGGAATGTTACGCCATCCAGAGACTTTGACAATTATCCCCTCACCTTTTCTCGATAGCATTGTATTTATCATTGCCTTAGCTTTCTTAATTCCTGGTATTTTTTATGGACAAGTTGTCGGTACTATTAAAAATGACCAAGATATTGCTAAAGCCTTGAGTAATTCAATGAGCGCCATGGGGCATTACATTGTTTTAGCATTCATCGCTGCTCAATTTATTGCTTACTTTAGCTGGAGTAACTTAGGCATAATTATCTCTATCAAAGGGGCAGAATTGCTAAAATCCACAGGAATTACAGGCATACCACTACTGATATTATTTATTTTAGTGAGTATGCTAATCAACTTATTTGTTGGTTCAGCCTCAGCAAAATGGGCAATTATGGCCCCTGTGTTTGTGCCGATGTTTATGTTAATGGGTTACTCTCCAGAATTAACCCAAGCTGCATATCGCATAGGTGATTCCACCACTAATATAGTTACCCCCTTAATGCCATATTTTCCTTTAGTGGTCGCCTTTGGGCAGAAATATGAGAAAAATTTAGGCATAGGAACATTAATTGCCATGATGTTACCTTATGCGATCGCATTTTTAGTTGGATGGTCTATGTTATTGATGATCTGGTTTATCTGTGGTTTACCCCTCGGACCCGGGGCTGTGATGAGAATTCAGTAAACCAAACTTACTTCTTGTTATGATCTGGAACAGGATCATATCCGCCGGGATGGAAGGGATGACAACGGAAAATTCGCCGAGTAGCCATCCACCCACCGCGCCATACACCAAATCGCTCAATAGCTTCAATAGCATACATAGAACAAGTTGGTTGAAAGCGACA
>NZ_JANQDH010000042.1 GCF_029891735.1 Chrysosporum bergii ANA360D
CGCTGTTGCGGCGACGATAGTTTTGGGGTTGCCCTCTGCAACAATAGCTCGATGCCAGGTTCATTTTTTTTACCAAGCACTCCTCACACTCCTCATTGAGGAGTGTTTTGTTTTTATTGTCATACTTATTACACCCCTCCCTCTAAGCAAGCGGCGTGGCTTGATTCCGGTTTATTAAGTAATCAAGCCAATATGACATAACATGATTAACTTTGATACTCCCCATGCCTAAAAGCCGTGGTATGAAATACAGAGTATGGAATTAATTTAGCTCCACAACAGCTTATATCCCCATCAATCCCCCTTTTTAAGGGGGACTTTGACTCTATTGCCCTGCTTATTAAGGGGGTTCGGGGGGATATGCAAGTCTCTCAATTTACAATTGAAAACTCTTCAAAAAACGCCTGAATATAATATCTAGGCATCTTCCATTTCAAATTGAGCCACAGTGACAGCGTTAAAAGCAAAAGCCAAAACTAATGGCATAGGACACTTAAATATAACTGTGGAAATGATAGCCAGGATTGTGCCAACTACCGCCGATGCCGACCAGACTCTTTCCTCAACAGTTAATCCTTTTTCGGCTTTAATCAATCGCAGGACGTGATGGGGAATGGGTTCTGGCATCACACATCCAGGGGGAAAAGCCCAATAGTGGTTGCGGCGTTCAACAAATAATTCTGTCCAGCCGTTTTCTTGACACCAGGCTTCAATCCAATCAATAGAGTAATGGGTCATAACAGTGTTAGTAATTAAGACTTGTGGAATTTTTCTAGTTGGTGAATATAAGTTTGGCGGGGATTTCTCAATAGTTAAGCAAACATTATGAACCGAGGCTAATTAAATTTTCCCTATCCAGTTGTATAAGCATCTCATACAGATAACAATTGCTGGACTGCTGACATAATTAAAGACTAACAGTGACAAATAGATATTGCACTCAAAATACAATAAACTTTACTTATAAGTTGTAATTTTAAGAATTGTAAATAACTGCATAGGTATCTCTGACAAAAAATAAGGGTTGATATCTGTAATGTCCGGGTAATGAATTACGATTAAAAACCAGTTTGCAGCCACGAATGGAACCAAGTCAAACGACGACTTATATCTGGTTGTCCGAGTAAAGATTGACAAGGATGAAATAGGACATTCTGTTTTCTGTTCTAAACTTTGTAGGTATTGGTTGAGTCATAATATTCTCTGGTTTAAAGTTTGACTGTATGACTTTTAGCTATGAACTAGTACAAATAGCAGTATATAATACATTGAGCTAGAAAACCAAATTCAAGTATTTTATCGCCCATGACTTATACTCCCGATGATGTTTGGCGGTTGTTAGGTGAGGCTTTTCAGTCAAGCCCATATTTAAATACGATAAGCTGAAGGAAACCATTAAATACTAAAAATAACTAAGTGATTATGTTTTGGCAGCAAGGATTAGCATTGATTTTGGCGATGATTATATGGTTGGTGGCTTCCCCAGCATGGGCAGATTGGACTCATCCCCTATCCTTTAGTAATGCAGAACTAGCGAGACGGGATTTTTCTGGACAAAGTTTACAAGCGGCGGAGTTTTCTAACGCCAATCTGGAATTAGCTAACTTTGAAAATGCTGACTTACGGGGAGCCGTTATGAGTGCTTCGGTAATGACCCAAGCCAATCTCCACGGTGCGGATTTAACTAATGCTATGGTGGATCAGGTGAAGTTCACAGGGGCTGATTTAAGTGATGCCATTCTTACCGAAGCTCTTTTACTGCGCTCTATTTTTACGGATGTGAATATAGACAGTGCGGATTTTACAGACGCAATTTTGGACAGAGCGCAAATTAAGGAACTGTGCCAAAAAGCCGGTGGTGTTAATTCTAAAACTGGCGTAGAAACTCGTTATTCTCTAGGATGTCGATGAAGCGTGTTGGTGTAATTGGTGGTGGACAATTGGCCTGGATGATGGGGGGGGCTGCTCAAAAATTAGGAGTTGAGTTAGTGCTGCAAACTCCCAGCCCTGATGATCCGGCTGTTTCCATCGCTCAAGATATTGTTTTGGGTGCGGTTGATGATGCTATCTCCACACAGGCTTTAGCAAGCAAGACTGATATCATTACCTTTGAAAATGAATTTGTTAATTTAAATTCTTTATCTGCTCTTGAAAATCAGGGTGTTTGCTTTCGACCTGGGTTAGCAGCTTTAAGTCCTCTGTTAGATAAATATGATCAGCGCTGCTATTTACAAAAGTTGGGAATACCTGTTCCCCGTTTTTTTGCTGTTGAACAGTTGGAAGATATCCCATCTCAAATAGCAGAACTGGGGTTGCCGGTGGTTTTAAAATCTCGTCGCCATGGTTATGATGGTCAAGGTACTTTCATTATCAATGATTTAGCCTGTTTGCAGCAACAGCTAAGTTCACACATCACCAGCAAAGGTTTAAATAAATCTCTATATCTCATAGAGGAATTTGTCCCTTTTGAACGAGAATTAGCAGTCATGGCCGCTCGTTCTGTGGAAGGTGAAGTGGTGACTTACCCCGTGGTGGAAACTCAGCAACAACAACAGGTATGTCGGCGAGTGATTGCACCAGCTGATATTACAGCTGATCAAGCCGCAAAAATAAAAGCGATCGCCCATACTCTACTAAATAGCCTGGAAGTGGTGGGAGTATTTGGAATTGAACTATTTCTCACTCCCACTGGTAAAGTTTTAGTAAATGAAATTGCCCCCCGTACCCACAATTCTGGGCATTTTTCATTAGATGCCTGTGAAACATCTCAATTTGAACAACACTTGAGAGCAGTTTGTGGCTTACCTTTAGGCAATCCCGCTTTACGTTGTGCTGGTGCTGTGATGGTGAATCTTTTGGGGTATGAAATGTCTCACAGAAACTACCAAAGCCAGCGTCAACAACTAGCCGCAATTCCCCAGGCTTTCGTTCATTGGTACGGTAAAACCGAATCCCGTCCGGGGCGCAAACTAGGACACGTCACCGTATTACTGGATGACCAAAACCGAGATGCCATCAGTACCATAGCTCATACTATAGAATCAATCTGGTATCCCAGTTGAGTAGAAAATTTCTCTAGTTGACCAAAAGAATGGGATACAAGCCCCGTCCTTCTAGGACGGCTTTTTATTGTGTTATAATACGAGATTAATCGGCATGGGGCATCGGTACGACTTTAAACAGACCGAGAGCGACTGTAAGACTACCTTAATCACCTACCCTCTAAGTCGGTGAGTATGTTAAACACAATCAGTTTTGAAAAGCTATAATTAGTTAGTTGCACTACGACGTTGGTGACTGCCATCAAGTTTTTTGATCTATGTCTTTAAAGAAAAGGGAAGCTAACAGACTCGTGGCAGTAAACCGGGCTTGTACCCGGAAACTTAAAACGAAGAATGTCGGCACCCACCTGGTAAAACCAGGTCATAAACTTAGGTAAAACGGCGTCGCGGTGAACTTAAAATTATTAGCTCCCAAAGTTAGCAAAAACTATTGGGGGCTTTAATTATGCAACCCAGGGATGTTTGGATTAACCTGTAACTGACCAGCTATTAGACAAGTTTGGATGAAAAAGACAAAATCTGTATAAGTCGATTCTCATTTAGTGAGCATTGAGAGTTAAAATAACAAAAATCGTCTTAAATTGTGGTTAAAGCTACAAAAACTTGTCACAGCAACAACTAGAGCATAGCGTGTTTCCAGCTTCGGTTCTCTCACTAGATAATGGTTTAACACTTATCCATCAAGAAATTGCCACTACCCCTGTAGTGGTGGCGGATGTCTGGGTGCGAGCAGGAGCAACAGTTGAACCAAAACAGTGGTTTGGCATGGCTCATTTTTTAGAACACATGATTTTTAAAGGAACAGCCACTTTACCCCCTGGAATGTTTGATTACAACATTGAAGCTAGGGGGGGGGTGAGTAATGCAGCTACAAGCTATGATTACGCTCATTACACCTTAACTACAGCAGCCTCATACTTAGAAGAGACTCTACCCCAGTTGGGAGAACTGCTAATTAATGCCGCAATTCCAGACGATGAATTTATTCGAGAACGGGATGTAGTCTTAGAAGAAATTCGCTCTTGTCATGATAATCCTGATTGGCTGGGATTCCAAGCCCTAAATCACAGCGTCTACAAAAATCATCCTTATGGGCGTTCGGTGCTAGGTACTAAAGGCGAAGTAATGCAACTGTCACCGGCGGCCATGCGTTGTTTTCATCGCGCACACTACCAACCAGAAAACATGACAGTGGTAGTTGTGGGAGGAATTAGTCAAGAAGCAGCTTGGCAAATTGTCAATCAATCATTTACTGATTTTGCTCCACCTTTAGAATGTCCACCGTGTGAAAAAATAGTCGAGCCAATTATCAGGGGAATTAATCGCCAAGAACTTTGTTTCCCACGGTTAGAACAAGCACGCTTAATGATGGCATGGGTTGTACCTGGAGTGAAAGAAATTCACACAGCCTATGGTTTAGATTTATTAGCAGTGCTGCTCTCAGAAGGTCGCAATTCCCGAATGGTGAGTAAATTGCGGGAGGAATTGCAATTAGTACAGGAAATTTATTGTAACTTTTCTCTACAACGAGAATCGAGTTTATTTACAATCACTGCTTGGTTAGAACCAGAAAATCTCGAGGAAGTGGAAAATTTAATTCTGGGTCATTTAAATGATTTGCAAACTACAGGAATTAATGACCAGGAACTCGCCAGGACACGTAGACTAGTTTGCAATGAATATGCTTTTTCTACGGAAACACCAAATCAGTTAACAGGGCTATATGGGTATTACAACACTATTGCTCAAGCTGAATTAGCAGTAGCATATCCTCAGCAAATTCAATCCTTTGATACCCAACAACTCCAACAATTAGCTCAACAGTTTCTTTCACCTGTGAACTATGCGGTTACCATACTCAAACCCTGTTAATGTCAGTTTCTACCTGTTGATATTAAATATCAACAAATAACCCTGATAACTAATAATTGAATTGATTACTGATAACTGTGAAACCTTCCCCATTTTCTCCTCCTATTCACCGGACTGTACTGAATAACGGCATTGTACTGGTAGTGGCAGAAAATCCCACTGCGGATATTGTGGCGGCGCGGCTGTTTGTCCGGGCTGGTAGTTGTTATGAAAAGCGAGAGCAAGCGGGGTTAGCCCATTTGCTGTCAGCAGTGATGACCAAGGGATGCGACGGACTTTCTAGTTGGGAAGTGGCCGAACAAGTAGAATCTGTGGGAGCAAGTTTAAGCGCCGATGCTGCCAGTGATTATTTTTTGTTATCGCTCAAAACGGTAACATCGGACTTTCCAGAGATTTTAACATTGGCAGGGCGGATGTTGCGATCGCCCACATTTCCCACAGCCCAAGTAGAACTAGAAAAGCGTTTAGCACTACAAAATATTCGCTCTCAAAAAGAACAGCCATTTACCATTGCCTTTAGCCAAATGCGACAGGTAGTCTACCAAAATCATCCTTACAGTACATCTGTACTAGGAGATGAAACCACCATGAGTGGCTTAGGCCGTGATGAGTTAGTGCAGTATCACCAAACTTATTTTCGTCCAGATAATCTAGTAATTAGTATTGCCGGGCGGATCACCTTAGAAGATGCGCTAACACTAGTAGAGCAAGTGTTTGGCCAGTGGCAAGTTCCCCCACAAGCTTTGCCATTAGTTAATTTACCAGACATTAAATCAGAACCGCAGCATCGACTACAGCCTCTACAAACACAGCAATCAATTGTGATGTTGGGTTATTTGGGGGCATCTGTTAGTTGTACAGACTACGCCCCATTAAAATTGCTGTCTACCTATTTGGGTAATGGACTTTCTAGCCGCTTGTTTGTGGAATTAAGGGAAAAGCGGGGTTTAGCTTACGAAGTGTCAGCATTTTACCCCACGAAGTTGTATCCGGGATTATTTGCAGTGTATATGGGTACAGCACCAGAAAATACTAGTACTGCTCTAGAAGGACTACGGGCAGAAGTGGAATTACTTTGTACCACCGAAGTGTCAGAAACTGCCCTGCAAGCGGCTAAAAACAAAATTTTAGGGCAGTACGCCTTGGGTAAACAAACTAACGGACAAATCGCTCAAATATACGGTTGGTATGAAACCTTGGGTTTAGGGCTTGATTTTGATCAGCATTTTCAAGAACTGATCGCATCTGTGAGTGTTAAAGATGCCATAGCAACGGCCAGTAAGTATTTACAGGAACCTTATGTGTCTTTAGTTGGTCAAGAAACAGCAATTAATAATGCTTTTCCCAGTGCTGCTTAGAGAGCGATTGATCACCTCTGTATAATTGAGTGATATAATATCTCAAGTTCTCTTGTGAACTATAACAGAGGATTCTGGGGATAAAATCCATGGAAGTTAGCCTGACAACAAGTATTGTGAACTACTTTGAGTCACTAAAATCATTTCGCTGGGTGAAGACAGGTAAGTTTTGTTGGTTACTTTTGTTTTCATCTACTTTGTTTCTCATAACTTCTGATGCAGGAGTCACAATTGCAGCGCCCCAACAAATAGCCCAAGCCTCGCCTAGAGCTAACATTAGTCGTCCTACCCTAAAAGTTGGAACTAAAGGAGAATGGGTGTCTGAACTTCAGGCAGCCTTAAAACTTTTGGGTTTTTACTCAGGTGCTGTGGATGGTGTTTACGGAGACGAGACAGCAGTCGCTGTTTCTCGGTTCAAACGAGCAGCTGATTTGAATCCTGATGGGGTGGTTGATGCTATCACTTGGCAGCAACTATTCCCCAGAGAGCCAATAATTACACCGGGAAATTCTGCCAATAAATCTAATTTTCCCGTTCCTCCACAGACTCGGACAAATACCAGGGTTGTCAGTTCTCAAACTCAAACCAGACCTGTATCACCACCTCCTAGACCATCCACTACAGTTCCCGGACAAATTCCCAGTGTTCAATATACTACCCAAGGATTACCGATTTTACGCTTAGGAATGCGTAACCCGGAGGTGAGGAGACTGCAACAACGACTAAAACAGCTTGGTTTTTTAACAGGTGATATAGATGGAGATTTTGGTGTAGTCACTGAAGCAGCAGTAAAAGCTGCTCAACAGCGTTATGGTTTAGAGGCTGACGGTGTAGTTGGTGGTGCTACTTGGGAAGCACTATTGCGAAGATAGCTAATTTAGAGGAAAAACAGATGAAACACTTTTTACTAACTTGGCTGGGTACTGCCGTAGCTTTACTGATTACTGCTAATGTTGTACGTGGGTTCTATGTTAGGGACTTTGTGGCTGCTTTAGTAGCTGTGGCAATTATTGGTTTAGTCAATGCTTTTATTCGACCAATTTTACATATTTTGGCCTTTCCCATTACCTTAATTAGTTTTGGGTTATTTGCATTTGTCATTAATGCTTTAAGTTTGTGGCTGGCAAGTAACCTCACTCCTGGTTACGGTTTTGAAATTCGAGGTTTCGGGTCTGCTTTGCTGGGTTCAATTGTGCTAACCATTGTTTCTAGTTTGATTAACTATTTTATCAAAGTGGTTTTGTAGTCAAAAAACAGTGAAAAGAAGATTATTCAGCAGCAACAGCCAGTGTCACTGCCCCTGATTCGCCCTGTAAGCGAAAAATGCGTTTAGGAATTAATAATTTAGTTCTTAAATCTTGGTTGATAGTTAGAGATGGGGTGAGGTGGGATGCGGCGAGAATAGCAGAGGCTTCAGCTACGCTGGAAGTTCCCACAATTCTTTGGGCGATATTGCTGGGGTTGGGGATGATAACAGTGGATAAAACATCTGGGGAAAAAGTTTTTAAGGTAAAACTGCGTAAACGGCAAAGTTCTATTAACCCAACTTCTGTGGCTTTAGTTTCTATAGTAGCAAGACCTGCGATCGCATTTTCCTGGAGTTGATTTTCTGGTAATATTTTTTTTATTGCCGTTGCTATTAAATTTTGGGAACTACCTTTTTGACAACCAATTCCTACCCATAATTTGAGCTTTTGTACAGTATCCATTGGTGCTGACTTAATCTGACTTTTTGTAATATTCAATTATACTTATGTAAAAGTTGGGAAAAATTTAAAATTTTATTAAATAAATAGCTAACCTGCCATCGCCATTCAGTTAATGTTTTTTATCGGCAGGTTTTTATGATACTTGTAAACTGCTCTATATAATACTGATATCCAAAATTAAACGTTATATATTTAGCTTATATAGCACAGTACAAAACTCTGAGGGAAAACATTTTGACTGTTATACCTCAGTGTTGGAATTTCTTCCGCCTCCGACGCACCTTACTAACAAAAGTTGCGACGGAGTTTTGTTATTTTAATTATTCCTGCGCCCCGGCTTGTTTTAAACTCGCAGCTATATTTTTATAACCATTAAATTCCGCAATCATCAAAGCCGTATAACCGCCGCGATTTTTCAAATTTAGATCTGCCCCAGCTTGGAGAAGTATCTCTACAGCCTGACCATAACCCCCAGACACTGCCCACATCAATGCTGTTGCCCCGGCTAAGTCCTGAAAGTTCACATTTGCACCCTTACCTATTAACAAACGAATTATCCCTGGGTAATTGCGTTCTGCTGCCTTAATTAAAGCTGTTTTGCTGTCATTCCCTAATGTATTAGCATCAGCACCGTAGTCTAATAACAGTTTCACCGTATCTATATATCCATGGGTAATTGCCAGCATCAAAGGTATACCCAGAGTTGTGGCATTCATTTTGCCACTAGAACCCAGCAATATTTCTAAAATTTGGCTATGTCCCTGTAATGCAGCTACAAAAATTGGTGTATCACCCAAGTGATTTGTAATTCGGGGATCTGCACCTCGGCTAATCAACAATTGCACCATGTCAACGTAGCCTTCCACAACAGCCAGATGTAGGGGAGTTTCACCATCTTTGTCTTGAACATTAATTTCAGCACCTTGATCCAGTAAAGCAGATGCAATGCCAGTATGTCCTGCTGCCGCTGCCGCTGATATAGCAGTACTACCATGTTGATTTTTGAGATTAATATCAGCCCCAGCTGCCAGCAATGCCTGAACAACTTCCAAAATTCCCAAGTCTGCTGCCATCATCAAAAGTGTTTCACCTTCTTGATCCCGGCTATTGACATCAGCACCATGCTGGGAAATTAACTTTAAAACTGCTGTTCTACCGTACTTTACAGCCAATTTCAAAGCGGTATCATCATCTTTGTCTGTGATATTCACCCCAGCGCCAGCTGCCAGTAAGACTTGCACTACATCCACATAACCCTTATGTGCAGCAGCCATTAAAGCTGTACTGCCATCTTCATTGACGGCATTCACATTAGCACCTCTCAAAATCAGAAGCTGCACAATATCCACTTGATTAGCACTAGCAGCCAACATCAAAGCCGTCAAACCATAGCGTTTTCTGGATAAGTTAACATTA
Organism: Chrysosporum bergii ANA360D; assembly: GCF_029891735.1. GTDB lineage: Bacteria > Cyanobacteriota > Cyanobacteriia > Cyanobacteriales > Nostocaceae > Umezakia > Umezakia bergii. Next base: position 9,418 of record NZ_JANQDH010000042.1, read on the forward strand.
GCCCCAGCATCTAATAGCGATCGCACAATTTCCGTGTAACCTAAATTAGCGGCAAACATTAACGCGGTAGTACCATCGCCATCGGTAACGTCCACTTTAGCACCAGAAGACAATAACTCACACAAATGTTTTGTATCGCCGCTTTTCGCCGACTTTAGCACCAAGACATCCTTGTTTTCCATGATAAATATTCCCCGTCAGCCCCGCACAGGGGGGTTTTGTTAGTCTAGTCCCGAAATTAAGTCTGAAATTGTTTAACCATTTTGGCAAGAGAGAAACTAATTCCTAGTTAGTAGGTCGTAACTCCTACTCAAAAAGGAGAGAAAGGCAGGAATTTATTTAAGTACATGATTTTCCTACACATTTTACCCTTAGTCAGTTTCCGCAAGTAATTTAAACTTATGCTAAGTTTTATAAAGATTTAAGAATTGCGGGAGAACACTATGAGTCTGGAACTGTCACCTGAAGTTAAATATTGGCTAAACTTTTTTCATCCACTCACCATGTGGGGACTGTTAGCACTTTCACTTTATGCTGCTTACCTGGGGCTACAAGTACAGCGCACCAGAAGCGCCCAAGGAGATGACAAGAAAGAACTGATTAAAGGTAGATACAACATTAAACACCACAAAGTCGGTTCTGTGTTGTTGGCATTGATGGTGACAGGGGCGATTGGTGGTATGGCTGTTACCTATATCAATAATGGTAAGTTATTCGTAGGACCGCATTTACTAGCTGGACTGGGAATGACTGGTTTAATCGCATTTTCCGCCTCTTTATCTCCTTTCATGCAAAAAGGAGCCAACTGGGCCCGTGTAACTCACATTACACTCAATTTCGCGCTTTTAGGTTTGTTCGCTTGGCAAGCTATTACTGGCGTGCAAATTGTGCAAAGAATTTTGAGTAATGCTTAATTATTAGTTGTTGGTCAATAGTCATTAGTCTTTGACTAATGACTTTTAGCTTATGGCCTTTTTTGGCAATTACCAGAAAACCTTATGCCCAGAGATTGATGAAAGTCTTCTTGGACTTTGCGAGTTAAGCGCCGAGATACTTGGCGGACAATTTGGTTGAGTAAGCGATCGCCTGTGGATTTGACTAAAGACTGGGGCAATCTTTGAATAAATTTGGGAAAGTGAAGATTAACTATCAAATCCAATTCCCATTCAACTTGTGTAATCACACTAAAACTGCTACCAGTGTCGTTGTCAGGATTTTCTAACAACTTGAGCGATGCCTGATAGTCTACATCATAGCCAGGGAGATCGTAGTCAGGAACAGGGATTGTCCGAATACGGTATATTCCCTGATCTGGGGGTAAGAGTTCTAAACCAATTTTTGGTTCTACCTCATAACCAAAAGCGCCAAAGCGTCCGATGGTGACAGCATAACCATTTTCGCCCAAAGGTTGTGCTTTCATCGGTTCAGCGCAGCGCGAAAACCAGGAAGCGTGAGTTTGAAGATACTCAGCCACTTGATTGGCGGGGCTATACATTGCCATTGAGTCTCTGTAATGACCGTAAAACTTGGTCGGTAAACCAATAGTTGCTTGTGTAACTTGCTGCTCGGATTCTGTTAAACTTGACGCTATGGGCAAAACTGTTTCTCTCATATCCAAAGATTGATATTCGCCGTTTGTCGAAAGCATCAATTCATTCCCCTAGAAATTAGCCTGTAATAAATTAAGATTTCCCAGTTTGCTAGTATTGTTTAGCAATGGATTTACATTTTCGCTGAAATTTCAATAGTTTGTCATCAACTTCATGAGATCACTAAAATTAAAGAACTAAATAATCACATATTAGTTTCCCAGGATTGTATTGGTGTGAGAATTGTAGATTTAATTACTTGGTTTGAACAATGGGCAAATCCGGCTTGGTCTGAAAGCTGGGATAATTGCGGTTGGCAAATTGAACCCGGTGTGTTAGGAGAAAAAGCGCGGGTGTTGGTGTGTTTGACACCCACCTTGGCTGTGATGGAGGAAGCCATTACTCTCAATGCTAATCTAATTTTTGCTCATCATCCCCTAATTTTTTATCCTCCCAAGTACTTACGTACTGGTGAAACCATTGCGGAAATGGCCAGATTGGCTTTTAAGCACAACATTGGTATTTACAGCGCTCATACCAATTTTGATCAAGTACAGGATGGTACGGCAGACGTTTTGGCTCAAATTTTAGACTTAAGGCGAGCTAGTCCCATAGTACCTACACAACCAGGATTAGGCTACGGGCGTGTAGGTTTTTTGGAGCCGTTTCTGACCTTACAGGAGTTACTGAGTAAAATTCAAACTAAACTAGCGCCTCCTCATTTAATTTTTTCCCCCATTGCTGATTTACAGCAGACAATTTCACGAGTGGCCGTGTTGGGTGGTTCGGGAGCTAGTTATATTTCGGCGGTGGCTAAAACTCAGGCTCAAGTTTATTTAACTGCTGATTGTAAATTCCATCAGTTCCAGGACAGCCGCGATCGCGGTTTAATTTTAGTTGATGCCGGACATTACGCCACGGAACGCCCGGCCTGTCATCGCTTAGTACAACGATTTATGTCTTTAAACTTAGAATGGGTAAAATTGAGCGTGAAAGATGAGGATTTTCGCCAATTTTTTGCTTAGTTTCCTCTAAATTTCTTCTATTGTGACTGGTGGGTAACTATTGGAGAATTAAGTGTGATCTAAATCACTAAAAATTTCAATAATAATCACTTAGGTTGATGGGTTGATATCAATAAATAAGAGAGAAAAATGTTTCACAATTAAAACCAGAACATTCTCGCCCCACCCTAATCAATATGATTCCTACACTTGTTGAATCGGCTTTTAAAACTGGATATCTTAGTGTTGAATCGGAGGGTTTACTCAATCAAGTGCTGGCGACTAAGTGCTATCGTTCAGAAGATTTAGCAATCCTTTCAGCTTTATGTGATGCAGTTAGCGCAGGTCAAATTAAAAGAGAAGCATCCTCCCAAACACCAACAAAATTTATCCGCCAATGTAAAGTTAAGTAATTATACTAATGCTTTGTAGTGGAAAATTTATTATACTGCCCACGCTAACCTTCAAGTTTTTAGTGCCTGAACTCAAAACTCTTTGTCGATTGTTGTTGAAAACCATTAAGGTCGGCAAAAGAATGAGTTAAGATCAAATACATAGGGATAAAAATAAAGCAGAATTACCCCACTTCCCAGTAATGCCAATGACTACAAGTAAGCAAATCAAACAACCGTGTTCAATGCTTAATGTGAAGTATTATTTGTCACATCATTTTGTAAATGCTCACCACCAAACATTAATCTGGTTAGGAAAATTACTGAATAGTGTGACTTCATAGAGGTAGACATTCGCTAAAAAACCTACAAGAGATTTTGTTCAACAGGTGGAGTAGCTGGGAGTCTATGATTTTCGCCAATCCAAGCAAGTCTATGGGTAAAATCATCAAGTACAGTGATCCAGAATCTGGGAACTGATTTCTAGAAGGTGTATCTAAATGGGGTAAAACCCAAATTTCATAGGTTTAACTACGTTGTTTAAAAAGGTAGAAGCAGTACATGCTACACCGCAAGATTTATCAACTGTGTTGCGATGGGCGCGAGGTATGTATATTCTTGCGGGACCAGCAACGCTGGATTGAACGCGCCCGCATCCTCGATATAGAGGGGGATTTAGTGACTCTCCGCTATGAGACAGATGAGGAAGACGAAGTTTGTGCGTGGGAGGAGATGGTTCGTTTGGAGAGCATTGGCTCCGTTACCCAAAAGTTAGCCTCAGTACCACGCGGTAATACAGAATTTCTGATGACGGAAGACTGTCCAGAATCAGAGCGTATCCGTAACCGTTATCCCGACTCCAATCCGGAGTAGAGACTTAATTTATTGAGTCTCTACGAGAGAGTCATGAGTCCTCAGTTTGACTGATTGCTGAGGACTCATTTAAGTTTTGCGGTCACCAAAGGATTAACGTTGAAAAGCAGGACAATAGCCCTCAAGAGTTACTTTAAAGTTATGTAACGGCGAGGCAGGGTTCCAACATCTTTGTCCTCTTTGATGTCGGCAAGTACCACAACAATCTATATCAGACCAATTAGGGCGATCGCTACTTTGCTGCAGCAGTTCCCGTGGTGATAACCCGCGTAGTACCAGTTCTTCGCCTTGCCAACGAGCTTCTACTAAACCAGTATCGGCAAACTGTGCCCAACGTGGGTCATTTGTAATGGCATCGGGTAAGGTAACTGTAATGACCGTTCCTAACTCTGTGAGTTCTCCTTCATAATTGTTTTCTGGGGGTGCTGGTTGTAAAAATGTCTCCCCAATAGGCAGCGCTACTAAAGTACCAGCACCTGGAGAATGGACGTGATAACGGTTTTGTAGTTCTTCTAAACCAGTTAAATCTGTTAGGTATGCAGGGGAACCGTGGACAAAAACAACGTGCTGAGGACGCAAATTATGGATCAACTGAGTAGTACCAGGTCCGTCACTGTGCTGGGCGAGCAGATAACTTTCGTCAGTGGTGTTTCCTGAATATTTTTGATTAATTTTTACATCAATTTTTTCTGGTACTAGGATCAGCCAAGGGCTAGTTTCTGTTTGGCAGTATTGGTTTAAATTAACGGTGGAGTCAGTCAGCACAATACAGGGAGACCTGCCCAGACTAGCATGATGTTCTGGCTGCAAACGACGGACTCGCGGACGCACCCGTTCATCCCAAAACAAGGGTTGATGACGGGCGAAATTCTGCACTGATGGCGGTAAGTGGGGCAATAGTTCTAGGTAAGCATCGCAACCAGTGGCAACAGCACCATCAACCCAAATATCTAAATCCCGTCCTGTGAAGTGGTGATGGGAACGTAATAACATCAACAATTCTTGACCCAATCCTAAAGCTGGTGTGGGTAGTAGTACAGAACAGTTATCGGCGATCGCTCGATTAATCCGTTCCGCTAGTCGATTTTCTTGGTGGCGACGGTGGGGGTGACGGGCTGTGCCATAAGTTCCCTCAATAATCAGTACGTTTAACTCCAACCCCCGCAACTCTTCTAAACGCAGCCCTTCTACCAGTCGGGAGTTAGACAAGAAAAAGTCCCCTGTGTAGAGGAGTTTGTAAGAACGAGCTTTGGTGGTGTATGTGAGTAAGAATACTACTGCTCCTGGTAAGTGTCCGGCAGGAAATAATTCCACCACCAGACCTTCTTGGATTTCTACAGGCGATCGCAACGGCAAAGCATGACAAAGCTGAGGAATTTTTTGGGGATCTTCGTCTAACCAATTAAGGGGTAGTAACTTACTAGTTACCTCACTGGCATAAATAGGTAACAGAGGGAAAATTTTATGTAGGTCTAGTAATCCTCTAGCGTGATCAGGGTGGGCGTGACTGACCAAAACCAAGTCTGCCGGCATTGGAGAACTACTTTGACCTGCTGAGTTAGCCACAGAGGTGAACAACGGTGAACTACTCCCCAATCCACAATCAAGTAGAATACGGTGTGGACCCATCTGCACTAATAAACACACACCCTCGTCATTATGCTGAACACTATAGGGCAAGCAGTTCAACTCACTAGCTGCTTCATCAGTGCTAACGCCAGAGGATACCCACAGATTGTCCCTCATGCTTTCCTCCCCTCTAACCTCGTCATCATCGACATAACTCAAAAGCCAAGAGGAATGATCCTGATTCTTGGTTTTGTCACCCAGGGGCAAGTTTTTTTGTACCCCCCTACGCCCTGAGAGTGAAAATTTTTGACCGGGGAGGAGGCTACCAAGGAACTCATGCCAGTTGAAAAAAATTATTTAACCAGAAACACTACATTTGGGGTTAAATAAGCGTTTTTAACGCAAGATTCCCGCTATTCAAGTTATCTTAATGTGCAGAACCGTTACCGTGATAGTTTTCTGAATCATAAAATCCATTTTTAGTGCCAAAGAACAGGCACGAAATAGTGAACATAATTGTTAAACCCACTAAAATCAGCTTTACGTCCATTGGTTTGCTGTTCCTTTTTCAAGACTATCTTATAGTAATAGAATGTTTACTAAATCCGGACAAATCACCATAAAATCTTTACTATGGTTGGGTTGATTGAGCAATAAGTAAAATTACCACAATCAATCAAATTGTATAACTTTTTGGGTCACTTGTCTATCCATATCATCACCAGATCATCCAGGTGAAATAAATCTTCAAAACAGCGATAACTTACATTACTGTGTTTTTTTTTACATCTAATCAGGAAAATATGTCTAATATAGTTATTCAAATGTTAATCATTGGCTTAGTTGCTGGCTTGACTGGGGGTATGTTTGGTCTTGGGGGAGGTGCAATCATGGTACCAGCCATGGTGTTGTTAGTTGGTCTAGATCAGAAGTATGCCACTGGCACTTCTATTGCTGCTCAAATTTTACCCATTGGGATTTTAGGCGCACTAGTCTATTATCGTCATGGCAACATGAACGTTAAATATGCCACATTTATTGCCATTGGTTTAATAGTTGGTAATTTGTTCGGAGCCTTATTTGCCAATCAGCCATTCATTAGCAGTGAAATTATCAAAAAATTGTATGGTATTTTTTTGCTGCTCCTTGGTATACGGTATTTACTAGGACGTTAAGAGAGAGTGAAGAGTAAAGAGTGGGTATCAAGAATAATTCTTTACTCAGCACTCAATAAGGCACCCAGTTAGTTACTGTATTGGTTTACTAGGTAAAGCACCAGTTCGCACGGCTAAGTTAATATTTTGCCCATTGCGTCGCAATCCTAAGCGCACATCTCCCCCGACTTGAGCATTTTCTACTGCTTTTTGAATACTGCCGGCATCTGTGACTGATTGACCGTTAAGCTTTTGGATAACATCCCCAGCACGTAAACCGGCTTTAGCTGCTGGTGAGTTAGGCATAACGCGCACAATTAAGACACCTTTATCTTCATTGACCGTGACACCGCTATTGGGGTCTGAGTTGAGACGCTCTTTAATTTCAGGGGTTAACTCTACCATCTGAATTCCCAGATAGGAATGTTGCGCCTTACCTGTAGCAATTAGCTGCTGGGAAATTCGTTGAGCCGTGTTGATGGGAATGGCAAAACCAAGTCCCTGCGCCCTTTGGATAATAGCTGTGTTCATCCCAATTACCTGACCACGAGCATTTAACAAGGGACCGCCGGAGTTACCAGGATTAATGGCTGCATCGGTTTGAATAAATTCAACCCGCTTATCCGGTGCGCCAATTTGATTACTACTACGACCAGTAGCACTAATAATTCCTGTAGTCACTGTATTATCTAATCCTAAAGGATTGCCAATGGCGATCGCCCATTCTCCCGCTTGCAGTTGATCTGAGTTCCCCAGTTCTGCTATGGGTAAATTCTTGGCATTAATTTTCACCACAGCGACATCTGTTAATTCATCGCTCCCCATTACCTTACCTTCAAAGCTACGCCCGTCCTTTAGTATAACTCGTACGATATTAGTATCAGATACTACATGGGCATTAGTGAGGATACTACCATCTGCACTGATAATAAAACCGGAACCTGTGCCTCGTTGTACTCTGCTTTGTTGTTCTGGTAGGCGAAAGCCAAAAAACTGGCGGAAAAATGGATCATTAAATTCAGGAGGTAACCGACTAGTGACAGTTCGGGACGCCTCAATCCTCACCACTGCTGGCCCCACTTTTTGCACTACTTGGGTCACGAAGTTAGAACCTGTAGCAGTTGGTAATGGAGGGGCTGCATTAACTGGACTTACCCCTATCTTCGATGTTGTCTCTGATATCTGCTGAGGGTTAAAGGCCAAATAACCACCGACTAATGTCATACCTGATCCCAACAACACCAGTGATAGGGAGGCTGCTGCTGTTTTCCAAACAGCTTGATTTTGATATTTAGCATCTCCGTGATGTACTTGCTTGTTCATTGCTGCCTATGACAATGTTTAGATGTATTACTAATGATAATAATGTAGATATTATTTGTGATGTTTTTGTTGCCAAGGTACTGCTTAGTTGAAGAATATTTGCTATTTTAAACCATTTCATTTTTTTAGGTGTGTTTATTTTAAGGTATACATACACGAATAGCCCGCTTTGTGAGCGGGCTACATTCATTCAAGTTGTTTATAGTTTCGGGAGAATAGTGTACTCTAGCCTTTTCCCATCTGAGATGTAATAACCGTTAGCCTTTTCGCGTTTAGAGAGAAGCTAATAACTGTTTGAGCTAATCACCTTTAATGAGAGAACGCACGGCCATCTCTATGTTCTCTTGTTTAATTAAAGACTCTCCCACTATCACTGCATGAGCACCAGCCTCCGCCACCAGAGATAAATCAGCATTTGTATATAGTCCCGACTCGCTGACGACGATAATACCCAATTTTTGTAACTGCGATCGCCTAGCTGCTAACAGGTGTTGCGTGGTGCTGAGATCAATGGTAAAGTCCTCCAGGTTTTGGTTATTAATCCCGATTAAGCGGATGTCATTAAGCTTGAGTACCCGGTCTAATTCACTCAAGTTATGAACTTCTACTAAAGCATTCATCCCTAAATAATGAATTACTCTGAGAAAGTCTTGCAGTTCGCGATCCGTGAGAATTGCTGCAATTAGTAGTACAGCATCAGCCCCTGCTGCTCGTGCTAAATAAATTTGACAGGGGTCAATGATAAATTCTTTGCACAACAAGGGTAATGCTACTCTCTGGCGGATTGCACGCAGGGTTTCCCAACTACCATGAAAGAATGCTGTTTCAGTGAAAACCGAGACGCAAGCAGCACCACCTCGCTCATAGGCTTTAGCGATCGCTATCGGGTCAAAATCTGTGCGAATTTTACCGTACAGTGGTGATGTTTTTTGAACTTCTGCAATTAGTCCTGGTCGATAAGGATTTTGTTGCAAAGCAGTCAAAAAATCTCGCACTGTTGGCGCAGCTGTTAACTGGCGTTGCAAAGAAGCCAACGACATTTGTTGGTGCATTTGTGTTACTTCTTGCTTTTTATGCCAAACAATTTCTCTGAGGATCGGTTGCAGACGGGTATTGACAGTAGTCAGTGGGTAAATCATTAGCTGCTATGTATCTGGAGATGGAGTGACTCATCAAGGATTAATGTTGTTTTTAAAGTCGAATCCAGTTTGAGTTCATGTCAAATACTTCTTTCTTTTCTCTGTCTTTTGACTTGGAATTTTCTACCAGGCAATTATTCTTCAGCAGTCGAATATAGGTGCGGTAAGGTATGTAATCTATCGGGTTATAACCGCAAAACCGGAGAATTAATACACACGCCCACGAATACTTGCCTGCAATAATTGCTTTGATAATTTGTTCTATTTGTTCGGTATTAATTTTCTTGGTTGTTTGGTTATTACAACTATTATTGATTTGATGCATATCTTTCCCTCCTGTTTAATTTTTAGTTTTACATGAGATTGCATTCTGATTTATCTTTGTATAGCATTCCTAAATGATTGGTGAAATTTGCCATACAGTTGGTTAACTGTTAACTGTTAACCGTCAACAATTACTACAGATAGTTACAACTGAAATAGGATTAATGTATCTAACTAAAATCTAGAGTCATGGCACTTATTTTTGAGAGTGCTAGTAGTAGTTTGATGGAATTTCTTCAACTTACAGCCAATTTCATTCGGGCTGATTACAAACATTTCCGGTAAAAAGCATTCACCATAATTATGAGTTAGTTGGGAAAATAGGGGTTGGATTTAACTAGTCAGCATTTTTATTTGCCTCATATATATCTAGTTAAACTAGCCCCTACAGATAAACCGTGTTGCAGAAGCAGCTTCTTTATTAAGCCTACTCAATTTTTAGCTCCAGATATATGATCAATTTTTCGATAGACTTATCTCTTTTTTTGCTCTTGTAATTTGTTGACTATTTTTACTGTAATACCTTCTATTTAGATTCGCATCCAAAAGTAAATAATTTATACTTATTTAGATGTAGTAAAATCAAAAACATTGGTTCTGACATTTCATTGCGTAGATTATCGGGAAATTACTAGATTTTTCCGTCACATTTAGAGAATTTAACTTAAGTAAGTTGTGGCTTTTTTACACAATAACAACCAAATGTAAATCTGGATTTCAAGACATAAATATGCTAAAAATTTTTATTTGTGAACTATAAATATCTAAATAATAGAGTGTAATTATATACATAATTACCCTGCAAAACCTTACCGATGGAAAAGTTAGCTAATTAATACTAACAAAATGATAAAACTTACACTTTATCACAATATGAATACTAAAAAATGTTATTTGCTACACAATATTTTGCTAAAATAATAGTAATTATCTATACACACTTTTGTTACGATTTTTATAACTTTTGAGAGATGTTCTAGTCACAAGTATGTGAAGTTGAAAAAAATGTATATCTTATGAAAGATGACTTAGGACATGATTTCATAGTTTGATGTCTGGAGGAGTAATATATTTAAAATTCCATTGATAAACAGTAAATTATCTACCTAGCCTCAAATTTATCAGCTAAAGTATTTCAAACTAGATATATTGCCGACATCGTGGATAATCCATCAGCAAATATATATAAGTACATATATATTGAAAATGGACTGTAATTATAAAAAGCTGGGCTGACCTAAATTTATTTAGGGCTTATTTATCTATATGTTATTTTTCATCAATCCACCCAAAAGCTAATTTTATTTTTTAGTTTTTATCAAAGTTTATTTAATTCAATAAAAAAACATTGTTTATTTATGTAAATCAGTTGAAAGAGCTACTATATATTGGTAAAATCAGATCAACAATAACCAGCAATATGTAAACATTTGAGTAATTTACTGTTGATCAGCACCTTGAAAAAGTTGTGCTTGTCCTGTATTGCTTCAATTTCTGACAAATGAGATAAGGAATATGGATATGAATCTCCTAACTATATATCAAGCAAATCATTTATTAGTACTACAAAATTATCGCGTAAACTTTACTGAGATATATAGTAAAATAGAATTTAAATCTTTAGAGAAAAATAAATACTTTTATGATTGAAAAAATGTTAAATTCTGTTTAGTAGTATGGCTAAATTTAATCGTTAATAATGCCATTTTAGCAACGAAGTGACTATTTATTTAATGTTAATTTTTTTGGTTTTAGTCATCAAATCAAAGAATAAAATACAGTTCTGATTTTACTATAAATTTAGGTGTGATAAAAGTAATAAAATAGTAGAGGGTAGTATGTACCAGTGGACTGAAGAATTTAAAAGTACTGAAGATGATTTACGACAAGAAATTGCTGAACTAAAAACAAGGGAAGCGCAACTGCAACAATCTCTTTCTCTAGTTATTTCTACCCTCGAATCTACTGCTCATGGTATTATTTCAGTAGGCATTCAGGGAGATATTCTGAGCTTTAATAAAAAATTTGTCGATATGTGGCAAATACCAGAAACGCTGATATCCCAGAAATATTTCCAATGTCAAGCTTGGTTTAAGAAACAACTCAGGGACCCACAAGCCTATGTCCAGATGATTTGGGGAGTATCCGGTCAATGTAGTTTGGATAAGTTCGATGTTTTGGAATTAAATGATGGGAGAGTTTTTGCTCAATACTCTCAGCCCCAATGGTTGAATGGGAAAATCATCGGTAGAGTATGGAGCTTTTGGGATATTACTGAATCTCGACGCAGGGAAGAACTACCACAGTTCAATCAAGCTAAACTTTGGAGTTTAGCAGAAACTATTAATGTTTGCATTTTTGTAATTAAGCGTGGCAATTTATCGTACATGAACCCGGCAGCGGAGGTAATAACTGGTTATACCACACAGGATTTATTAACTGGTTTTGATCCCTGTCAATTGTTCAAAAACAAAAAGCTTAGGATGGTAGATAATAAAGATTTAGAATATCAGGAAATAAAGATTTTGGAAAAAAACGGCAGAGAACGCTGGTTAGCTTGTGTAGTTGCAATAATTAACGACCAGGAAACACCAATGGAAATTCTGGCAGGTATTGATATAACTGATTATAAAAAGGCAGAATTTGATTTGAGTAAAAACTTAGAAAAAATTAAAGAAGTCAGCCAATTAAAAGCAGATTTTATGTCTATGGTTTGCCATCAATTTCGTACACCGCTGAATGTCGTTTCATTTTCTAATAGCTTAGTTAAAAGGCATATTGATAAATGTCATGACCAAAAAACACAACCATTACTTGATCACATTCAATCATCTGTTGAACAGCTGACCAAAATGTTGGATGATATTTTGTTCTTCGCCAAGGTAGAAGCTACCAAACTTAACTGTGATGCTCAACCTCTTAATTTGGTTGAATTCTGCAATGAGCTAATTGCAAAAATGCAGACAAATGGTCGTAGTAACAATATAAATTTCCTGACTCAAACTAACTACATAACAGCTTTTATGGATCAAAAACTGCTGGAACCGATGATCAGGAATCTGCTTGACAATGCCATTAAATATTCTCCCATTGACAGCGTGGTTGACTTAAAACTCTCTTCTGAATGCGGGAAAGTAATTTTTGAAGTGACAGATAGGGGTATTGGTATTCCTCTTACCGATAGAGCAAGATTATTTGAGCCATTTTATCGAGGTAGTAACATTCATCATCTCCCCGGTAGTGGACTAGGTTTATCCATTGTTAAAACTCTTGTGGACTTACATAAAGGTCATATTGCTGTAGAAAGTGAAGTTGGTGTAGGTACAACATTTACTATCATGCTATCTGCAATCAAATCAAACTTATCAGTTCAGTAAAGTATTTCCCAATTATTCATTTACCCAATCTATTATCTAATGCAGGATTCCATGAAAACTATTCTCATAATTGAAGATAATGCTACTACCCGTAATCTTTATTTAACCGGACTTGAGAGTGAAGGGTTTAACACCATAGATGCAGAAAATGGTCGCATTGGTATTGAAAAAGCACAAAGAGATTCGCCCGATTTAGTAGTTTGCGATATTGCTATGCCAGATATGGATGGTTATACTGTTCTCAATGCTCTGCGTCAAGATCCTTCCACTGCGATTATTCCCTTCATTTTTCTCACGGGTAGCAATAATAAGACAGATGTTCGTAAAGGGATGGAGTTGGGTGCTGATGATTATCTGACTAAGCCTTCTACTTTGGAGGAATTGGTCAAAGCGATCGCCATCCGCTTGGAAAAAAAACAATCTTTTTTGCGTTATTTGTATGGGACTGAATCTCGTCAAATATCAGAATCATTACCCACAAACACAACTCCCTCCGTCACAGAAAACTCTATCTTTCCTAAGCTTCCCCAGCTTAAAGAAGTTTTCGATTACATTGAAGCTAATTATCATCGGGGGATTACTTTATCTAATGTGGCTGAGGCTGTTGGTTATTCACCTGCTTACTTGACCAATACTGTAGCAAAAAAAACAGGTGAGACTGTTAATGGTTGGATTGTTAAGCGCCGCATGGCCGCAGCTCGTCCGTTGCTTAAAGATACTGACCAAACAATTGAGCAGATCGCCATAAAACTGGGTTATCAAAATGCTTGTCATTTTTCCCGCCAGTTCCGTCAACATCACGGTATACCTCCCAAAACTTGGAGAAACCAAAATCAAATTTCTCAAGTTCCCAATGTTCAAAAGCCCCAATTAATCAATCCTTACCTTCAACATGAAAAATATGCACCTTTAGGTCGAGGTTAACTGTTTCTGGACTTTGTTAATTGTTGTACCAATAATTGGATTGTCAAAGCTAACAAACCAATTGCCACTATACCAAATATCCCTGTTCCCAAGGCGACTACACCCACAACCAAAGTACGAACAGCAGAACCAATATTGACAACTATTGGGTTATCTGAATGGATAGGCTTATTCGCAAAAGTTGTTGCTATGGATATCATCAGCAAATACATACCATATCCTAGTCCTCCGGAAAATATCGCTCCAGTTATACAACGCAAAGGAGTGGGTGGAACCTGATTTGGCTCTTGTGGTTGTGTTACTTTTGGATTACTCATATTTTTTGTGCCTCTGTGTCTTGCCTCAAGGAAAGAACTGTCTTAAGTTGATGATCTCACCTGAATGCCATGTGTAATAGTCCGACTCACAAACAATTCTAAATCCTCGTCAGGAATTGCATCCCGCATCTTTAGCTTTACTGCTTCTGCTTGTTGTTTAGACTCCAGCAGAGCAAACACCGCGGGGCCAGAACCAGACATCATGGTTCCTAAAACTCCTTCTTGAGTAGCAAATAGTTCTCGCAGTTTTAAAACTTGAGGATAGGCTGGCAAAACTACACGCTCTAAATCATTATGCAGTTTTTTGGCAATTTCTATTGAGTTTTTATTCAGGATAGCTTTAACTATTTCTCTTGAATGAACTGCGGCCGCACGCGCTGATAAATTTTCTGTCTCTCTCAGATAAGAACTACTAAATTCTTGTCGATAGGTTTTGTAGGCCCAAGCTGTGGAAACTTCCAAGCTACGATATTTTGCCAACACTATATATATATTGTCTAAACCAGTTAAAGAAGAAAGCTGGTCACCTCTACCTGTGGCGATCACTGTCCCACCCGCGACACAAAAGGGGACATCTGAACCAAGAGTAGCACCCAATTCTTCTAATTCTGATTTCGTTAGTCCTAGACCCCAGAGTAAATCTATCCCCATCAATACAGCAGCTGCATTTGTTGAACCTCCCGCCAATCCAGCAGCTACGGGAATGTGCTTGTTAATGGTAATTTCCACACCTCCATATTTAGTCAAGGCTTCGGGAAATTGTCTCGCCATTAGGGCTGCTGCTTTATATGCTAAGTTACTTTCGTTTGTGGGTACTTGTGGGTGGTTACAGTTAAGTTGAATCTTTTCACTGCTTATGGAGCGTAGGTTAATTTCGTCAGCAAGTGCTATACTTTGAAGTATCATAGCTAACTCATGATAACCATCTGGGCGATCGCTGATAATTTCCAGATACAAATTGATTTTGGCGGGAGCTATTATAGTGTAAGAACGCATTTTATGTGGAGAGTTGTAGTTACTCGGTTGTGAGTAAATTGGTTAATGTTACCCATTGCTGAACGCTGATGTCTTCCGCTCGAGCTTGGGGATTTATTTCTAATTGTTCCAGTAATTGGGTCAAGCGATCGCGTTCAACAACCGATTGCAAATTATTTCTTAACATTTTCCGCTTTGCCCCAAATCCCAATTTGACAAAATTTTCCAATTTTCGGGGGTCAAGTGCTGTTGTTTCTATCTGTCGGGGTCGTAACCGCACTACTGCTGAGTCTACTTTTGGTGGTGGATAAAATGCGGCTGCGGGAACTGTGCAAATTAATTCACAATCGGCTAGATACTGCACTCGCACACTCAAAGCCCCAAAATTCCTCGAACCAGGTTTAGCATACAATCTTTCTGCTACTTCTTTTTGCACTAGTAATACTATGGATTCATAGGGTTCTGGGTTAGGGTGGGCGATAGTGCCTAATAACTTTTCTATGATCGGTCCTGTAATGTTGTAGGGGATATTTGCCACTACTTTATTACTCCCTTGAAATTTGGGAAATGCGGCTAAATGGCATGGTAAATCTAAGGTGAGAAAATCCCCTTGCAATAGTAAAAATTTTTCTTTTTTACCCAGTTGCTTGGCTAACTCGTTGCACAAATCAATATCTATTTCTACTGCTACTAATGATCCTACTAAAGGTAGTAAACGACGAGTCAGAATACCTGTACCCGGACCTATTTCTAATACGCGATCACTTTCCTGACACTCTGCTGCTTGAATAATTGCATCTAGTGCTTTTTCACTTCTGAGCCAATGTTGACCAAAGAACTTACGCGGTTTAATCATTATTTTTCCTGATTATATCGATTTTTTAGCTTTTTAAATGATGTTACTTATTTACTGTTGACGTATATACGAGTAAAGACGCTATTAAACTCCTCTATGATTTAAGTTGGGGTGATACCTGCCAGATAAAATATAAAATCACTAATGTATTCTACTAACCAAACAGTACACCTTTTTAAATATACCATTTCTTAAATACGTGAGATACAAATGTAAATGATCGTCTTGTAACACAAGCATCCTGCTTGTTAATGATGTACCTCACTAAGCAGCGAAAACTGCTATAGCTCCCTTCAAACAGCGTTGATGAATTTCCCGCCAACGCTCGTAAATTTCCGGGAAAACTTCATAATGACATCGCCTAATGATATTTTCATCGCTTAATCCGTAATCTTCCCGCCAACGCCGACTCATCAACATATATCGCATTTCACGGTCAAATATGGCGATCGCTTCTGGTGTATACTCTATAAATAAACCAATTGGCTCTTGAGTATATTTCAGATTATTACGGATTTCTCGCTGACGCAGTTCTATCACTTCCTTCTGTAGGGATTCATAGCTATTTTTATCTACAGTGATCAAATTATCGGTCATAGTATTGTCTATTTCCCAGTCATGGGCTGAAGTGAACTTAAGTATCTATCTTTCCCAATTGAAAATTTAAAATTAACTCAAAAGTTATACCAACTCAATTACATAACTGTTTTCAAGATGAAAATCAAAACGTATTTATTACCACTTATATTAGTTGCGATCGGAGTTAATATTATCAGTTGTAGTTCTAATCCCCGTCTTGATTCCACCAGCATCAACAGTGAAACACCAAGTTCTGTTATCCCCCCCAGTGCGGCTTCAAAAACACCATTTCCAACCTCTTTAACTCCCAATAGCCAGACTATTAATGTTATATTATATACTATTGATAGTGAATGTCAACAACTGATGCCCGAACCAGTTTCAGTACCAGCAGAAGAACCCATAACAGGTGCGGTAGGTAAAATTATCAAAAGACAAGATACAGCGGATTTTGATTTGTCTGGTTATCGTGTCCAAGTTGAAAATGGGATCGCTACAGTTGATTTTCGGCTATCTCCTGTCTCGAAGCGGCAGTTTGTTTCTCTTTCTAGTTGTGAACAGTTGGCTTTATTTGGAAGTCTCCGCAAAACTTTAGTTAGCAATGCTGAATGGAATATTAAAGAGGTTCGCTTTACTGAGCAAGGTAAGAAAATAATTATTTGAACGGCATAGTAACGCCAGCCCAAGTCTTAACAGCTATAGGTATTGGTAAATCCCTTGTCAGTCTACGAGTACCCTCGCCACCCACATACAATATATATAGGTGATATGTGGTGAAACTTGTCATACAGTTCCTTGAGTGTTAGCATTCACGTGCTAGCCAACACAACTGCAACAAATTACCCTAGATAGTTAGAAACTGCATATTCACATTGCCGATAGGTTATAATAATTTTTCCATAAGCTAATCACAACAATGCTTACGTCAGTTTTCCTACCCAAAAAAAAAAAATTTTTGCTCAACCCCTTGACAAAGCCAAACAGAGTAGTTATATTAAAAAAGTGGCAAGAAAAAAGCAGCCACGACTGAACCGAGAAAACAAAATACTTTGAAAGCGAAACAATAACCAATCCTCGTCAAGAAG
>NZ_JANQDH010000043.1 GCF_029891735.1 Chrysosporum bergii ANA360D
CTTAAGCGTAACCTGTTATTACAGACTTCTAACTTGATAAAATCAAGCTTTAACTTAGCCTCTGTTAGTTTTTTTTCTAACTTAGACTGATTTGAATTGTATACCATAAGCCTCTTAAACCATTGTGGAATAAGGGTTGTATGGCTATACCGTTTTTATCCCATACCGTCTTATTGGTTAGTAACCAAGTTGTCTAAAACCCTTGATAAAACAGGATATAACTCACACTCAAAATGTGGCGACCTTGCGGTCATAGGAGTTCGATTCTCCTCCTGCCCATATACAGCAGATTATAGGTAAAAGAAAACTATGCAACTGAAAAGATGGGAATCTCCCCGCAGGGAAGGGAGAAACGATAAAGGCAGGGGCGGTGCAGCCAGAAAGCGGCAACTCAAAAAACAAAGGCAGATGCTACGCCAAAAGTTAAAACAGGCTAATCAACCAAACAATAATAAATACTTTCAGGGGGAAGATAAAAAATCTTCCCTCTTTTTTTAGCTGTGTGTGAAATGGCAAAATTTATCAGTACGTAAGAATATATGACGGGATTGTAATGTTGATGTAAAGAAAATCCCAGATAAGTATGAAGTAATCATGAAGTTTAGAACAATTATGCAATAAGTATTCACTCTCACACTAAGCTAATATACGTTTACCGAAAGTTCTACTAATTCGTTTAAAAACGTGAAAATACTGATAAATAGTTTTGTTTCCATGTAACTACGTATGAGAATCTGATGATCTGAATCTTGATTTTTAAGTAATGTTTAGTTTTTATTCTTGACATAAGGAGAATTTTATGGTGGGCAGAAAATTTCTACCTACTCAAAAAGTGCTTGATTTCCCTATCACTGCGTTGGTTTTTCATGATCAGATACAAACAATACTGAAGTGGGCGATCGCTCGTGAGAGCAAGTATGTGTGCGTAGCCAATGTACATATGCTGATGGAAGCTCATTGGCATCCAGAGTTTGCTGATGTGTTACACCATGCAGATATGGTTACACCTGATGGTATGCCCCTAGTGTGGATGATGCGGCAAATGGGAGCGCGTCAACAAGACCGTGTGGCCGGAATGGATCTTTTCTTAGCACTGTGTGAGAAGGCACAATCAGAAAATGTGAGTATTTTCTGTGTGGGTTCCCAAAATGAAATTCTCTCTAGGATGAGAAAACGTTTAGAACAGGAATTTCCTCGCCTGAAAATAGCAGCCATGGAACCTTTGCCTTTTCGTCCTCTCACGGAGGCTGAAGACGAAGTTTTAATCAATACAATTAATTCCAGTGGCGCTGGAGTAGTGTTCGTATCTTTGGGGTGTCCAAAACAAGAAACATGGATAGCTGAACATCAAGATAAAATTCAGGCAGTCATGATTGGCGTAGGTGGAGTTTTCCCGGTTTATGCTGGGATTAAAAAACGAGCACCCCGGATCATTCGAGACTTAGGAATGGAGTGGCTATATCGCTGGATTCAAGAACCAAGGCGACTATGGCGACGCTATGGAACAACCATTCCCCCTTTTATTTGGTTAGCAACTAAACAGTTACTTTCTTCCAGTCGTCTTGCCGCAGTTTTCATAGAAACTGGTGTGAAATGATTCAAAGTAAACTTAGTCATGGATTTCGTAATATTCTAGTTAACGTAGGTTGGCAGTTCTTTTATAAGATTCTGCGAATAGTTGTAGAGCCTTTGGTCTGGGTGTTGATAGCTCGTTATTTAGGACCTGAACAACTCGGCATATACAACTATGCCTTATCTTTTGTTGCTTTGTTTAATGTTCTCACTGGTTTAGGTTTACGTCCCCTAGTGGTGAGAGACCTAGTTCAGCACCCTGGGGATAAAAATTTACTGCTGGGGACAGCTTTTGCTTTAAAATTAAGCGGTGGATTATTATCTCTATTGCTGTCCATAGGTATCATATGGTTGAGTAAACCTAATGATATTGGAATTCGCTCATTGGTAACAATTTTTGCGATCAGTAATATTTTTCAAATCAGTTCTACCATTAATATATGGTTTGAATCACAGATTAAGTCAAAAATAACAGCATACACCACAATTACAGCATTTATTATTATTGTCATTGCCAAAATATTGTTACTAATCACAAATGCCCCCCTTCTAGCATTTGCATACATCACCGTTTTACAAGTATTTATAGAAACAGTTGGTGCAATTATTGCATATAGAATTACTGGCGAGCTTATCCAAACATGGCGAGCCAGCCTTTCAAAGGCTAAAGCAATGCTCAATCAATCTTGGCCTTTAATTTTGGCTGGGATAGGAACAATATTCTACCTAAAAATTGATCAGATCATGTTGGGGGAAATTTCCGGAATAAAAGAAGTGGGAATTTATTCAGCAGCCATCCGATTTTCCGAGGCATTATATTTTGTTCCTAGCATAATTACCAATACAGTTTTTCCTGCCTTAGTCAAAAATAAAATTGACGATAAAAAAATCTATCAAAAAAACCTGCAAAAATTATACAACTACATGACTTGGACAGCAATTATAATTACCATTCTTGGTGCAAGTTTTGCTCATCCATTGATAGTACTTTTATATGGTGAAGAATATCAAGCAGCAGGAATAATTTTAGCCATTCATACATGGTCAAACATATTCATATTTTGGCATCAAATAAATATGGACTGGTTAGTTAATGAAGGTTTACTTAAATTTCCTCTATTCAGACAGATTATGGGAGCTATAGCCAATATTTCACTCAATTTTATTTTGATACCAAAATATGGAGGAGTAGGAGCAGCAATAGCGACAGTTATTTCCTATGGTATAGCTTCTTACTTTGCCTTTTTCCTTACCTCAAAAACTCAGGTAGCAGCTAAAATGATGACATTATCATTAGCTTTTCCCTTCATAATAATTTGGCGAAAAATAAGTATAGATAAAATATAATCGGGTTAAATAAACATGAAAAAAGTAGGAATATTAACTTATCATCATGCTATCAACTATGGAGCAAACTTACAAGCTTATGCTCTATGGCAATCAGTGAAAAAACAAGGATATGACGTTGAGTTTATCGACTATAGACCTGTAAGCGCTCTTAAAAATTACTTTATGAATAAATATTTCTGGCAGAATTTAATTAAATCACGAAAATTAGATAATTTCTTGGTTTATCATACAAAATTAGGAAAATCAAGAACTTATCATAAATCTGACCTCAAGCAAAAATATTTTAACTATGATATAATTATTTCTGGCAGCGATGAAGTTTGGAATATAAATTCATTTAGAGGATATGATCCTGCTTATTTCTTAGATTTTATTAACCAAGGCAGTAGTTTAAAAATAAGTTATGCAGCAAGTTTTGGCAGCACAGTTACCTTAGGATTGTACCGAGAAAAAATAAGTCACCTACTTAATCAGTTTACTTATATCTCTGTTCGAGATGCCAATAGTTTAAACTTAGTAAATGAGGAATGTAATTGCAAAGCTATTCAGGTTCTTGATCCAACTTTTCTCGCTGATTATAGTCAAGTTATTTCTCCTGTAAAGGAAGAAAGACCATATTTGTTAATATACGGTTTTAAACTAAATGAAGTAGAAGAAAAATTAGTCAAGCTTTTAGCTAAAAATATGGGTTTAATGATAGTATCTATTGGTTTTTATAGTCCAATTGCCGATAAAAATTTAGTCAATATTGGTACAGAACAATGGCTTGGCTATTTCCAACAAGCTACTTACGTCCTCACCAGCTTTTATCATGGAACTATATTTTCCATTATTTTTAAAAAACCATTTGTGGCTTTAAGTAGAGGCGATAAAACAATTAAAGTACACGACTTACTCAATGATCTAGATTTAGAAAATCGTATTTTTTATCAAACCTCAGATATTAATAAATTTGTTAACCAAAATTTAGAAATCAATTATCAGCATATTATTAATAATTTAGCTAAAAAAGTATTACTGTCTAGAAAATTTCTGATGGAGGCACTCAATGGTTAATATTCAATCTATAGTATCCAATAAACTTTCCTCTTATCGAACCACGCATTATTTTAAACAATATGCAGAAATTACGAGTGTAGATGAATTTCGTCAATATTGTGAATGGGCAAAAACAAATAATGTTAAAGTTTATATTTTAGGTAATGGTTCTAATACTTTATTTATGAGTAAATCAATTAAAACATTGATTCTTAAAAATAAACTCCCTAAATATATCCAACCTTTATGTGAATTTAAATTAGAAGTTTCTTCCACGGTTTTAGTAATGGATATTCTAAAATATTGCCAAGAACAATCATGGGATGCTTTTTATTATCTTGCTTCTGTACCAGCCACTATTGGCGGTGCATTAGCCATGAATGCTGGAAGGGGTAGACAGTATGAATGTACAATTTATGATTTTGTAGAAAGTATAACATTTTGGCAAGATGGGTGTATTAAAACTTTAGCAAATCATGAAATAGAACGCAGTTACAGGAAAACCATATTTATAGGTACACATGAAAAAATAATTCTCAGTGCTGTGTTCAAATTTAGTCCTATGACAGCTAATGAGAAACCATTACTACAAAGACTCAAGTGGTCTAAAGATCACCAAGACCATAGTGGGCCAAACTGCGGGACAGTATTTAAGTCAGCTTATTCTCCAATCATGCAACTTTTAAAAGGTTTGTCTTGCGGAAAAGCCTGTTTTTCCAGAAAGACAGGAAATTGGATACTGAATAAATCAGAAAGTAGTATGGGAATTATTATCCTGATCACTATTGCTAAAATAATACATTTTTTAAGTTTCCAAAAAATTGAGTTAGAAATTATAACCATAGACTAATGTATTAATAAATTTAATAATATCATAATTTACCAGCCATGAAAATTCTTTTCATAAACACCTTATATTCTCCCAATTTTGTCGGTGGTGCTGAACGTTCAGTACAACTTTTAGCAGAATCATTAGTAGAAAAAGGGCATCAAGCTGTTGTTTTAACTACTGTTCCCTTGTCAACAACAAAAGTAGATTTTTTAAATAAAGTCAAAGTTTATTATATAGGAATTAAAAATCTTTATTGGCAATATGAACAACAAAAACCCCCTAAATATATGGCGTTACTTAAGCCTATTTGGCACGCTATTGATATTAGTAACCCCTGGATGGCCAAAGAAATAGGAGAAATTATCGACACAGAAAAGCCAGATTTAGTTCACACTAATAATTTAGCAGGATTTTCAGTTTTAGTTTGGCAAACTTTACACAAACGACAGATACCAATAGTCCATACTTTACGTGACTATTACTTAATCTGTCCCCGTAAATATATTATGTTTCGCAATGATAAAAACTGTGAAACTCCATGTTGTGACTGTAAAAGCTACTCTTTTTTTAAACGTCAAATGTCTAATTACGTCAATGCAGTTATAGGAATTAGCCAATTTATATTAAACCATCATTTAAACCTGAATTATTTTACTAATGTTCCAGTACAAAAAGTCATTTACAATTCTTATCAACCTGGTATGATATCAAAAGAAAAAAGTTCTCGGCTAAGATTAGGTTATCTGGGCAGAATTGACAAGAGTAAAGGTTTTGACACTTTGTTAAAAAGCCTAGAAACAATATCCTCTCAGAATTGGGAATTGCAAGTAGGGGGGGAAATTTCAGATGAACAAATTGCTTATTTCCGTGGTCGCTATCCACTACCTCATGTTAATTATCTCGGTTACGTTAAACCAGAAGTATTTTTTAGCCAAGTTGATGTGTTAGTAGTTCCATCACTATGGCAAGAACCACTGGGAAGAATAGTAATTGAGGCTTACGGGTATGGAGTGCCTGTAATTGGTTCAAATCGTGGTGGAATAACGGAAATTATTGATTCCGGGAAAACAGGATTTATATTTGAACCATCAGAAATAGACAGTTTAGCCAGAAACATTAATAAATTTATCCAATATCCACAACTAGCAGTAGAAATGAGTAAGAATGCTTGGCAAAAATACCAATGTTTTACACCAAATAAAATTATAACAGAATATTTAACTGTTTATGAAAGTATTATCTAGTGGCAAAATTATTAACATTTTTTTGAGTCAGGTAAATGAAATTATATATCTATAGCAAAAGTTTTCCCCCAGATGTTACTGTAATTAAAAGTGAAGGAACTAAGAAAGCTATCCATGGTCTGGCATCTGGACTAGTAAAATGTGGTGTGGAGATTACCATACTTTGTGAAGGAAAAAATGACGGTGTTTTTGTAATGCCAGAGGGATATAAAATCCACTGTTTCACCAATCCACAACAGCATCAGTCTTTTAAAATTGCTATTGGTTTACAAAAATTCATTATTGACTGTTTAGATACTAACAGCCTGGTGATTTTAAGTGGTATATTTCAACCTAGAATTTATGTTTTATCCCGTTTTTTGAAAAAATGTAATGTACCTTACCTAGTATTCCCCCATGATCCTTATAATCCTGCTATTTTCACTAAAAATGCTCATCTTAAATGGTTATATTGGTATCTTTTTGAACAAAAAGTATTAAAACAAGCTAAAGCGGTTCAACTACTAGATATTCGTCATAGTGAGTTTTTGCGGAATTTAAAAGTGAACACTTCTGTCATAGCTGCACCTAATGGTTTCTTACCTGATGAGGTATATCCTGAACATTCCTTAAAGTGGAATACACAAGGGAATGCAAAATTCTTTTTTATAGGTCGTATAGATGCCTATAATAAAGGTTTAGATTTATTAGTAGAAGCATTTGCACAAATTGCCAAAACCACAAATGCTCAACTTGTGATTCAAGGTTCTGATCAAGGAGATAAAAAAAAGTTAGAAAATCAAGTCGCCAAGCTATCTCTATTAAAAACAGTTTCATTTCTACCTCCTGATTACACAATACCCACACCTCTAATTATTCAAAACTATGATGTTTTTTGTGTTCCTTCTCGCTTTGAGGGCTTCAGTTTAGCAGCCTTAGAAGCAATGTTAGCCGGTCGGGTTCTTTTGGTTTCAAAGGTAGCTGGTATAGCGCCCCATGTGGAAGCAAGCGGTTGTGGTGTGGTAGTTGAGCCGGAAGTATCAAAGATTAGGTTTGGCTTAATAAAGTTACTCAAATGTCGTTCAAATTGGCAAGAAATGGGATTAAAGGGTCGAAATTATGCCCTAGAGTATCTGAACTGGAATAAAATCGCCATGGCTACTTTAGCACAGTATCAAAAGCTGATGGGGTATCGTGAGTAAACATAGTATTTTTATAGTATTTTTTGGGAGTGTATTTAAGTAATATGAACGTGAATTATACCATCAAAAATATTGCTACAGCTTGGGTTAGTCCCAGTATGAAACTTGGTTTTTATATACAACCTGTACTGCGAAACCTGAGTAAATATATTCCAAAAATGGAAATTTTTACTTCACAATGGCCGGGCTTTGTTCCTGGTTGTGAAGATGGTTTTAAGGTGAATATAGTAGGTGAGTATAGGGAAATCCCTGTCAGTCAGACTAACACAGGATATAAACGCATTATTCAGTTATTACCATTAGAAATTATTCCCCAACTTTGGCAATTTCAACCACAAATTATCTTTGTTACTGGTCTTTCTCTGTGGACTATTTGCGTACTGATGTTAAAGCCTTTCAGAAAATGGGGAGTGATAGTTGTATACAGTGGAAGCTCACCTAACATAGACATGACTGATTCACCTATTCGTCTGTTGATTAGACGTTTGATGGTTAAATATGTTGATGCGTTTGTGACTAACTCCCAAGGAGGAAAAACTTATATTACCCAGGTTTTAAAGGTTCATGAGACTAAAGTTTTTGCCCGACCTTATCAAATTCCAGACAAACAAGCACTTTTACAATCTAGTCGGGATAGTGACTGTCAATTATCTCATATCCAACATCCTAGATTTCTCTTTATTGGTCAGACAATAGATCGTAAAGGTTTAACCTTTTTGTTACAAGCTTGCTCATTACTAGAAACTCAAGGTTACCATGATTATACTTTGATTGTCATTGGTGATGGCGAGCAACGCCAAGAGCTTGAGAACTGGACTAGAAACCATAGGCTAGAAAACAGAGTTAGATTTGAAGGATGGGTAAAATATGGTAATTTAGGACAATATTTTGAGAATATAGATGTTTTTATCTTTCCCACTTTAGAAGATATTTGGGGTATGGTTGTCTTAGAAGCTATGCTTTTTGGTAAGCCAATCATGTGTTCTAAATATGCAGGGGTATCAGAAATGATTTGTCCTTCAGAAAATGGTTATATTTTCGATCCCTACAATTGTCAAGAAATAGCTGATTTGATGCGGGATTTTATAGATAATCCAGCTTTAATTAGTTCTATGGGTTTGAAATCAGAAGAGATGATTAAAAATTATACTCCAGAAGCAGCAGCAAAGTTCCTCAATGAAGTTCAGTCTTTTGTGTTGGGTATGAAGTAAACGAAATTCTGTGAATTAATAATTTACCATGGAAAGTTTAAAGCTGTTAATTTCCGCCTACGCTTGTGAACCAAACCGAGGTTCTGAACCGGGGGTAGGCTGGAATGTGATTCAAGAAGTGAGTAAGTATCATCAAGTTTGGGTACTAACATCAAATTGTCATCGTCAAGGTATTGAAGCTTATTTAGCACAACACCCACTGCCAAATATCAACTTTGTATATTTAGATCCTTTGGGTTGGATTTTAAATTGGAATAACCCCAATAAAGTAACACAATTAGGGGTGCATTTACACTACTACCTGTGGCAAATATTAGCATATTTTGTCAGTCGTTCACTTCACCAACAGATATGCTTTGATGTGGCACATCATGTAACTTATGTGCGGTATTATAGTCCTAGTTTTATTTCACTACTACCAATTCCTTTTATTTGGGGTCCTGTGGGTGGTGGTGAGTCAGCGCCGAAAAAGTTCTGGGAAGGTTTCAGCCTCCGTGCTAAAGCTTATGAAACAGCACGGTACTTATTTAGGTCTTGGGGAGAATTAGATCCTTTTGTACATATAACTGGGAAAAAAAGTGCTGTAGTTAGAGCCACAACTAATGATACAGCTAAACGTTTAGAAAAAATGGGTGTAAAAAATGTGCAAGTATATTCTCAGTTGGGTTTATCTTCAGATGAAATAGCAACACTTGCAAGTTATAGAGCAGATGGTAGAGTGAATAATTCTAGGATCAGATTTATCAGCGTGGGCCGGCTGTTGTATTGGAAAGGATTTGATTTAGGGCTGAGTGCATTTGCTCAAGCAGAACTACCCCATGCTGATTTTTGGATTGTAGGAGATGGACCTGAACGGAAACAGCTAGAACAATTGACCGAAGCACTAAGTATTGGTGGAAGAGTTAAATTTTGGGGTAATTTATCTCGTGAACAAACCTGGGAGAAAATACAAGATTGTCATGTTTTAGTTCATCCCAGTTTGCATGACTCTGGGGGATTTGTGTGTCTGGAAGCAATGGCTGCTGCTTGTCCAATTATCTGTTTAGATTTAGGGGGTCCAGCCATTCAAGTTACAGAGGATATAGGTGTGAAAATTTCAGCCCATACACCCGAACAAGTGATAGGCGATATCGCTAAAGCTATGAATTATTTAGCGAGTGATGGAGATTTAAGATTGCGTATGGGTGGAAATGGACAACAAAGGGTAAACGAGGCTTTTAGTTGGGAAAGTAAAGGAAGGCAATTAGTTCAAATGTATGAAGAAATTTCAACTCAAAATACATTTCCTATGAAATTGAGTTAGAAAACCATGAAAGTATATAATAATGTTTTATCTGTAACTTTACTCCTGTGCGGACTGACGGATTTTATCCGCAAATTTAACGTCGGCGGAATTACCGCACTAGGTTTACTAACCATTGTTTTGGCTTTGGGTAGCTGGTGTTGTGTTTTTACTCGTTATCATAAGTTACCCAAAATAGTTTTAGTGGCATCTGGGTTAGTTTTGTTCATAATATGTGCTGTTCTTAATTGGCTGTGGTATTACGCCAGTTTGCCTGCCATGAATGTTATCCAGAACTTATCTGTATATTTAGCATTTCCTGGAATGATTCTATTAAGTATTATACAAAGTTATCGAATTTTAGTTATACCTGAATACATTAGCAAAACTTTACCAATAGCGATTAAAATATCAGTATGCTTGTATGCCTTAAGTGTTCTCATCTATCGTCCAGGCACGGGGTTGATTATGGCTGCCAGATCATTTGCATTGTTTGCCATAGTTGGCTGTGCTTGGTTTATGGCATCATGGCGCTATGGTTTGCCTGGAGGGTGGAAATGGTTAGCTTTGACAATTTTGACCATCGCCTTTAGTTTTTCTCGATCTGCACTAATTATAGTTATTTTGTTATTTCCCATATCTCAATTTTCCTGTAAGACTCTCAAGGGTTGGTTACGTATGGGTTTAACTATAGCTATAATCATTATTGTTTCATACTTGGCATTTACCTATGTAGAACCTATACGTTCCCGTTTTACAGATACAGGAGACAATGCAACTGTTGGTGGAGTACAAATTAATACATCAGGGCGAAATGCAGCGTGGCCAATTGCATACGCTTCAGCTTGGGAATCACCGTGGATTGGTAAAGGTCCTGGTTCCGTAGGAACTGTTTTAGTAAAAAGTGTCGGCTCTGCTTTTAGTCATCCTCATAATGATTACTTAAGAATTTTTCATGATTATGGCTTAATTGGTTTAACTTTGTGGTTAATGGGATATGGGCAATTAATGAGCAAAACTTGGCAAAATTGGCAATGGGCAGAGAGAAATGATCGAGATAGTGTGCATATTCACTTGGCAGCTTTCCTGAGCTTGATAGGGATAGCTTTAGCTATGATTACTGATAATGTGATAGTTTATATTTTTGTCATGGCTCCTTTGGGCATATTGGTGGGGGCTTCTCTGGGAAGTGGGAATCGTCGTCAAAAGGAAATTAAGTCTGCTCAGAGAATAGCGATATTATCAAACAGTTCCGCTCAACTGGTTGTTAAACCTTAAGTTGCGGTTAAGTCATTTAAGTCATTTTTTGAGTTTTTTGGGCAGTTTAGGGGTTTAAATTTATGAGAGTTTTGTTATTACATAACCGATATCAACTTGCAGGTGGTGAAGATGGGGTAGTACAAGCTGAAAAGTCTTTATTGCAAGCAAATGGCCATGAAGTATCTTTATTACAAGTGAGCAATGATAGGATTAAAAATACCTGGGATAAAGTGGCAACTGCCATAAATGCAATTTACTCATACTCATCTAAAGAACGAGTTAAACAAGAAATTGCTCGTCTGCTTCCTGATGTGGTTCATGTACATAACTTTTTTCCCTTGTTGTCGCCTTCTATCTATGATGCTTGTCGAGAACATAAAATTCCTATAGTCCAAACTCTACATAATTATCGGTTGGCTTGTCCTAAAGCCATGCCGTTCCGAGATGGCAAAATTTGTGAGGATTGTATTGGTGAGTTAGTACCTTGGCAAAGTATTGTCCATGGTTGCTATCGTAGTTCCCGTGTAGAAAGTTCGGTGGTAGCAGTTATGAATACTTGGCATAGACTAGGAGGAACTTGGCAAAAAAAAGTAGATGCTTATATTGTGTTTACGGAATTTCAAAAAGCAAAAATGGTTCAGGCTGGACTACCAGCTGCCAAGTTACATATTAAACCTAATTTTGTTTTTGATCATGTATCTGCAAATGTAAGTGACCAAGGTAGTAATTATATTCTTTTTGTCGGCAGACTATCGCCAGAAAAGGGAGTTTCAGTTTTAATTGATGCCTATGTCAAACACAATTTACGCACGCCATTAAAAATTGTTGGTGATGGTCCATTACGCCAACAATTACAACAGGAGGTAGAAAATACTAATACTGATCATGTCATTGAGTTTTTAGGATTTCAAAATCAAGCTATAGTTTTATCATTAATGCGTCAAGCAAAGTTGTTAGTATTTCCTTCTATTTGGTATGAAGGTTTTCCTTTAACTGTTGCTGAGGCTTTTGCTTGTGGTTTAGCTGTAATCACTCCTAAGTTGGGCTGTATGGCAGAAATTATTGAAGATGGGGTGAATGGTTGCCATTTTGAACCAGGGAATGCGGCTGATTTGGCTGCAAAAATCCAATGGGCGGATGCTTTTCCTGACACTGTGAGCAATATGGGTATAAATGCTCGCTGCACATATGAAGTTAAGTATTCTCCGGGGGTTAATTATGAGCAGTTGATAAAAATTTATCAAGAAGTTATTTAATTAATCTTGCTTTCCCACTGTCCAAGGAGTTCCGTTGGGTAGAATTGCTCCCATATCTGCCGCTAGACCAGTTAAGCCAGTGGGGATGTAGTATGGTGAGGGTTGAGTTCCAAAGCGTTGAAAGATAGGGTCAAGATTAAATGCGAGAGTCCCTACTGGTTTAATGTTAAAAAATATATTATATCTCACACCTTTTGATGCAGATAGGAAGTTATTACGCTGGAAAGATGAATTATAGAAAATGTTATTACTAATTTGTTGATCTGCTCTTTCTCCTTGCATAAAATGAAAAATTCTGGTTTTTGAGTTATTAATATAAACAGTGTTGTTGACAAACTTAAAATTGGATAACGGAACTCGGAAATGACCGATTAATGTTGGTCCTTTTGTATTTTCAAAAATATTGTGGTGAACGTTGAGGTTTCTGGGATCATGTCCCCATGCTGCAATGGGGTAAGAACCACCACGAATATAGTTATGGTCAAATTCAATATTGTCTGTGCCTACTTCTAGGGCATAAAATGGGTTGTCTCCATACCAAAGATTATGATGGACGCGAACTCTCGCCCCTGGTGGCTGGCTGTTTCGGAAAGCAACTAAAGATAAAGTGCTATTAAAGTTTGAATATGAGATTTCGCATGGTACACAATGGGTATGCCAAATTTCTAAGGCCATTTGGGGAGTCCAGCCATGTTTCCAAGCGTTCCATTTATCGACTTTAATATCTAAATTGTAAAACCGGACATTTTTTAAAATACTGGGGGGACCACTCCAGGGCTGATGTTTTGGCCACCTATCGCTAATGGTTTTAATTCCACTACCACCTCGTTCTCTGGTGTCAATGTCAATGTCATGAATATCAACGTTTGTTAAGTTACCTAGAACAAAAGCGGAAGATTGTTTGCCATTTTGTCCTGCAACTCGATTGTTATAGGAACTATCTCTAATAACAATATGGCTAATGTTGCTATCAGTCACTCTGTCAAAATTCATCGCTTGATGGGCATAACCATTAAATGCTAGGTTTTCCATTATTAATTGTTCGGCATCTCTAACATAGATACCCAATTTATAAGTATAATAATTGCCATGGAAATTCATGTTACTAATAGTGATTTTTTTCACTCCTGTAATTAGTAATTCTCCTTTAATGGTTGTGCTGTCAACTCCTGAACCAATCAGGTTAATTCCTGAAGGAACTGAAACTGTACCTCTTAAATAAAAAGTTCCTTTTCCTACTCTGATGGTATGCCCTTGATTTGGAGTAACAGATAATAGGGCTTTGTTAACTGTGCGCCAAGGCGAAGTTTTTGTGCCTTGACCTCGATCTGACCCTTGAATATCTACATAATATTCTTTTGCCCAGACTGGAGAAGCAGAAAAAACTAAAATTAGGGATACTATTCCTGATATGTTGATATGATTTAGAGGTGAATTTTTCATACTTTTGATGGTGAAGTTATTTTTATTCAAATTTAATGACAAGGTTCAGATCCAGGCTGGAAATAAATTATTATTTCTGGCAATAACTAAGATAGATTGGTAAAAACAGTAGTTAAGTTTGTCCTGTAAGCGTTCTCTGGTATTCAGGTCGAAAATATAGTTTTTAAACAGCGTGGAAGAATTGTCATGTGGGCAGAAAAGCTGGGCAGTTATTTGTGCAGCTAAAGATTGAACGGTGGGTTCTGTTTTTATTATCTGTAACAATTCCCCTGATATTTCTATGCTAAATAAGTTTTTGGCTAGGATGATACCCAGCAAAAATCTCCTCCAGCATCCTAGGTTTTTGGCTTGTGCTATTACCCAGCCCCAGTTTATAGCAGGATAAGCACGGATTAAATTTGTTATATCGCAAATTAACTGTAGCTTGTTCCAACGGTCTCTAGAACCATGTATACACAGGAATAAAAGATGATCTTCAGGGGAAAGACTGGGTATTTGTTGACCTGCTAGGGATGTCAGTTGATGACGCTCCCAAACCTGTTGATAGTCAATGGGGAAGGATAGGTATTTCTGCAAAAGTTGCCAGTGAAAGTCTAAGTTAACTCCTGTTAGTTTATGTGTGTAGTTGTTGTCTTTACAATATGGGGATTTTAATCTACTAATTTCTTGTTCTCTAGTAAATTTATATGTGCTTTGGTATCCTTGAGCAACTAATAAATCCCTGGCTTTAATTGCATCCTGTGGGCGCACTAGGATGTCTATGTCGTTAAATTGGCGCAGTCCAAGGTTACCATAGCATGAGATGGCCAGGATTGGTCCTTTAATGGGAATGGCAGAAATTTTGTGTAGTTGAAAGACAGTAAGCAGTTGCAGCAGTTGGTTAGTTAGGAAGAGGTTACGCCGGATATTAGTTTGGAAGTAAGAAAGTAACTGATCTAATATTTGTTTGGGAACTAGTGCAGAAAAGTGATTATTCAGGGTTTGGTAAATTAATGGTGTGACTTTATGAAATATAGCTGTTTGGATGATGTACTTCCAATTAAGGTGTTGATGCAGTATCGATGTCATTCTTGCGGTGCTGGAGGTATCTAAATGAGTACAGGCACAACCAAGAATTAATTCTATTTCAGAGGATGTTTTAATTACTTGGTTTTTATGATTGGTGGGAGATAAGGTTGTCATTGAATTAAAGTGTAGAGCTAAGTGCAGGGGGGTTAGAGTTTGCTTGGGTTTGGGCTTGCCAAGATTGGGCATAAAGACCCTTGAGGGCTAATAATTGGTCATGACTGCCAGATTCTACAATTTGACCATCACGCATGACGTGAATAATATCTGCCTGCATGGCTAGTGTGAAACGATGGGTAATGACAATGGCGGTGCGATCGCTTGATAATTTCCGGAATCTCAGTAACCAATCATGTTCTGCCCAGGGGTCCATGGCGCTGGTGGGTTCATCGAGGATAACTATTTGGGAACGGCGAAAGAATGACCGAGCCAGGGCTAGACGTTGCCATTCACCACCACTCAGGTCACTACCCCCAGGAAACCATTTTCCCAACATAGAATTATAGCCTTGAGGTAAACGTTCAATAGTTTCATGGACTCCTGCGTAAAGGGCTGCTGCTTGAATATCATCTATGGTTGGGGTAACTTTTAAATCTCCCAAAGCAATATTTTGGGCAGCAGTAACAAAATAAGGAACTGGGAATTGAAATAAAACCGTAATCAAGCGGCGCAGTTCTTCCACTGAGAATTTGTGTAGTGGCGTTCCTTCTAACTCCACACTACCCGCTTCCGGGTCATAAAAACGGCAAAGCAGCTTGATGAGGGTACTCTTACCCGCCCCGTTATCCCCAACAATTGCCACAATTTTACCGGCTGGGATGGTGAGATTAAAGTTTTCTAACACCGGGCGATCGCTCCCCGGATAACGAAAAGTTACCTGACAAAAACGAATACCTTGGCGCAATTTTTTTGGTGTAGGTAAGGGTTGGGGAGGGTCAACAATCTTGTATTTTAACTGTAAAAATTCAAACAGATTTTTGACAAACAAGCTATTTTTGTATACTTCCCCTAGGTTACCCAACAGAGATTTCATTAAAGTCTGACCCTTATTAAATGATTGATAGAATAGTGCCAAGTCACCCAAAGAAATTAATCCTAATAAAACTTGTCTCCCCATCCAAGCCAAAGCCGCCCCAGAAATAAAAAGAGTGATCACACTAGCAGCAAGACGACCATTACTTTGCGCTCTAATTAACTGTAAATTCTCCCGACGTAGGCGACAACGCAATTTTTGGTAAGCTGCGTGGAAATAAGAACCTAAATTGAATAATCGCATCTCTGCCGCAATGCTACTATCAGTAAGTAGTATTTCGTAATATTCCAGCCACCTTCTATCTATAGTTGTCTTCTGCCACCATTGATGATATTGCTTATTCAGCTTTAATACAATATATAAAGATGGCAAAGCACTAATAATTAATACTAAAGGTAGCCAAACTCCGTAGGGCAACAAAATAGCCGCCATAGAAAAAAGAGTTAAGCTATTTTGCAACAAATTACCAGTATTTTCTAATAAACTCAAAGAATTTTCTCCAGCATTACTGCGTGCGCGGTTTAAATGGTCATGATACTCTGATGATTCATAACAACCTAAATCAATAGCCACTGACTGGCCATGAACCAAAGCGCTAATATAATCTTGTACTAAATCTGACTGAGCAGTGCGAACCCATTGGCTAGTGCTTCGCAGCAACTCTGTTAACAGTAATACACACCCCATCAGAGCAACTGGAAAGACAATTTTTTCCCAACTTTGCCCAGATACACCCGCACCCATAACCATCACTAGGCTATCAACTAACCACCGAGTGAGATAAACAGTAACAACAGGTAATAGTCCCTGAATCACTAACAAAACACCCCAAGCTAAAGTCCAATAGCGAGATGCACTCCAGACTAGGCTAATTGTCTGAGGTATATAACAGAGCTGAAAAAAGCTTTTTTTTAACCTACTAATCAAAACTTATGACTCCTACCACAAAAAATTGTGTTCAAGTGGGGCTGATTTTGAGAAACCTTAACTATGGAGTTGCTCAGGTCTGCTTGTACTAATTGGACTAACTGGATCAGGTCTGCTAAAGCAGGTTTTCTGGTAAAGCGAGAGATAGATACATTCTTAGCTAAACTGGCGCATTGTTGCAGATTTGATTTTTTAAACTCAATATTTGTCATCCACTCGGTTGAACGAGTATGACGTATTAATTCTAAAACAGCAATTTGGGGTGAAAGTGGGATAATTTCATGGTTACTACCTTTTGCCAAAATATAAATTTTTTTTAGAGGTAGAGATTCTTGAGAAAATCCATCAGTAAATCTGTGGGCAAGTTTGGGTAAATTAGGTATAACTTGAGTTAATTTTTCAAGGTCATGTCCTAAAACAGCAGCAGTTTCCGGCCAAAGTTTAATTTGGGGAAAACTAGGCATAACTAGGGGATATTCTGTATTTGTTTGGATGGGCATGACATCATCTGTCAAAATTGGATAGCCTTGAGTGCGGAAAGTTTCCGCTAAGGTTGACTTCCCCCATCCAGAACCCCCAATAAATCCCACCACTCCATTATTAATAACAACGCTGCTACCGTGGAGGACTAATAATCCCCGTTGTCGTAATAACAATGACATGGCGAAGCCCAAAAGTAAAGCCCGGATTGTTGATTCATCTACTATAGAATCGGCATCAAAAGTAATTTCACATCCATTTTGAATCAAAAACCTGACCCCAAAACTAATTGGGGAGAGTATAATGTTGCCTCCGTCCGTAGTTTCTGGATGTATATTATCTAGTCTTCCTCGCCGCACTATCACTTGAGGATTTCCCTGGGCGCTGAATAGTTCTGGTAATTCAATTTCTGAGTAAATACAGAGATTGTAGGCTGTATATATATACATTTTTATCTAAGTTTAATTGAGGAGAGAAATATTTGACGTGCGTCAGATATGAAACATAAGCTATTTGCCATATACACTCTGACGCACCCTACTAACCGGACTTACCCGACTTACCTGTGAACACTTATGAAATGCTCACGGGGGATGTAGCCCTAACATCTACTCTTGAAGAACCTCCGGCTATTCCGCGACCATCTGAGTCAAAAAAAGTGTCTGTTCCCCCTGTATTACCAACAACTTGGGTCAGGTCTTGGACTTTACCGTAAACAGTGAGTTTTGGTGCTGCGTAAATTTTCATCAGCAGTCTCCTAATTGTGAATAATTGGATTTTTATGATATGAGTGTCACCTGCGTAGTGGATCTCACATCTTCTGTTGATGTAGCTCTACCAAATACTGAACCATCGGCGTTAAAAAAAGTATCATTACCGCCTGTACTGCCAACAACTTGGGTCAGGTCTTGGACTTTACCGTAAACAGTAAGTTTTGGTGCTGTGTAAGATTTCATCATGTAACCTCGTGATAGTTGTTTGATATCAGCTAATGAAAAGTAGATTGGTGATCTACAGGCTTGGACTTACGGTTTAATTACTACCTGCCAAGCAAGTTTTGAAGTTAGGGCTTCACCTGGGTGTGGTGGAGCCACAGGGATAAAATTGTTGCTCGCCAAACTGTCATCAGGTCAAAATCACTCACTGGTTTACCTGATGTGAATCTTTGATAAGCTTGATGCAAGAAGTCTATATTTATGTATTGCTCAAAGCAGGTTATTTTTTGGAAAATTACCTGATCCAGTAGTTGACGGTCTATGGTTAACATCCCTCGGAGAAGATTAGGTGTCATATCTGCCTTATCTCTACGCCATTGGACTTTTTCCGGTAGGATATTTGCTAGTCCGCGACGCATGACCATTCTGCTCCATCCTTGATTAAGTTTTTGCTCAGAAGGTAGGGCGAGACAAAATTCAATCAGTCGCTTATCCATAAAAGGATGACGGGCTTCTAGAGAAAACGCTGCTGCATATAAATCTGTTCTTTCCAAAATGTAAGGGAATATACCCGCAGTCAGATTTCGCCAATGTTCTTCTCTAGCTGTCAGGGGTAAACTTTGGGGTCTACCGCAGGTTTTAAGGCGCTGTTCTAGATTAATACACTTGGCAAAATTAGGGTTAATTAAAAACTGATTTTTTCGGCGTAAACTATGCCAAGTTTGCCGGATAGGTTGGGGAATTAGTTGACGTAAGCCCAACTTCAGCCACAGTTGTTGACGAGAAATACCAAAATGTTGATGAATTTTATTAGTTGCTTGGGCAAAGGCTCCCCAACGTGATTGTTGTGCCAATTCTGTTAAATATGCAGTGGCATGGCTATTGAGTAGGAATAATGGGGATATGTGAGGAAAATAGTGAGATATGATCTTAACTTCCTGGGCAAAAGTTTCCCATTCACCAAGACGCACCAACTCAGTTAGTCTCACCCCTCCATGGGATACTGTATTATCACCATCTAAACCGTCTAAAACTACTCGCATACCTGCTTGATGTGCGGCATGATTTAATCCCCAAACTAGGAAATGACTAGGGCCTGTGTAGGCTTGATCCTCGTATTGCCATATTTGCTCTAAGTCAGATAAAGCCGTGCGTTGGTCAGCGTGTATGTAATGAGTTTTTTGTGTACCTTGGTTTAGGACTGCGTTAATAAAAGGGCGTTCGTCACATTCAGGAACTTGATCGAAAATGTTGGAGAAGGTGTTTAACTGAGTTTTTCCTGTTTGGTCCAGAATTTGTCTGGCTACACAGGTGACTGCAGAAGAATCTAGCCCCCCACTGAGATGAGAAGCAATGGGGAAAACACTACGCAGACGACAACCCACAGCTTCTGTAAAAATTTCTCTAAATGCCTCAGCATAATCTGGGTCTGATTTGAGTTTTATTTCCCGGTGGGGGTCAAGGAACCAGTAGGGCGATAATTCTATACCTGATTGACTAACTCTCATGCTGTGAGCAGGAGGAAGTCTTAGTATGTCTTGATAGATGGTGAGGGCTGTTTCTTCGTGGTGTCCTATTAAGTAGTAGGCCAGCATCACCTCATTGAGGAGGGCTGGTACTGCTGGGAAACCCAAAACCGCTTTTAGTTCAGAGGCAAATAGAAAAATCCTACCAGGCTGGTGGTAATAATAGAATGGCTTGACCCCAAAATGGTCTCTGGCACAGAAAAGACATTGTTGACCTTGATCCCAAATGGCAAAAGCAAAGTCACCTAAAAGGTGCTTGGGGCAAGATTCACCCCATTTTTCATAGGCAGCTAATATAAATTCACTGTCTGTAATTTTATTTATTGGACCTGTGTCAAGTTTCAATTGTGATTGTAGTTCGTCCCGATTATCAATTCTGGCATCGGCAGTAATCACCAGGTTTCCTGCTTGTGCCACTAAGGGCAGTTTTTCCCATAAGGATTCAGCCGTTGTCCATAACATCCCATGTGCAAAACCAGTGGAACCTTCTACCCAGATGTTTGTAACATCAGCACCTCTATGGGCAATGAGATCAAGCAACTGTTCTAAATCTCGCCGGTTGACTGGATGTCCAGTGAAATCTTTAATGCCCACCATACCGCTCATATTTTGACTCCTGAAAGGGATGGTAGTGGGATGTAGCGGGAAAGCTCGTGGAGATTACCCATAACAACTATTCCTTGATGTTCAATCCAAGCATGAGCTTGTAGCTTTCCTGTTTGTTGTTTGACAACCCCTATCCGCAGTTTAGCGGAGTGTCCATAACGAGTCATCAATACTTGGGTGGTCAAGGCACGCGCTAAACACTTAGCATGGGGTATATATTGGGTTGCTGTGTTGATTGCCCAAAGAATTTTACTTATAGATACTGTTGCCGTTATCTGTCTTTGATTACTCCGTTGACTAATTTTGGTGAGGAGTTTCAAGAGGTGATGAAACTGTAGTAAGTGCAATCCTAGCGTGATTACTGCTAGTAAACAGAAAGTTTTGATGAAAAAATGGCGATCGCTCCTACTCAAGTACATAAATTTACGTAGTAATCTCATTTTTTACCTCTATTAATGCAACGGCGAGAAAGTCTTTCAGCAATGCGATCAGGTCGCGATCGCAATCTTCAGATGTCACTGCATACTCTTGTAAAAGAATCTGCTTAATATCTTTTACAGCTTTTGGCTGTTGAATCAAATTCCATATCCTCGTTCCTACTTCATTTACCCCGTGGTAAATTCCCGTATTGAGATGCAAAATCACCGCTTCTTGGCCAACCTCGGAAAATATTTGTTCTTTAACTGCTACAACTATGCAATTCTCGGAAATATCAGTATTTATTGGTGTAAAGTTCATATTTTTCTCCTATGACTGCCTATTTTCTCGATTCACCCGGTATTTTATCTTTTATTTGCTTTTTTCATAGACAAAATCAATACTTAGATAATATACTTACGTGTTATATCCAAAGCTAGTATACATAGATGTATTATTTATTGGGATAAGTTTACATAAAAAATACATAAATATGAAGTTTTCATAAAGCGTTGGAGAGTAGCTGACATGACTAGTTCAACAGAAAATTGACAAATTAGGTCTGTAGATGGCCTCTGGGTGAGATTTCTCAATAATTGCCACACTGCCCAGAGGCTGTAAAATCATTCCTCCCAACTGTTTTAAAAATTTCTGCTCAAACCACTTGACATTATTCCGGGGGAGATGCTAGATTATTTAATGTGAAACGTTGGGGCGTAGCCAAGCGGTAAGGCAGCGGGTTTTGGTCCCGCCATCCCTAGGTTCGAATCCTAGCGCCCCAGTTGAGGAGCAGAGGAATCTGCTCCTTGTTTTTTGCTTTCATTTTTGAGATTTTTGTAAAGACTGGATAGTGATGCTGGTCTTATGGGGTAATACATGATGAGCTAGTGTGATCAGGAACATCAAACTTGTGCCAGACTTAACCCGTGAGCCAACTAATTAAACAAGTTTTAGGAAATATGTTCACATTAGCGGGACAAGAGTTGCCATGGTTATTGAGTATATTATTGAACTTAAAAAAGAAAATGCCCCCGGAAAATAACATCACATAATGTGAATATAATGTAAAGTTTCTGTATAGCTTAGTAGATAAATGTAAGTCAATAAACAACTTTAACCAACACAATGTTAAAGTTATAAAAAATTGCTCCCAGTTACACAATATCTTCAGTAATGTATTGAAAATAATGTGTATGATACCCCAGTTATTACAAAAAAATACAGTATTAGCTTATTTTCCTCAGATGATATTGAGCAATATCAAGCAATAATTCCCAAAATCAACTACATACATTAATTAACTTGTCTCCGTCAAGAATTGCAGTAGTTTAAATTACCAATACTATGATCCAGTCACACAAATCTCCTCACCTGTTATCACAAGTGAAAACAATTCAGTTAAATGATTATGATGACGAATTGAATCTAGGTCAAATTGTCGCAGTCTTGCGTCGGCGATTGTTGTTAATTGTGAGTATAACAGGCTTATTAGCATCGGTAGCTGTATTAAAAGCAAAAACAGATCCTCCAGTGTATCAAGCGAATTTTGATATTTTAACTAAACGAGTAACTGGAGAAAGTCAGGTTATAGCCAGTGTACCTCAAACCCTCAATCCGCAACTGACTGGAAATAATGCTCAAGAACAACAAGAACTTCAGACCACAATTACAGTTTTGCAGAGTCCCCTGATTATCGAACCAATTATTGAACAGCTGAAGAAACAAGATCCACAGTTTATTGAAAGGCTGAAACTGCAATATCCAGAGTATATTGCTAATATTGAAGCTGAATATGCAGAAATCACCCCTAACCTGCTGTACAAATTTTTTGTTAAAAACTTAACTATTACCTCCGCACAGCCAAATATCATCAATGTTCAATTTATCAACCCAGATGAGAAACTAGCTAGAGATTTTGCTAACTTACTAGCAGAGGCTTATCTGAATTACAGTCTAGAGCAGCGCCAGTCAGATGTTGTCCAGGCAATTAATTTTGTTAATGAACAAAGAAAACCTTTAGATGAACGGGTAAAATTTTGGCAAAATGAGCTACGAAAATTACGATTACAAAATAGCTTAATTGACCCTACACAAAAATCTCAAGAATTGTCTACACAAATGGCTAATGTGAGACAACAGCAAATAGAAAATAGAGTAGAGCTAGAACAGTTAATAGCTAGATATCAAGATTTACAAAGTGAGTTAGCCCTCCAACCAGGAGAAAGGGCTGGTAATTCTTTGCTCGGTGAAAATACTCGCTACCAAAGTATATTGAATGAAATTCAAAAGGCAGACCTGGAAATTACAGAGAAGTTGGCCATATTCCAAGATAATAATCCCATTATCTTGACTTTGAGAGAGCGAAAAGCTTATTTACTGCCTTTGCTGACTCAAGAAGAATTGCGGGTACAAAAAGATTTACAAAGCCGTATCCGATCGCTGTCAGCCCGTGATAGTTCTTTGGTAGCAAAAATCGACAATCTCAACAATGAAATTAGAGTGTTAGCCACTATTAGCCGTAATTATGCCAACATTGAACGGGAATTACAAATTGCCACTGATGCCCTAACTCAATTTACAGCTACACAACAAGCCTTAGAAATAGAGAAAGGTCAAAAACAGCAGCCTTGGGTGTTACTTGATCCCAAATTGGCTAAAGTGAATAATCCCGGTGCTGTATCAGATAGTGCCACCAGGAACTTAGCAGTAGGCAGTGCTTTAGGTTTATTATTGGGTGTAGGAGCAGCTTTAGTGGTGGATAAACTCAGCAACATATTTTACACTGCTCAAGAACTCAAAGATACTACCAAACTGCCACTGTTAGGCATAGTTCCTTTGAAAAAAGAACTGGAAACAACTAACCAAAAAAATAATTTATCTCCAGCATTACCACCAGTGAATAACGCTTCATTTTTTGAAGTTTTTCGCTCACTGTACACAAATATTTTGCTGTTGGGTTCAGATATTCCCATTCGTTCTTTAGTTATCAGTTCACCGGGTCTGGGAGATGGTAAGTCTACTGTTGCCATACAACTAGCACAAGCGGCTGCAGCCATGGGTCAAAGAGTGTTACTGGTGGATGGTAATTTGCGTTGTCCTAGCTTACATACTCGGGTAGGACTAATGAATATTCAAGGATTAACAGATGTAATTTCCCAAGACTTAGACTGGCATAATGTGATCGAGCGATCGCCCTTGGAAGAAAATTTGTTTGTCATGATGGCAGGGCCTATTCCGCCAGACTCGGTGAGACTACTTGCTTCCCGCAAGATGCAGGAGTTAATGGATAATTTGCAAGCAAGTTTTGATTTAGTTATTTATGACACCCCACCCCTGTTGGGTT
Organism: Chrysosporum bergii ANA360D; assembly: GCF_029891735.1. Lineage (GTDB taxonomy): Bacteria > Cyanobacteriota > Cyanobacteriia > Cyanobacteriales > Nostocaceae > Umezakia > Umezakia bergii. The sequence goes on from NZ_JANQDH010000043.1 coordinate 24,002, forward strand.
TTGCGGATGCTCACCTCATAGCTGCTAATACTAACGGTATTGTGCTAGTGGCAGGTTTAGGTAAACTCAAACGCACTGCACTACTACAAGTATTAGAAGAAATTCAAATTTCTGGTACTCCTATGTTAGGCATGATCGCTAACAGGTCTAAGGAATCTACTAGTGTTTCTCACAACTACTATCAGCAATATTACCAGCAAAATATAAATACTGAAATAGTAGGTCATGGTTCTGTTGCTTCAACTGCGAAGAAAATCAGAGGAAGGTAAAGAATGTAGGGACATTCCATGGAACGTCCCTACAAAAGTTAACCAAAGAGGCATATTGTATTTCTGGAGATATCTATTACTCTGGAGATTTTAAAGCTGCATCTAAAACTTGCCGTGCGTGTTCTGCTTTAGCTCGTGCTTCTTGGTAACGCAAATTAGCCTGGGCAAAGTTTTTCAAGATTTTAAAACCCTCTTTCAGACGAGAAATTTCTTCTTCTGTGATTAAACTATCTGAAAACAGAACATCAACAGCCTGACGAATTTCTAGTGCATCAGCCCGTGATTCTTGTACCTTCAGCTTAAGAGTGGCTAGATTATTCAAAATCTGGACAGCTTGGGTAATGCTGTCCTCGCCACCGACAGAATCATGACTTGATTCTTTTACCTCAATTAATTGTTGGGGGCCAAATCCCTCTTCCAGTTCCGTGGGCAGCTGACCCGCATCAATCAATTCTATCAGCTGATCCATAGCTTTCTCACGGGCTTTGGCTGAATCTTTTCCAGAAACAGTGAGTAGAATTTCTGGACTTTGAGCGAGAGTGTACTGAACCATACTTAGAGCAGAAAAATTGGTGATTAACCAAGCCAAGCCACATGATCATAACATGGGGGCGGTGTTATACCAATTCACTTCCAGCTAGACACAAATTATTAAATAAGACTAGCGGGCAAGATGCCCCCACTACAAACTAAAATAAAACTTTATACTTAAAATAAATGAAAGTAAATTCTCACAGGAGGGAAGAGAAGTGACTCCCAATCCCACCATTATGCAGGCTGTAGAAAAACTGGGCTACCGAGTGACTGTTGGTGATGTGTCAAGTCAGGCAGGGTTGAATATTGCCGAGGCTAGTCAAGGGTTGTTAGCTTTGGCCTCTGATGCTGGCGGACATTTACAAGTTGCAGAAACAGGTGATATTGTTTACCAATTTCCGCGAAACTTCCGCGATATTTTGCGTAATAAATACCTTCAGATGCGGTTGCGGGAATGGTGGAAAAAAGTATGGAATGTTCTCTTTTACCTGATCCGTATTTCCTTCGGTATTTTCTTAATTGTTTCCATTGCCCTAATAACTCTGACCATCATTATTATTGTTACTGCTTCTAACTCAGATCGGGAGGGTAACGATAGGGGTAGCAGTTCTCGGGAGGGTGGGTTCTTCTTTTTCCCCTTCCCAGATTTATTTTGGTACTTTAGCCCCAATTACTACGGTACCGGCTACCAAGAACGGCAATATCAAAGACAACAACGCAGAGGCAATCAAAGTAATTTGAACTTCTTTGAGGCTGTGTTTTCGTTTTTGTTTGGCGATGGTAATCCTAATGCTAATTTAGAAGAACGGCGATGGCAAGAAGTTGCTGCTGTGATTGGTAATCATCGTGGTGCTGTAGTAGCAGAACAAATTTCCCCTTATCTCGATGATTTGGGTGAAAGTTATACACAAGAGTATGAAGATTATATGCTGCCGGTGCTGACTCGATTTAATGGACAACCACAAGTAAGTCCTGAAGGGCAAATTGTCTATTATTTCCCAGAGTTGCAGGTGAAAGCAACTAAAACCAGTCCTCAGCCAGTACCAAGCCATTTGGAAGAATATCCTTGGCGTTTTAGTGCAGCCAGTTCAGGACAGATTATGCTGGCGGCTGGTTTGGGTGTGCTTAACTTGGTGGCAGCATTAATATTAGGAGGTTTGATTGCTGATGGTACTGCTGCTGCTCAATTGGGGGGGTTAGTGGCTTTTGTACAAGGTGTTTACTGGCTGTTGTTGGGTTATGGTACTGGTTTTTTAGCTGTACCATTGGTACGTTATCTTTGGATTCAATGGCGTAATCAAAAAATTGCCGCACGTAACCGCGATCGCCTGTCCCGGGTTAAACTATTAGCCAACCCAGATGAAACTTTACTGCGAAAAATCGACTACGCACAGCAATTTACCTCAGAAAAAGTCATTGGCAGTGAAGATTTAGTATATTCCACTGAAACCGACTTACTCGACCAAGAAGTTGAGCGTTCCGCACAAATTGACGCTGAATGGCAAAGGCGCTTACAACAAGGAGGTAGGGAGTAGGAGAAACCTACTCTTGCCAAAATTACTTAGGGCTGTCTGAATCAAGCTTTCACCTTGATATACCAGGTATTCTACTACCAAATAACTTTGTTACTTAGTTTTAATAGGCGTTAAAGTTACTCCTTGGTAATAATGTCCTAAAATTTGCAGGTGGTTGGCTCCTTGTCGAGCTAGATTGTATGCTCCCCACTGACTCATTCCTAAGCCATGACCAAAGCCTAAACCTTGTAGTACAAAGTTACCAGCCTCATCTCTACTGATACTAAAGCGAGTGCTTTTTAGTTTAAGTGCAGTACGCACTTCTTCACCTTTTAGCACCTTTGTACCTTTATCACCGACAATTTTTAAAACTTTAACGCTACGGAAAGGGGAATAGGCTTGTGCGCTCATGTCTTTGACATTGCCCACCCCAGAAATTTTAGAGCTAATTTCCTTGGGAGAAAAAGTTCTTACCCAATTACAGGCACTGATATTTTGGTCGTAGTCTTGAACAGCCCGGAGGTAAGCAAGGGGATTTCCCCAAACATCTTCCACATTTTCTGTGTGTCCCCCAGAACAAGCATGGAAAACCGAAAGAATAATCTCATTGTTATATGTTAATACTTTCCCTGCGGTAGAATCTACTGCCCCATAAGTAGCAGGAGATTCACTGATGACTCCTTTGTAAATCTGCCAACGGTCTGGACTATCCCCTAAATCATAGGTGGGATGATTGCGCTGTTGGTTGCGCTTGTAGAGGGCGTAAGTACGAGCGGCGATCGCTTGGGCTTTCAGTGCCTCTTCTGGCCAGCCAGCATCCATTTCACCACCGATGACACTGTAGAGGTATTCTTCTAAATCAACCCAGTTAATGGCATCTAAACCTTTATCTGTCGGTAAAACTAAAGTTCTACCACGATACCAGCGATCGCCAATATAAACAAAACCATCATCTGTTGGTTCAATCCAAAATAAACCAGACTGCCACCTATTCAGAGCCACACCACCGGGGATACTTTGGGCACTAAATGAACTCCTAGCTGGCAGTTTTCCGAGAGTACGTCCGGTACTATCTTTAACCATGGCAGTTGTGGAACTGCCAACTTTCACTTGATTAACTCCCCTCTGAATTGCCACACGCAGAATTACAGATGCTTGAGCCGGAGCTACTAAAGCCATCCACAAGAAGATACCTATCCACCAATGACGTACTTTAACCCGGGAAAATAAAGAACTATTAAACAGTTGAAATTTCATCTTGATCATTGAAATCACATTTAACTATCTGTTTGACCCTCTGGACCATAGTCTTTACTACCTAAGATAAGACTATTATCTACCCTGGGAAGTTGCCAGTTCTTTATAATTATGCAATAGTCATTAGTCATCAGTGATTAGTTTTTGGTTTTTCGTATAGGGCTTCCTAAACAAGCCTGCGATAAGCAGTATAAATAATCTACTGTAGCCATATGTGGGTCCATGTTCTTTAATGGCAACCACAATAATTATTATTTCTCTAGCCAGGTAAATGTTATCTAGAAGCCACGACAAAAGCGGCAGCAACCACACAAGCGGTTACCACGTTTTGGAAATTGTCAAGGGTATTGGTCAGGTAATTTTTAATTTTTAACTACCCACTACCCACTAATGGCTCTAATCTCCTAATTTGATCAAAAAGTATTTGGCAATTCTGCAATTGTGTTGGCTACAACAATAGTGCGGAAAATATGCTGCAAGCGCTCTAAATCAGAAACTTCGGTGATTTGGGGCATTAACTCCAAACCACGGTTACCAAATTTAGCTTCTAAAACCGTGGCGATGTTGGATAAAATTTCCTCTCGCCTTCCCCGTTGTTCACCAATACGAATACCACGCTGCTCAATTTCTTGATACCAGGGCGACTCACGTAACACAGCCATATCCCACCTCATAATTTCTTGAACTAACCTACTCTCCAGTACAAAAGTAGCAAAAAACGCCAGTACAGTTTCTAGTTGACTTAACTGTTCATCGTAAATAACATTACATCCAGAACTGTTGATAAATTTGAGTAGTTTGTATTTTTTTACTGAATGATTTCCGTTAATTCAGCTTCTCGTCGCCTGGGTACAGCATAACTCCAGAAATCATAAGCCATATCTGTATTGGGAAAAATTGCCCTGGCCTCATCCAGTAAATCTTTTAACTCTATGGGGTTTCCGGGAGCATAACGGGGACTGAAATGAGTCATAATCAGCCGATGCACTCCTGCTGCTAAGGCTGTTTGCGCCGCCATAGTGGTGGTAGAATGCAGTCGCTGAAAGGCTAAATCCGCATCTTGGTGGGCAAAGGTAGCCTCATGAATTAATACATCGGCATCTTGGGCTAATTCCACCGCACCATCAGAATAAATTGTATCTGTACAGTAGGCTATTTTGCGTCCAATTTCTGTAGCACCACATAATTCAGTACCCTTAATTATTCGTCCATCGGCGAGAGTAACTGTTTGACCACGCTTGAGTTGTCCGTAAATTCGACCGGGAGGAATGGCCAAGGCTTGGGCTTTTTCCACATCAAAGCGTCCTGGTCGGTCTTTTTCTGCTATGCGATAACCAAATGCTGTGATGCGGTGATGTAAAAGACCACAGCTAACGGTATATTCTTCGTCCTCATAAATTATTCCCGGATGGACAACATGAACTTTCACCGGATAGGAAAAATGTGTGTGGGAGTAACGTGTACAGGCTTGGATATATTCATTTAATCCAGGCGGTCCGTAAATATCCACTCGTTCGACATTACCACCTAAACCGCAACTGGCCAGCAGTCCCATTAAGCCAAATATATGGTCACCGTGCAGATGGGTGATAAAAATCCGGGATAGTTGGCTCATTTTTAGGTCACTCCGCAAAATTTGATGCTGAGTACCTTCGCCACAGTCAAATAACCATAGTTCCGCCCTTTGGGGTAATCTTACCGCCAGGCTGGAAACATTACGCGATCGCGTGGGTACACCAGAACTCGTCCCTAAAAATGTGATCTGCACAGCGTTTTTTGGCCTTCCTCTTGATCTACTTTACCCTTGTTGTTTCTTACCTTCTATATTGACACGGTTTTTGAGCAAAATACTTTCCCTTGTATTGGGATATGTTAATTATTTTTCTCAGCTTTAAAGCAGAAGTACACAAGAGAAAATGTGAATTACACTAACTCACATCTGCCAACCTGTACTAGCCAGAAGCACAAAACAGTATGACAGGCATAGAATTTAACAGATCTCCTCAATTTTCTCTAGGGATGGAGATTGAATTGCAACTGCTTAATCCTAATACCCTGCAATTAGTAGATGGGATTTTACCTTTGTTAGCAGAAGATGGGGAAAATTCTTTCATTCAGCCAGAGTTTAACCAAGCATCAGTGGAAATTTTTTCGCCCGTGTGTGGGAATATCCATGAGTTAGAAACCAGTATTTTGGCCATTCTTTCTCGCCTTAAAACCAAATGCCAAAACCTAGGGATGAATATTTGTACAGCTGGTACTCATCCATTTTGCCATCGCTTTACCACCGTTACCCCCATTCCCAGATATATCGCCCAACAGACTGCATCTGGCTATTTAGCAGATATGATGATGACTTTTGCTTTGCATATTCATGTAGGAATGCCATCAGGTGATGCAGCAATAGATATGATGGCTAGGCTGAAACCTTATCTGCCCATTTTACTAGCCCTGTCTGCCAGTTCCCCTTTTTGGTGGGGTCATGATACCGCTTTTGCTTCTTATCGCCACTGCTTCCTATCATCCATGAGAACCTATGGTATGCCTCCCAGGTTTAAAAGTTGGCAGGATTTTGCTGATTTCTTTATCACCGCCCGACACGCTGGAATGTGGGAGATTATTCGGGATATTCATTGGGACTTACGCCCCCAACCTGATTTAGGAACTTTAGAGGTGAGGGTGATGGATGCTCAACCAACAGTCAAAGAATCAATTATGCTGGCAGCCTTCGTCCATTGTTTGATATTGTATCTTTATGATTGCCGGGAAAGAAAAGAAACAGGATTTTTGTTAACTCCTCTACCTTGGTTAATGGAAAAAGAAAACTTTTTTAGAGCCTCTCGCTGGGGTTTAGATGCCCATTATATTGAAGATCACCAAGGCAACAGCAGACCCATCAGGGATATAGTCCAGGATATTATCAATGCGATCGCCATGACTGCGGATATTTTAGAAGAAAAGTGGTATTTAAATCTACTGGCACAACGACTGGAAACAGGCCCTAGCTATATCCGCCAGCGACAAGTATTTAAAAGTACCGGTTCTTTAAAAGCGGTGGTTGCTTCTTTAGTCAGGGAACTAGAAGAAGAATTAACTTCATTCAGCAAAGCTTGATTTTTTAGCTAGGATGTATTTGGGTGTACGTTAACAGCTGATCCAGGCCTGTATCAAACCATTATGACTGAAAAACCAGACTACAATCCCAGTGGCGTAGGTGAAATAAATGGCAACATTTTCGGCTTGCCATACGATTATCAATCTGCCAACCTGATTATCATTCCTGTACCCTGGGAAGTAACTGTATCTTATGGTGGTGGTACAGCCAACGGACCACAGCGAATCCTCGACGCTTCAGTTCAACTAGATTTGTTTGATTTTCATCATCCTGAAGGCTGGAAACAGGGAATTTTTATGATGAAAGTTCCCCAAGATATCTTAGAAAAAAACACATATTACCGCACCTTAGCAGCCAAAATCATCACCCGACTAGAACAAGGGCAACAATTGACACACCCGCCAGATTTAACTTCGCTACTCTCAGAAATTAATCAAGCCGGGGAACAGGTGAATAAATGGTTATTCACCCAGTGTCAAGCAGCAATGAAACAAGGGAAACGAGTTGCAGTTATTGGTGGTGATCACAGTGTACCTTTAGGTTACTTCCAAGCATTAGCGGCTAAATACGCTAATTACGGCATTTTACACATTGATGCCCATGCAGATTTACGCAACGCCTATGAGGGATTTACCTATTCCCATGCGTCTATTATGTTTAATGCCCTGAAAATACCCCAAATATCCCAGTTAGTGCAGGTGGGCTTGCGTGACATTTCCCATGATGAAATGGCAATGATTGATCAATCAAACGGACGGATTATTGGTTACTATGACCCAATTATTAAACAAAAGCTCTACTCTGGCAGCACTTGGATTGATTTATGCCGAGAAATTATTAGTCATTTACCAGAATATGTTTACATTAGTTTTGATGTGGATGGACTTGACCCCAAACTTTGCCCAAGTACGGGTACTCCTGTTCCTGGGGGGTTAGAGTTAGAGCAAACTTTTTGTTTATTTCGGGAGTTGGTAAACAGCGAACGTAAAATTATTGGTTTTGATGTCTGCGAAGTGGGTGATAGTGAATGGGATGGCAATGTTGGGGCGCGAATTGTTTACAAACTAGGGAATTTAATGGATTTATCTTTAAGTTCATGAAACCATATGTAGTGCAATTGCGCGAAGCGCGGTGCCAGAGGCAATCCCTCCAATTCCAAGATCATTCCTCAACAGGATACAATACTGTATTGTCATCCCAGTCTATATAGATAGATGAAAAAATCATCATCCCCCCTCAATGCCATTTGGCTATTTATGATTGTTTCCGCCACAGTGGTGGCAGCCTATAACGGTAATATGGCCGCTTTAACAGAGGCATCCTTTACAGCAGCTGAAACTGCCGTCACCCTGGCCATTGGACTAATCGGGGCTATGGCGCTGTGGTTGGGAATTATGAAAGTGGCTGAAACCGCAGGGATGATGCGATTTATTGCCCGCTTAATTCGTCCGGTGATGAGTAGACTTTTCCCGGAAATTCCCGTTAATCATCCCGCTATGTCGGCAATGGTCATGAATATGGCAGCCAACGCCTTGGGCTTAGGAAATGCTGCTACCCCCATGGGTTTAAAGGCTATGGCAGAACTGAATAAACTTAACCCCTATCCGGGAACGGCTACACCTGCCATGTGTTTGTTTTTGGCCATTAATACCTCCTCTGTTACACTGTTACCCCTCAGTGTAATTACTGTCCGGGCTAGTGCTGGGGCGAGCAATCCTGCGGCAATTGTCCTGCCCTCAATTATTGCTACCATTATTTCTACAGCGATCGCCATTATCGCTTGTAAACTTTTTGCCCGTAGTGCATCCCCTCATCTAACCCCTTTATCATCCCCATTAGAAACCACAGACAGCAAAACCCCTGAAGACGAAAACCCCGGAACCGAATTAATTCCTCCGGGTATAATTGGTAATATCGTTTTCGGAGGGTTAATTGTAGCATTTTTAGCAGCTGTATCCTATCGCCTCTCTATCCGAGGATTGCCTCATATATTTAGTATGGTTTTTATTAGTAACCTTTCTAACTGGCTACTACCCATTTTAATTTGTTTATTCTTGTTATTTGGCTATTTCCGCGGGGTAAAGGTTTACGAAGTTCTCACCGAGGGAGCAAAAGAAGGCTTTGAAATTGCCGTCCGCATCATACCGTTTTTAGTAGCAATTTTTGTGGCTATTGGGATGTTTCGCGCTAGTGGCGCTCTTGATATCCTTACTGCCATCATTTCT
>NZ_JANQDH010000044.1 GCF_029891735.1 Chrysosporum bergii ANA360D
ATGAATGATAAAGTAATTGCGTCCATCAATTAATGCTTTCAACTGAGGTAGTCGCCCTGTGGGAGAGAGCATATAGTGGATATCAGATTGACAAGGTCCAGCAGTATTAAAGTGTTTAGGCATAATTGACAATAAGTTAAGGTACTACTGTGATTCAAATGTGGTTCAAATTTATGGGAATCTAACTACGAATGAGGGTAATGGTGCGTCCCCTAGGACTAATAACCTCCTCCGTACTAATCCTCTCTCCCATAGGTGGTAACCCAGGACGGCGATCGAAAATCACTAACCAACCTGTATCTAATCCTAACCCATCCAGGTATTTATCCAGTTGGGTCAAACCCTTAATTAACGGATCCGACTTTCTTTCACGCCACATCTTAATTTCTATACCCATCACCACCTTGCCATAGCGTAAACAAATATCCATTCTCCCAGAACCAATGGCATATTCTCGCTCTAACGTCCCACCACCATTTACTACCCGGTGTAAAAATGCCATTAACACCAAATGGGGGGCAATCTCATGATAAGGCGCACTTTTAAGTAATGGTTCCCCATGTTGTCGCCAAAATTCCAAGAAAGAGTTTAAGAGAATTTGAGGATTGAGAGTACCATCAGAGTTTAACCAGTTGGGTTCTACAGAAGTTAGAGATGCGATCGCCACTGCAGCTAAGGTCTTAGGTAAAATCTCCCGATAAATAGGGTTAGCAATTTCTAGTCCACCCCCGCGATCGCGACGACATAAACCCAAGTCTAGGACATATCGTAAATTATCTTCTGCTGTATCAGCTAAGTCTTCACCAGCTAACATGGGTTGAATAATATCCCTAACCCGTGCTTCCCGTAATCTTTCTGCTAAACTATCCAAATGGGTATCCTGACGCTGGATGAGGATTTCTTTGGCTTGGTTAATCACCTCAGCAGTAATGGGTTGATTCATATCCTGGACTAGCACCTGGGTAGCTTGACGAGCTAGGGCGTTAACTAACCATGGTTGTCCATCGGTTAAATAATATGCCTGTTGAACTGCTTCCGGGGTAAACACCTGTCCCGTAGCTGTTGTATGTTGTTCATATAGATTTTGGACATCTGT
>NZ_JANQDH010000045.1 GCF_029891735.1 Chrysosporum bergii ANA360D
GGCCAAAGTTATGTTTCTCTGGGCGGCGTACAGTTACGCCCTGTGATTCTAGAAGCGCTACCAGCCCATTCAACTCCTCATTAGCTTTCTCTGTTACCTCTTGCTTTTTCGGACCCCTGGGAAAAGAGAACATTTTGGCAATGTTCTTATCGCGTAAAGCAGGGCGGTTACCTGGCTCAGTTGGTTCAAAATAAGCACCATCTGCAATCCCGACAACCATCTCCTTTAGTTCATCCCACTCATTCCAGCTATTTACAATTCTTGTTTGCATCTCTTCAACACCTTAATTAATTTACTGAATCAAGTAGATTACAATTGATAAACTTGTGAAAAATATATTACCCTATATTTCCTTGATTTACTTCCCTTTTTTTTACGGGCTAATTTTTTCTGCTTGGGTTTAAGGTTTTTCTCCTTACCGGGTGACAAAGTGGTCAAACAGCTTGTTTCATAAGGGATAGAGCCTGAAAGCCACGCTTGAAAAAGAGGCGTTTATGAGGTTTAAGACTAATTAAGCTTAGAGCTAAATCAGCCTATAGTTCCATGCCATAAATCCATAATTGTCCGTAAACAGCAAAGCTAAAATCACTCTGACGTGGGTAATTGTCCTGATGTTGTTGAATCCGTCCAGCATAAGTCTCTATCCCTAGATGGTCTATATTCTCAACTTCTATTTCTTCACTAATTCAAAATTTTCATTACCAATACTCTCTAATAAAGTCGAAATTGATATAATTCCTGATATATTTCATCGCAGCGTTTACAAATATCGACAAGATATAGCGGCAACGACTCATTTTTATTCTGATACGAGTGAAAATGCGTAGAACTTGCTACGGTGCTGTACCAAGGGGCTAGTTTTTCGTTCAACTCGACCTCCATGGGGGGCCAACTGAGCATTGTCTCGGTAAACTCAACCCCTACAACCTGACAAAGCTTGGAGAGCATTCGCCGCGGATCGTTCAGCAAGTCGTGTGCATCTATGACAGGCGGGATTACTCCGCTCGTTTGATGTACATAGTCAAACAGCCGTTTTAATTCGATCCAGCCTGTTTCTTCAAAGGTAAAATGTGGCACAATCTTACGAAAAGATAAGAGCATTTCTTTGGGTTGGCGAATCAGAAAGCAGTTGCTGAAGGGCAATATCCACTCAATCCCCATGGTCTCTTCGATTAAATGATACGCTTGATGCTTCTGATAGCAAATTGATTTCCCTTCAGGCAGGGGAGCCTTTAACAGATCGATGACGGATCGCCAATCTGCGTGGGGCATTTGGCTAGAATCAAGGTCTGTCCAAGTAAAGCCCATATCTTTCCCTTTGATAAAGAGATAGGGAAAGGAGAGAAGTTCATCAAAGACTACGGTATCTGGCCGACTCGACCAGGCTTGTAGCAGCACTGTACCCAAACTTCGTGGCACAGACCACATTGCGATTCGTTTTTCTTGCATAACATATTCCCGTACATAAGGATTAGTCTGGATTCTTCATTAGAAGAGGCTAAAAATAGCCTACAATCAAGTATAATTAACTGGGCTATACAGAAAATTAATAATCATATTATCTCATGACGGCGTGTAATTTAGACTCAGTTCCTTTACCTTGGCTGAAACCATAGGTAAAATCTAGAATTAGGCGTTTTGATGCTGATGTTAATGTGACTATTCTCAACATGGGAAAAGCACTTTCTTCTCGACCACATTTAGACTTCCCAAATCTATCATGATGACTCTGAAAGGGATTCAATCCCAGTTTATCAGTACCGAAGGGAAAGTCGCACCATGACTATCATGACAAGTCAGTTGGAGGGATGGTATCGGCTACCAATGAGCCACAGCAAACTCTGCACCGAACAGGCTCATCACGGGTTGGGCGAAGACGATGAGGGCGATCGCCATGACTAGGGAAGGTACAAAGATCCAACGAGCGATCCGAAAGACAACCTGCTGTAATTCTGCCTTATCACCTGCTTCGTATTTTTAATTGTTAGTTGGCAACTTAGCTTACTAGATAACTCAAGACCATTCCTACAATTGGCCCCTTGCCATCGCCGCCATCAGCACCATTTTTTTGTGGATAGGGTCAGATGCTACGCATTGAGAAATCTGTTGGGCTTGCAATTGTGCTTCAGCAATGATAGCAGACTCATCTACTGTGAGGACTTGGTAGTCTTCCAATAACAGTTTTCC
>NZ_JANQDH010000046.1 GCF_029891735.1 Chrysosporum bergii ANA360D
GCTAACTTAGGTATGGAAGTAATGCACGAGCGCAACGCTCACAACTTCCCCTTAGACTTGGCTGCTGGTGAAGTTGCTCCTGTTGCTTTAACCGCACCTGCAATCAACGGCTAATTTTCCAGCTTAGTTGAATAGAAAAAGCCCCCCAAAAATGGGGGTCTTTTTTTGTGTATATGTGGACAATAAAAATGTCATTATGGTAATGGTGAGCAAATTCTGGAGATAAAACTACGGTTTACGCACGCCCCCTAGCACGATTAATTGAGCAATTGCAACGCCTCCCAGGAGTTGGTCCCAAATCAGCCCAGCGACTAGCTTTGCATATCTTAAAACGCCCAGAAGCAGAAGTAGAAGCTTTAGCACAAGCTTTAATTGAGGCCAAAAAGCAGATAGGCTTGTGTTCTGTTTGCTTTCACCTATCTGCTGATTCTGTTTGTGAAATTTGTCGCCATCCCCACCGTGACAACAGTTCTATTTGTGTGGTAGCAGATTCTCGTGATGTAATTGCTTTAGAAAAAACCCGGGAATATAAAGGCAAGTATCATGTTTTGGGAGGTGTGATTTCCCCCATGGATGGTGTAGGACCAGAACAGCTAACTATTCAAGCTTTAGTGCGGCGGGTGAGTCAACAAAAAACCGAAGAAGTGATTATGGCCATTAGCCCAACTATAGAAGGGGAGACAACCACCCTCTATATTGGTCAACTGTTGAAGCCATTTACCAAGGTGACACGCATTGCCTTTGGTTTACCTGTGGGTGGTGACTTAGAATATGCTGATGAAGTAACACTGGCCAGGGCTTTAGAAGGTCGCAGGGAGTTGGAATAAGTTTGATTATGGCAAAATTCCAATTAGATGCAGCAAACCATGACCGGTTACTAACTCAATCATTAAAGCAATAAAGCCCAACATAGCAATACGACCATTCCAGACTTCGGCGCTGGTGGTCATACCCCATTCCCAGTTTTCTTGGGGATACATTTTCACTCTTTTTTTCATTTGTGCTGCTTGGGAAAGCTTGAAACTGGGCTTGTCTAGGGCATCTATGACCAATTCTGCCAATGCTTTAATAAATACTGGATGAGTGTTGGGAGCCGAAGCACGACGGAAATTATCAATTCCTGACTCCTCCGCTATTTCCCGATACTCAAGATCAATTTCTTGCAGAGTCTCGATGTGTTCTGAGACAAAACTAATGGGGACAACAACTATATCTTTTACTCCTTGTGCGCCCAGTTGTTCTAAAGCATCTTCTGTATAAGGTTGGAGCCATTCCACCGGACCAACACGACTTTGGTAAGCTAGGGTGTAAAGATTGGGTCGGTGGAGGGTCTGCATGATTAAAGCAGTACATTCCTCAATTTCTTGCTCATAGGGATCTCCGGCTTCTTCTACATAGCTTTTGGGAACACCATGAGCGCTGAAGAAGATATGAGCTTGATCAGGATTTGGACATTGATCTAGTTCTTGAGCTATCAGTTCCGCCATTACCCGGAGGTAACTGGGTTGTTTGTACCAAGAAGGAATCACAGTATAGTCATGGGGCTGGAGTTCTGGATTTTCTTGCCAAAGTTTCTCTAATAGCCGAAAACTAGAACCACTGGTACTAATGGAAAATTGGGGATAGAGGGGCAAAACCACCAAGTTTTCAATCTTGTCTTGGGCAATTTGCGCGATCGCCTCTTCTGTGTAAGGATGCCAATAACGCATTCCCACATAGATATTCACTTCTTGTCCCAAATCAGCCAATTGTTGTTTTAGAGCTTGTCCTTGAGCCTCTGTAATTCGCCGCAGTGGAGAACCGCCGCCGATTTGCTTATAGTTAGCTTGAGATGTTTTGGTTCGCCGTGAAGCAATTAACCAAGCCAAGGGTTTTTGTAGCCAGCGAAAGGGTAGGCGAATAATTTCTGGGTCAGAAAATAGGTTGTACAAGAATGGCCCGACATCCTCTAACTTATCGGGACCGCCGAGATTGAGTAATAAAACGCCCACACGACTCATAGCAGTTATTTTCCCCCAATCTTTTCAGGTTTTTTACTAATGTTAACAATATATCTTTATTAAATATAAAGCTTTATCGTCTGTAATGACTAGAGTCAGCAATCTTAAAGGATTGTGTTACTATATTAGTTGTTGTATCATGACCAGCCTCGCCTATACCCATTGAACCCAGGCGCTCCAGGAGTTTTGTCCCATTCCTTTGTTTACAAATTATCTGCCCAATAGGGTTGTAACAGACCAATGACAACCGCCGGGGTTTCCAGATGAGGTAATATGCCTGTATCAGCGATCGCCCAAAAATCCTCAATAGCTGTAGTATTCAGATTAGCTAATCTTTGCCCCAACTGAATGGGGGTAAATTGTGCCTGTTCTCCCCAAAACATCACCGTAGGGGTTGTGAGTTGCTGTATATACAAACTCAAATCAAAATAAAGGTCTCCCCGCAGAAACGCCAAAGCGGAAAACTTAGCATTAGGCTGTTGTGCTGAAGTCAAATAAGCGTTGACCATTTCTGTTGAAACTCGTTGTGGTTTAGCAAACAGAAAATTTTGCAAAAAATTTCTTACAGCCAAATCATTTTCAGCCCCTATAGTATAAATTAAACTATCTAACAGGGGAGAATTAATAATTAATGATGGTAATCTTCGTCCAGCCCCCTGACCAAAGTCATCAAACCCAGAGGGACAGACTAAAAATAATCGCCGAAACAAATCACCATGACTAATAGCCAAGCGGATCACAAAAGCTGCTGTTAAAGAAGAAGCCACCACGGTAACTGGTTGGTGGCAAGTTTGGGTGATAAACTCCAGGATAGTGGTTAAATAATCTTTAATTTGATAATCCCGCACTGGATGAGCGGACTCTCCCCAACCAATTAAATCTGGTGCTAAGATGCGGTGTGTAGCGGCAAAAGCTGGGTAAACCTTAGACCATTCAAAAGCAGAAGCCCCGCCGCCAAAGTTATGCAGAAACAGTAACGGTGGTAAATCTTCGGTATGGTCATTTAACCAGGGTGCATTGGTTTGGGTATAGTAAACCATTGTCCCCAGGGATGTATTAATAACTTTACGCCCAAAGCCGGGTGGTTGAAATTGAAGCATAAATTCACCAAAAATTTAGACAAAGTAATTTATTAATTGCCTGTGATATGAATCAGTTTATCTAATTGCTCGCCACTAATTTGATATGCTGTGCCAAAACCAATGATAAAACGTCCAGCACTGGGAGTTAAGCGAAAAATACGAAAGTCTGGTAAATCGCGCAAAACTTGAATAATTCCTCCGAAACGTTCTTGAAATTGACTAACAATTTGATTCCAAGCCTCAGTTTCACGTTCTATCAACGTAGCTGTACAATCAAAACTCAAGCGGCGACGGGCAAAAATTTGGTCACTTTTAGATTCATCATCAATAAATAAAACGCTCACACCGGGATTTACCAGGATATTTTGAGTGTGGATAGCTAGACCACTGACATATATATAGATATTTTTAGCATCATCCATCACAAAAGGAGTATAACTAGCGTTGGGTATTCCAGCTTGACTAACGGTGCTAATGATGATGCTTTTAAATTCTTGGGGGAAAATTTCATACTCAGCTTGAGCCTGATCAATGTGGGTCATAAGTGAACTACCTATACTTGCTCAAATATCCTAGCGCGAATAGAGTATTCAATGGAATTCGGTTATCATTGAAGTAAAAGCAAACAATTACGAGGACGCAATTGTGGCTGATCAAAATCGTTCTCAATGGGACTTAGGCAGGTTTATCAACACCTTAACTTATTTCGAGGTGTTTCCTTGTCTCAACTGGGTAAGGCGTTTAATACCAGGTGGTTCCCATGATAGTCAAAAACCCGATGGAGGAAAAAATGTGGGTGTAATACTAGTAGCAGGTGCAACAGGAGGAGTAGGAAAACGAGTTGTACAACGACTGCTGCAACGGGGTGATCGAGTGCTAGCACTGGTGCGAGACATTGCCAAAGCACGCTCAATTCTTGGTGATGATGTAGACCTAGTAGCTGGAGATATCACTCAACCAGAAACTTTAAATTCAATGGTGATGGGGAATATCCAAGCTGTGGTTTGTTGTACCGCAGTCCGTGTACAACCAGTGGAAGGAGACACACCGGATAGGGCTAAATATAACCAAGGTGTGAAATTTTATCTGCCGGAAGTTGTGGGAGACACCCCGGAGAATGTAGAATATCAAGGTGTGAAAAACTTAGTAACAGCTGCGGCTAAATATCTACCCCCAGCCAATGAAAAAATTATATTTGATTTTACTCATGCTGACCCTAAATTAAAAAATACTTTAAAAAGTATGTGGGGTGCAGTGGATGATGTGGTTATGGGTGGTGTGAGTGCCAGTGGGATACAATTTTTAGAAAATACAGCTGTGTTTGCTGGTAACGTTTCCACAGCTAATTCTGGCGGGTTTGCTTCCATTAGAACTAAGAACTTTGAACCCCCGTTTGACTTATCTGGTTATGAGGGTGTAGAGCTACGGGTTAAAGGTGATGGTCAGCGTTAC
Source organism: Chrysosporum bergii ANA360D (assembly GCF_029891735.1). Lineage (GTDB taxonomy): Bacteria > Cyanobacteriota > Cyanobacteriia > Cyanobacteriales > Nostocaceae > Umezakia > Umezakia bergii. The sequence continues at coordinate 4,535 of NZ_JANQDH010000046.1, forward strand.
AAGTTATTTTTACGGACAGATACCAAATGGGATGGCGTTGGTTATAGCTATTCTTTTGACACCGTGGATAATACTTGGATAACTCTCCGGGTTGCTTTTCAAGATTTAATTCCTGTGTTTCGCGCCAAAGTTGTGCAAAACTCTCCGCCAATTGATCCTAGTAGGGTTTCCTCTTTTCAACTGATGTTGAGTAAATTTGAATATGATGGGGGTTTAAATCCTCACTTTTCCCCTGGTGGGTTTGCTTTAGAAATAGAATCAATCAAGGCTTATGGTGGGGAGAGTTTTCCCCAATTTATCTTGGTTAGTTCGGCTGGGGTAACTCGTCCGGGAAGACCAGGACTGAATTTAGATGAGGAACCCCCAGCAGTGAGATTAAATGACCAGTTGGGAGGAATTTTAACATGGAAATTGAAAGGGGAAGACAGTTTAAGGGCTAGTGGGATTCCCTACACAATTATTAGACCCTGCGCTTTGACTGAAGAACCTGGTGGTAAGGAGTTAATTTTTGAGCAAGGTGATAATATCAAGGGTAAAATTAGCCGGGATGATGTGGCAGAAATTTGTGTGCGATCGCTGTATCAATCAAATGCCTGTAATATCACTTTAGAAGTGAAAACAGGAGAGAATAGTGCTAATGATATCAATTGGCAGCAGCTATTTTCTAATTTACAACCTGATTTGAACTAACCTCGCCTTTGCAACTTGCTCTAATAGACTTTCGCCTAAAGAGAAATAGTAAGAGAAATAGTAGAGGTCACAAGTCCTACAGTCTTACTTTGGGACTACCCGCCCCTAGTTCGTCAAATAGATTCAGCGGTAACAAGATTAACTCATTACCGCTATTTAGCCCATTTTAGGGTATAACTTCCTCTAGGGCTTTTTCTAACTAGCAACAGTTATGACACCGGCCATACCAGCACCACGGTGAGGTTGGCAATAGAAGGTGTAGTCACCAGCAGGTGCGTCTGCGGGGATTGTGGTTGTGTTGGACTGACCAGGATTCAACATCAATTTGGCGTGAGAGAGACTTTTTGCTAAATCTTTACTTTTAGTAGGGTTTTTGGTTGGATCGAAGACAACGTTATGGGGAGGAACTTTGTTGTTGACCCACTCAATTGTGTCGCCTGGTTTAACTGTCAATTTTTTCGGTTCAAAAACTAGCAACCCTTTGTCACTACCTAGTTTTACCTGGTAGGTTTCGGCTGAAGCGGCGGGTGTAAACACAGCAAAGCTGCTAACAACTAAAAGCACTGTCAACACTGCTAAGGTAAAACGTCGCCAGGTTGAGGCAAACAATTTCATGGCTTTCTCCTAACTATATTTTTATTTTGCCTTTTGTATTTTAAATAAAATTTAGCACAAAATATGACAAGATGTCGTAGATTAAATTTTTTTTTTGCAATTTTGGGCAATTCATCAGCCAATCCACTGCAATCAACCGTTAATAGGGGGACAGTGTTCATGGTGTAAATGTCCAATCCCCCAATCCCCTAATCCAACATCTCCAGGAGTTTAGTAATAAATCTTACCACCGCCCCATTTATCGCCAAGTATTTTTGGTTGTAAAAGAACGTGACCAGCGATGGCTACTAAGTCATCTTCCTTGAGATTTCTCATTGCTGTGAAAATATCAGCACTCTTGATGCTGGGGTGTAGCTCGGAAATTTCTACTTCTCCATCATAGGTGGTGGGATTTTTCATGTAGTCCACCAATCCCTCAATATTATCCCGCTTTGGTGTTGCCAGTGCCAGAGATTCTGGGTCTAGTCCCACGTTTTGGTTAGTTTTGGTAACACCACCTGCATGACACTGGGCGCAAGCATATTGAAATAACCTTTTGCCTTCTTTGACTTGTTTAAGGCTAAGTACAACCGTTTCACCTCTGTCGTTTAATGGTACTGTTCTGATAGCTTCGTCTAGTTCTAGTGCTGTTGCGCTACCCACCAAGAACTGGAACGTCAGCAAAATAGTAGCAACAACAAGCCCAATTAGTGTTCTAAACATATTTCCCCTTAAAGATTTTAACGCTCAATACAACTAATAAAGCAATGCTCAATCTCTATGTGACTAATGACCAGCTATGATTGTTGTCATTAGTCCTGAAGTAACCCTTGGGTTGACTTAGGTTTGATTCATAGTGGTGATTCACTGACAGATACAGATTGAGTTGCTCTAATACCAATATCATGTTCAGTGTGCAATTTGTTCTTTAAAATCTGGTGACCTTTGAAGTGGGTATCAAGAGCCAATAAGTCAATATCAAATTAATATTATGTAACATATAGCCAGTTTCATTGTAGAATAGTAGCATCAGCGTAAAAATGTAACCAGTGAGGGTAGAATAGGCCTTATTTCTTAGCCTGAACAAAAAACTATGACAATCCAGCCTAGTCTCCGACGTGCATTTGCTGACCGTCGAGTTCTCAAAGTGATTAGCGGTTTAAACAACTTTGATCGCGATCGCGTTGCAGCTACCATCAAAGCAGCTGAACTTGGTGGTGCTACTTTTGTGGACATCGCCGCAGATGCTGCTTTAGTAGAACTAGCGAAAAACTTGATCAATTTACCAGTTTGTGTATCAGCAGTAGAGCCAGAAAAGTTTGTCCCAGCGGTGACTGCCGGTGCTGATTTAATTGAAATTGGTAACTTTGATAGTTTTTATGCCCAAGGACGCAAATTTGAAGCCGAGGAAGTTTTAGCACTAACTCAACAAACCCGCGCCCTCCTCCCAGAAATCACCATGACTGTGACAGTTCCCCACATTCTGGAACTAGACCAACAAGTAAAGTTAGCAGAAGAACTAGTCAAAGCAGGAGCAGATATTATCCAAACTGAAGGCGGTACTAGCAGTCAACCGTCCCATTCTGGAACCTTGGGATTAATTGAAAAAGCAGCTCCCTCCCTAGCAGCAGCTTATGAAATTTCCCGTGCTGTGTCTGTACCTGTACTTTGTGCTTCGGGTATTTCTAGCGTCACAGCACCTTTAGCCATCGCCTCTGGTGCAGCAGGTGTTGGTGTTGGTTCCGCCATCAATCAACTTAATAGCGAAGTGGCCATGATTGCTGCTGTTCGTGGGTTAGTGGAAGCTTTGGCTAATGCTAACAGCCAAGTGCTGATCTAGCATATAATTTGACACTTTAAATTGTGAAATTGTGGATTTTGGATTTAATCCAAAATCCAACACTGATTATTTCCCACCATCCAAACTATCTTTCAAAGCATAAATCACCTGGTCTTGCTGTTGGTGGGTCAATTCTGGGAACATAGGCAAAGATAGAACTTGATGACAAACTAACTCAGACATGGGTAGCTGTCCTGGCTGATAACCCAATATTTGATAAGCCGGCTGTAAATGTAAGGGGTGGGGATAGTAAACCATGGAACTCACCCCCCGCTCCTGCATTTGACCACGCACCGAGTCGCGGTAGCTGGGGTTGTGATCATTTCCCTCCGGGTTGTAGATGCGAATGGTGTATTGATTCCATACACCAACACCCCCGGCTAGTTCTTGCGGTGCAACAACACCGGGAATTTGCTGAAGAAATTGCTGGTAATAAGCGGCGATCGCTCGGCGTTGACTATTCCAAGTATCCAGATAACGCAGTTTAATTTGCAGAATGGCTGCTTGCAAACTATCCAAGCGACTATTTACACCAATTTCCTCATAAGAATAGCGATTTTTCTGCCCATGTTCCTTGATTACCCGCATTTTCGCTGCTAGTTGAGGGTCATTAGTTGCGATCGCCCCGCCATCGCCACAACCCCCTAGATTCTTGGTAGGGTAAAAACTAAAGCAGCCAATATGTCCTATACTCCCGACTTTTTCATGACCCCACATTGCACCGGTGGATTGAGCGCAATCCTCAATTACTGCTAAATTATGACACTGGGCTATGTCCATCAGTGTTGTCATATCCACAGGTTGTCCAAATAAGTGGACTGGGATAATAGCCTTAGTATTAGCTGTAATTGCTGCGGCTACTTGCCGTAAATCAAGATTAAAAGTATTAAGGTCAATATCAACAAAAACTGGTTTTGCACCCACAGCACTAATCACTTCCGCCGTAGCTACAAAGGTGAAAGGCGTAGTAATAACTTCATCACCTCCACCAATTTCTAAAGCTCGTAGAGCTAAGTATAGGGCATCAGTACCAGAATTACAAGCTATACAATTATTTACATGATGATAGGCTGCAAACTGTTGCTCAAAGCTTTCCACTACAGGTCCGCCAATATAACGCCCAGAAGCCAAAACTTCTAAAACAGCCGCACTTACTTCTGCTTCAATAGTGGCGTATTGCTGCTTAATATCAAAGGCTGGGATAGAACTTACACTTTGGATCATGAGTTTTCATTTTATTTGAAGATATAAATGATGCAATGTGACAGGGAATTTTTGGCAATTTGATCATTATCAAAAAGCTTGATCAACACCGTCGCCCTGTCTGGTATTTAATTATTGGTTAAGGATACCATTGCTGGATAGAAAATGTGTTGTTTAGTATAGCGGAAAACTTATGCAGGATTTAATCAAGCTAGATTTAGTTGATTTAGCTATTGCTGTGGGATTGATGGTTATAGCCATTGGTTTATCTGCTTGGGAGAAATTGGGACTAGAGTTAAACTTAGTTACTGCCACAGGCAGAACCATATTACAACTACTCATACTAGGATACGTTTTAGAGTTCATCTTTGCTGTTGGCAGTGTTGGGGGTATTTTGGCAATTTTAGCAGTAATTTTAACTATTGCAGCCATTGTTGCCCGAAATCGTATCAGTACCAAGATTCCCCAAGTATTACCCTTGGTATGGGGAGCAATTTTCATTAGCACTGCTTTGACGGTTCTTTATACCAACTTCTTAATTATTCAACCAGACACATGGCAAGCACGTTATGTAATTCCCCTAGCAGGGATAGTTATAGGTAATGCCATGAATGCAGCCGCCATAGCCGGGGAACGTCTGGTTACTACTCTCAACACCCAAACTGTGGAAATAGAAACTCACTTAAGCTTAGGTGCAACTCCCCAGCAAGCAGTTAACCAGTACCGCAAAGAAGCCATTAAAGCCGCATTTCTACCCACTCTCAATCAAATGATGGTGGTGGGTATGGTGACTATTCCAGGAATTACCACCGGACAGTTATTAGCAGGAATTACACCCCTCAACGCTGTAGCCTACGAAATTGTGATAATTTTTATGGTTGCTATGGCTAACTTACTGACGAGTATTTTAGTTACCAGAGGATTGTATCGTCAGTTCTTTAATTCTGCCGCTACTTCATGATGAAGTGAAAACAAAAACAACCGTAGTTTTAACACCTAGGGCATGGTAGAATATTGGTAGAATATTAGAGGTATTAGTGCAAGCAAATTAGTTGAAGAATGGGGAAGGCGATTAAAATCGCCAACGGCTAACCCCCATGTCTGAAGCCATTAGCTCTGCTCGCCGTTGATATTTCAGTCAAGGTGAGTAGGGGATTTTTGACCCTCCCAATCATATAGTAAGCGTTGCCTAGCTTGTCAGATGACCGCGTAGCAACATCAGTTTAGAATCCCCTGTGTTTTAACCAGGGGAGATGTCAGGGACTAAAATAGAAATTGACGTTTCCCAGCAGTTAAAGTGTCTGAACCTCAGTCCATAAGCGATCGCTATCTCGCCTTAATTGATGAAATTGTCGCATCCACCCTTCAGGGCAAAATTAGCTCTGGGGAAATGGTGTATCAAATGCTGCAAAAAAAAATAATTTCCGGCACGGGGGAAGTATTTGAATTAGTTTTAGGCGATCGCCTCACTAGCACTCAAAGCCAATTGGATAGTGAAACAGATGAACTCAAGAAAGCCAAAGCCAACCGCAAATTGAGAGCCATTAAAACAATTCAAAGTCAATGGCAGCGATATTCCCAGCAAAATCAAGCCACAGAAGCGATCGCCACAGCAGTTAAACAAATCACCACAGCCTCGACAGATGAACGTTTAACTATATTCTTACGTATTATTGACCCTAATCAAAAGCAACCACTCAACATCCCCCAACTACAACAGTTAGCCCAAGGCTTACAACAATTTTATCAAGTAGATCCTGATTTACAACAAATATCCCAGGGCATTACCAGTGGTTTAGCCACTTGGCAAGGACTACAAAACCACCTAGTCAGCTGGATGTATGAAACAAATCAGCAATTGGGTTTTGGTGGGGTTCCCGGAGAAAGGGGACCCTGGGCAACTTGGGCAAAGCAAGTCAAAAATAATCTCACTCAAGCACTGTTTCGCACCCTAGCCAACCAAGAATCAATCATTGAATTTGTCCAAAAGCAAAGTAGTGTCAGCCTCAGTGACTGGGTAGAAATAGCATTAACTTTACAGTACCTACAAAGAGGTTTAGTCCACTGGTTCGACCAACAAGCCCATAACATCCAAGCCGGGTCAAAGTTATCCATCTCTACATTCTTGACCTTTGCTGTAATTTGGAGTCAGTTAGCCAGTGGCTTTCATTCCCAGGTAGCATACAGTAACAGCTGCACTCAAATTATGCTGCAAATTCTGCGAAACTTTTCCCAGCGTCCATATTTTCCCTTGTACGGAGGAATTTTTGCTTCTTTTGCCGGGAACTCCCTACGGGATGCCTTGAATTATCTGGATGAACCATTGCGATCAGTGGAGGGAACTCAGGAAAAAGCCAGAATTTTAACCCTTTTAGGCTATTCACAACGAGCTTTAGGACAATATCAACGTTCTATTCAGTTTCATCAACAAGCCCTAGAAATAGCCAGAAACGCGGGCGATCGCCCCTGTGAAATTGCCAATTTCAATCACCTCAGCCGTACCTACGTAAAAGAAAAAAACTATACTGATGCTCTTAACTACAGTCAACGAGCATTAATCCTCAGCCGCCAAACCGGGGAACGGATAGGAGAAGCCAATGCACTAGTCAATTTGGGTTACAGCCAAGTTATGCAGGCGCAAAAGCTGGAACAAATAGAAACAGAAGTCTATGAAACAGCCATTCAGTATTTAGAACAAGGGTTAAAATTATCAGAACAATTAGGAGATATTCAAAGTAAAGCTTTATGTTTTAGTAGTTTAGGTATTGCTTATCTAGTTATAGGTGAATCACCAGCCGCAATACCCTATTTAGAAAATGGTTTTAAAACAGCCCAAATTGCCGGAGATTTATATCTCCAAGGGCGAAACTTGGCTTATTTATCAGAAGCTTACTATAATTTACAAAACTCAGACAAAGCTATTTACACTGGCAGTTTAGGAATGTATCTGCTAGAGCAAATTTCTTCTCATGAATGGCGACAACCAGCAGGATTACTAACAATATTACAAGGACAACTGGGAGTAGAATCATTCCAAACACTATTAAACCAACATCGCCCTAAAATCATAGGTATTATTGGTGTGGATGGATATGATTCCATTCCCCAACTGTTAGCAAAATATCAAGAAAGTATGTAACTATTTTAGCTTTCACTTGACAGCATTTGCCGCAATTCTGCCACTGTATTGGCTGTGATAATTTGCCGTAAAACTAATTGTAAATATTCTAAGTCCGAGATAGGGGCAATTTGCGCCATCAATTCCAATCCATCTTTCCCAAATTTAGCTTCTAAGCTATTTTCAATGCTCAAAATTATTCCTTCTCTCTTTCCACGTGCTTCACCACGTGCTTCACCACGTGCTTCACCGCGTGCTTGACCTTCCCGTAATATTTCCTGATACCAAGGCGACTCACGTAATACAGCCATATCCCACCTCATGATTTCTTGAACTAACTCAGTCTCTAGTACAAAGGTAGCAAAAAATGCTAACACCGTTTCCAGTTGCTTTAACTGCTCATTACTACGTAAAATTTGTAATGCTTCTCGAATTGTAGACTCATTTTCTCCATCTTTGAGAATTGGTACAAAGGGAAGCAGTGATGGTAAGGATTCTTGAAAAGCTATCCTTGCATCTACTTCCCATAAATTAATCACTCGGTAGTCTTGACGGACTTGTAAACCCCCAATATTTGCTCTGTATGTTGTAGGAATTTCTACATTGGTCGTCTTGAGAATGTTGACTAATACCGGGTAAATAGGTAAATTAAATTTTTCTTCTGCCAAACCTGCATAGGCACGAATGCGCCGGGGTATTCTAGGATCATAGCGCAACTGCACTTCATTTAGCACCAAAAATTCCTCACCTTGGGGATTTTTGACACGGATTAAAACATCACTTTCTCGGCTAATCCATTGAAATTCAGAGTTAAGAATTTCAATAGCTACAATATCAGGTATTTGTGTTACCCATCTCACCCAGTTATCTGGTGCTAAACTAATTAACTTTTTGGTACCAACGTCTGCGGGTTTAATCATCAGTTTTTCTCATCAATAATTAAGATAACTTTTTTGTGCATTATTTACTCACTACAACATATTGTGATCTAAATAAACTAAAAATGTGTTAGCCATAATGGCGGCTTGGGTGCGATCGCGCAAATTTAACCTGTTTAAAATATTCGTGACATGATTCTTTACAGTTCCTTCAGATATATAAAGTTTCTGAGAAATTTCTCTGTTATTATCACCCATGGAAATTAACCGCAGGACTTCTTTTTCTCTGGGAGTAAGTTCCGCTAAACCAGGCGGTAAAGTCGGTAACTGGTTTGCTATCACCTGGGGAAACTTAGTCGTAAATCGCGGAGATGGAGATGGTAAGGCAGCCGTAAAAACAGCGATCGCTAATAATACCCACTCCAAATACAGCAAAAATGGAAAAGGATGATTATTAAATTGAATAGGACGAGTCATGGAATTTGAGATAGTCATTTTATTTTCGGCATATTCTACATTCTGGTCATGAATCATGACTTTAGTCATGGGTGTAATCATGACTTTATTCTCATGTCAGTGTGATGGGGGATTTTTTATAATAGTGATATCCAAGCAAGAAACTACACGACACAACCCATGAGACTAAAATCATTGTCACTATTAGCTGGAGCAATTGCCTTAACCGTAACTACAATACCCTTTGCGGTTCAAGCACAAATCGCGCGCTCTTCATCTCCACAAATGGCACAAATGATGGGCGGAGAAAGAGGAGGTATGAAAGGTCCTTGGCAAAGGTTAAATTTAACAGATGCCCAAAAAGCTCAAATGCAGACTATTAGAAGTAATACCCGTGATAAAATCGAAGCAGTTCTTACCCCAGAACAAAAGGAAGCAGCACAAAACCAAATGAAAAAAAAGGTCTGGGCTGACTTGACCGAGGAACAGAAAACCCAAATCCGCCAAATCCGGGAGTTATCTAAAGAACAGATGCTACAAGTCCTCACCCCCGAACAACGCCAACAACTAGAAGAAACGCGGGAAAATATGCGATCGCGCCGTGGGCGACCCAATTTCCAATAATTCCCAAATCTTCGCTAAATATACAGTCAACACCTAGTAAAAGTTAGGAAATATGAGTTATGAGTGAATCAAAACTCTTAGCTTGATTAATATGTCCAAAGAATTCGCCATTGGTAGTAAAGTCAGGGTCATAGCACTGCCACCCTACGTCAAAACCGCAGATCCCATGCCCATGCTACGCCCCCCAGACGTTATTCGCATAGGAGAAGAGGGTACAGTGCTGGATCGTCGTCCAGGAGGATATTGGGGTATACATTTTGCTAAGGGAAACTTTCTCTTAGATAGCCAATATATTGAAAGTGTGGATATCCCAGAATCTCATCAAGGTAACAAATAATTGTAAACTTGTGTAAAGTTATAGTTTTTTATTTGTACCATGATTTCTCGGCGCAATTTTCTCAAAATATTACTGGTTAGCTGTTTTGCTGTGATGAGTTGGTTAAATCTAACTCCGGTTGCTCATGCTCTGGGTGGTAAACTACCACCACTCAATCAGCCAGCACCGGAGTTTACCTTACCAACCAACACAGGTGAAGGCCAAGTTTCTCTCTCTGACTGGCGGGGTAAGTGGGTAGTCCTTTATTTTTATCCCAAAGACTTTACCTCTGGTTGCACCATAGAAGCTCGTCGTTTTCAACAAGACCTACCCAAATACATTAAGAAAAACGTTCAGATTATTGGTGTGAGTGCTGATGATGTTGATTCCCATGCCAAATTTTGTGATTCAGAGGGGCTAAAATTTCCGCTATTAGCTGATACCACTGGAGCAGTGAGTAAAGCTTATGGTTCGTGGATCGGTTTTCTATCCATGCGCCATACTTTTATTATTGATCCCCAGGGAGTTTTGCGTGAGATTTTTCTCAAGGTTAACCCATTGGTTCACAGTACAGAAGTCCTAGGACAACTAGAAAAACTGCAATCTCTATCTAGTCCAGCCCAAGGTTAAAGCCTCTTCAGCCGCGATCGCTTAAAGATGAGGGGGATATGAAACCCAGCCCCCTCAATTATTCTCACCTTTTTCCTCCAACAGCGATCGCCAATCTGTCATAGACTGTTCTGTCCATAGCCAATTATTACTTAATTTACTTAGGTGAAAATTGATGGGATCAGTCCTCAGAACAATTTGAGATTGTTTGATTGCTTCTTTAATATACTGTGCTTGTTTAGTACCAGATTGATTAGGCGCAGACTTATACAACCCAAGAGCTAACCCAGCATAAGAAGTTAAAGCATCTTGAGGTATTGTGGTTTCCAAAGAGACAGATTTATTTTCCTGCTGGAGGGCTAAGGTCAACGCCTGAAACCAAGAGTGATTAGCTCGATCAAGATTACCTTCTGCATAGTAAGCAAACCCCAAAGCATTGTTATATAAAAGGGAATCCGGTTCAGCCTTAACAGCATTTTCCCAGTAACGCCGGGCATCGTCAATGCTGTATTTTTTGTTTCCAGTTTGCACAAACTGCCATGCTAATCGTCCTTTCAAAAAATTAACCATTCCATTCTTTAGCTGGCCTGGTGGAATTGAATTCAGGGACGTTTCCGCAGCACCCAGGGCACCACGGTTCAATAATTCTTCCACAGCTATTAGCCCTTCTCGCAAATTACCCTGGCTTAATTGTTCCGTAGCTTGGGCAGCAACCTCGTTAGTAATAGCCTTTGTGATATCTATTTTCGGCTGATTTACCCCCACTCGAGACTGAGTAGGAATTGGTGGTATATCAGATAAAAAAGATACTTGCCTACTTTGCCACCACCAACCGAAGCCGATGAGAGTAGCAAAAACGAAGATTAGCTTCCCCCACGTACTCACACCCCCAATGCGGGTAACAGGGAGCAGTTGACGAGTCCGAGGTTGAGGATTTGATATGGCTGGGGGCGATGCTCCCCTAACAGAGAGATTGTTGGGATCTTGTGTAAAATCTTGAGTAGTTTCCGTGATACTATCTGGTGTTTCCCCCCATAATTCTATTGACTGTTCCACAGCAGCAACATCCTCCCCAGCTTGATCTTCAGGAAATTGGTTACTTCTAATTAGTTGTCCAGATGCGAAATTCAGTTGCTGATTTGCAGCCTTTTGTTGGTCTAACTGACGAAATAAATCTGAAACTAAGGCTGAATCCTCTCCATAATCATCATCACCTTCAATTTCATCAACTAAATCACCCCATGTTTCTTCACCCAGCCAGTCTAAATTTGAAGTATCATGACCCAAGCCCGCAGGAATCATTTCATCAATAGGTGAAACCATTTCGGTATCATCGGTCATGGCAAAATACATAGCCGTGGCATTTACCTTCAAGGGCGGATTGTGAGTATACCCGTTGAGTGAGTCCACACTTAAAGACATTTCTGGACATAACAAGCCGTCAAAATCCTGTTGGAGATATAAAATCGGTAATGCCCAGTAACTTTGGTGAGAACCATAAGCAGAAATTAATCCCTGACGTACCCGACTAACACACAAATCCACAGGATATCCCTGGCTGAGATTGCGGTAAAACAATTGTGTCAAGGTCAACGCTACTTCGTCAGGAATTCTCTCTGACATAGCCAAAACGCCCCTAATTCCGCGCCTTACCAGGCTTTCGGTTAAGTTACGTTCACCAGTCAGATCCCCTTCGGGATCTGATGTAGCAGTGTATGTTCCCCAACAGGAATTAAACACAGCCATTTGAATATTATTGTTGACTAATAGGCCTGCTAAATCATTACCACTAAGAGTTTCTGTTAAGCCGGTTCTTCTACTAACCAGATAAATTTGCCCACCGTTAGGACCTGAGTTACTATGACCGGAATAGTGTAAAACTTGGTATCTTCCTTGTTCTAAAGCTTGGGTCAATTCTTCCCGCCCTGGTTGATCTAGCAGAGTCAACTCAATCTCCGGTAAATGATTACCACTTTCGCCTGTTCGTGGTGTTTGACGGTGAAGTTCAGCTTGGAGTTTAATAGCTTCTTGTTTGAGCAAATCAAGACGAACTTGATCAGGAGGAGAGGCCAGCACCATCAAAACCCTGACCCCACGAGTTTCTGATGTTGTTACTCTGTTTCTCGCGGGTAAGCGAGATGTTGCCATCATTCCACTTTGGTAGCGAGAAAAAGCAATGTAAGGACCGGTGGCCAAGGGGCGATCGCCTGCGTGCATCACTTCCCATGGCAAACGTGCTAACCTAATATCTTTTAGCCCCAAACGTAAACGCAGTAATTGTTGGTGATTCTGGGCAATACCTTGGGCTGTAATCCAACTATCTCTGAGGGTACCTTGAAACAGTGCGTTATAAAATTGCTGTCCCAGTACCACCAGATTAACAGAGTTTCTAGCAATGGCTTCTCCCTGCAACACCGATTTCAGTGGGTCATTCATTAGATGTCCAGCAGATGCCAACCACTCAGCTACGGGCCAAGTTACTAGTTCTTCTGCCAATGGCACCCCAGGCGCGACTTGTTCCGTCCGCACCAAATAATCATTTTGCCCTACTGGGGTTACTGAAAGGTGAAATTCCTGATTAAACTCCATAAATCAATGTTTCTAGCCATTTTGCTGACACAAATGCTCCAACAATCTACAAAAGGGTTACTTTTGGTATTTGGGCATTTATTAGGGCATAGTCTTATACTCAGGGGTAATGATCAATTAATGCTCATTTCTCATTATGACAACTGAATCATATTTTTAGTTTCTGGTATCTCTGGCGCTTCATAATGATGAAGTTCAAACAACAAGAACCATAGTTTTAATACCTAGGGCATGGTAGAATATTAGAGAAGAAGCGAAAATTAGAAGTATTAGTGCAAGCGAACTAGTTGAAGAATGGGGAAGGCGATTAAAATCGCCAACGGCTAACCCCCATGTCTGAAGCCAGTAGCTCTGCTCGCCGTTGATATTTCGGTCAATAAGGATCAATCCAAATCTTTCCGGAAAATGGTAAGTTAGGAAGGAAGATGGAATTGGTAGATGCACCCTGATAACTAACTCCCCTGACTGGTTAACACCTGTGAGGGGATTTTTTTTGCCTAATGGGCTGTGAAATTTGATTAAAAATCTTTCCGGACGGTGGTAGGGGAAGAAGGAAGATTGAATTGGTAGATGCACCCTGATAACTAACACCCCTGACTGGTTAACACCTGTGAGGGGATTTTTTTTTGTTTCTTGAAGACTAATGATGATGGTGAGTTTCTCCGGAGAATGGTAGATGTAGCAGGAAGATTTAATTAATTCCCCTATCTGACTAACACTCATTGGTTGATTTTTTTTGGCTCTCAACACTAAATATAATGGTACGTTTCTCCGGAGAGTGGTAGTCGTAATCTGAATATTGAATTGGCAGATGCAACCTGATAATTAGTTCCCCTGCCTGACTAACACTCAGTAGGGGATTTTTTTACTCTGCAAACACCAATCATCATATCATTAATGACAATTTTGTCCAGAATAAACTCAACTCTTTTATCTCAAAATAGATTCTTGATCCATGCGTCCTGATAATTAACTCCCCTAAACTGCCACCACTAAGGGATTTTTTTATGTTGGGTATGAGCAACATTCCCGTTTGTGACAATTTGATTTGGAACATCCTATTTAGTCCTAGAAAAGTTTATCAGTAGATACGCTCTAATAACTAGTTACCCTTGCTGGCTAACACCACAGGGTTTTTTATTCAAGCAAAATGACAACAAATCCTGTAAAAGATTTATCCGGAGGGCTAGACTTAACCTGAGAACATTTAATTAGTAGATGCACCCCGATAAATAACTCCCGTAGCTGACAAACATTTGAGGGATTGTTTTGGTAAGGTTTATTTATATTTGTTATCCCACCAAATAAGCTGTTGCATCTTGTACCAGTCGGAGTTTAGTTCATAGTACCACAACTAACTTATCCTAATAATAGGCCTAAACAGAAACTACTGTCTAGATGTGTTTCTAGATTATGTTACATTGTTCTGACTTAATTGGCAACCTATCCGCCGTGATAGTTTTCAAAATACTTTAACTGCTGATTACAGTTTGTAGCTTTCTTGACCCTAACACTATTACCTTTAGTGTAAAAAAATACTGCATTGCTGCTAGAATTTTGGCAGTTGCTCGAAGTATATTTTAGCTATTATACAAAACTATATCTTGTAGATGCTTAGGTTATGGTTTCCTCAATCATATCATATATTTTGGCAAAATATATATGGATTTTTGTTGATTGGTTTTGATCATTGAAAAAGCAGGGGCATCCTTTCAGTACAGGACAGACACGAAATTTGCGACTTGAACACATTGCCGTTGTCTCAAACCCTTAATTTTTTTTATAATTTTATTGTTGATTTTTTCACAATATGGTTGTCTCCATAAACCTTATATACGTATAGCCTCATGAGTTTAGCTGTTATTAAGTTTTCTTCAGAAGAGTGCGGTATCTGCCACAAAATGTCTTTTTATGACAGCAAGGTAGCTGAAGAGTTGGGTTTGCAATTTATCGATGTAAAAATGCAAGATACGGCTACTTACCGTAAGTATCGCCAAATTTTGTTGTCTCAATATCCAGATAAATCAGAAATGGGATGGCCCACTTACATTGTCTGTGATTCTCCAGAAGGGGAATTTCAGATTATAGGTGAAGTAAAGGGGGGACATCCCAAGGGTGAGTTTAGAACTCGTTTACAAGAAGTTGTTAATTCGGCGGATGGGGGATAGGAAAAAACCCTAAACTATCTCAAATGATGTGACTTCCAGGACAGGGCCAATCATGGCTGTGGTCATGATGTCTTCGCGCACCTGTCCTGTAACTTTTGCTGTTTGTCCGGCTTTGAGCAAGTTTTTGTCAGCACTTTTGAGGATTTCGTAAGTGTTACCCTCATCTGTAACTAACGCCCAAGCGCCAATACCAATATCTCGGCGTTGAATTGTACCTGTAACTGTAATGCTCATAATTAAGGAAGTAGGACTTGGGGAGTGGGGGAAATGTGGTATGCAGCCCAATTCCCTATTGTTATTTTACACTCTTTGATTTTCGGTTTTTAATGCTAAACGAGCTAGTCCATAACACAGTAAGGCATTGATCATGAGGAAGCTGCGGGCTAAGTTGCCACTCCCTAACCCCCAAACGGCTGGGTCATAAATGGCACTACAGGTCAGAAATGCAGCAAAGCCGAGGCTGGAACCAATGGCAAACAATTTCCAGCTAGGATGTCCTAATAATAATGCTATTAACACTATGGGAATTAGCACGCTGGCAAATATGGGATTTAAGGCGTTTGTTCCCTGTAGGGTGTTGCCTAGTTCGGGAATGGAACTGCCTAAAAGCCGAAAAGGCCATTGGGGTAGGTCAAAGATATATATTCCTTTGAGGAAGAATAACCCAGAACTACCAGCAATTAAGCCACTGGATAAAGACCAACCCCAGGTGAAGGGGAAGTAAACCCGTAAAAACCAAGCCAGCAGGTAGGAACCCAGTACCATGAGCAGCTTGGGTATTAATGCTACTGCACCGCCATCAATCCAAAAGCGGGGGTTAAGATAGCCGTTATCTCGCAACCAGCGAAAGAAGTCTTGGAAGCTGATTTGTCCTGTGGTGGCTAGTTTGACTGCGGCTTCCGCATTGAGTTGTCCAGCGCCGTAATAGTTTAAGCTATCCTCTTGGATAAGTCTTGCTGATTGCTTGAGGACTTTTAGTACTTCTTCTGGTTCTGCAACTCCTGAAGCTTTAATTAATGCAGCCACACCGGCAACGTGAGGGGATGCCATGCTTGTACCTTGGAGTCCGAGAAATATTCCCTCGCTGTTGTTTTCAGGGTCGATAGTTTCTTGGAGGATTTTACCAGCATCACTACCACCGGGGGCAGAAATATCAACCCCTGCGCCAAAGTTGGAGTAAGGGGCTTTTTCTCCGTCTGAACCGAAGGCAGCAACACCAATAACATGGGGATAACGTGCAGGATAACTAGCGCCGTTGTGATTTTCATTGCCGGCGGCAGCAATAATGGTTACGCCTTTTTTATAGGCGTAGTCAATGGCTTCTTTCATTAATTGGCTTTCACCACTGCCTCCTAAGCTCATGTTAATTACATCAGCACCGTTGTCAGCTGCGAATTTGATCGCTGCGGCAATATCGGCTACGGTTCCCCCTCCATAGTCACTGAGTACTTTTAAGGGCATGAGATTGGCTTGGTAAGCAATGCCAGCTACACCATATTGGTTATTGGTAGATTGGGCAATGGTGCCGGCTACGTGAGTACCATGTCCGTTGTCGTCTGCGGCTTCTGGGCGATCGCTAACAAAATCATAACCGGGGACGAATTTGGTATCTACTAGGTCACGCACGCGAGTTATACCAGTGTCAATTACCGCTACTGTAACACCGCTTCCTTTGGTTTGACTCCATGCGCCTTCTATGCCAATGTTGTGTAGATTCCACTGTTTGCTGTAATATTGATCATTAGGGCTATTTAATGAGGGATTTGCTGGATGATTTGGAGATGAAAAAATTTCTTCATATCCCGTCGCTGCGGCAGACCCAGGAATAGTGTAGATGTAATTTGGCTCGATTAATTGTGTAAGTTGGGCAAAAGGAGATTTTTTCAGTTTTTTCAGCCGCTGGGAATCGCCTTCAATAATGTACACATGATCCTGCGCCGAAAATTGGTTGTCTAATCGGGGTGTAACGCTGTATTCTTGAGCGATCGCTTGTAAATTATGCTGTAATACCTCTGGGGAAATATCTTCTCGAAAATCTAGCACAATTGTTTCAAAATCGCCTTTGGCTGCTAAACCCTGGAAATTCAGGAACCCAAAAACAGCCGCCCCAAGCCCGATGACAAATAAGCAAAGTAATATAAGTTTTTTCATTTCAACTGATCACAGCTTTTTGTCGGTTTGCTCACCACCATAACTCATCTTCATACCTCATTGCTGTACTTTGTACAATTTTTACTCAATACTGAGGAACATTTAAACAATGGAACGTGGTCTTTTATGGTTACCTTTGTTAGCAGCATTTTTCTGGTTGGCTTGGCAAGGCTCAAGGGAGTACCAAAAACTTGAGGGGTATCGTGTTTGGGCGCAGCAGTTTGACAAGTCCAAGTATGATATTTATGCGGTATTAGGTTTAAAAGATAACAAAATAACTTGGGGGAAACCCTCACCTAAAGGACTGGTAGAACTAGAAACTTTTTCTGTGCTGGATGTCAAGGAAATACGTCTTTTAGTGGATAATAAAGTTGTAGAAACAGAAAACTACCCCCGCCAAGGTGGAGTTATTCAGGTGGAATTTCTCTTGTCTGAATCTCAGTCAGTACGTATTCCATTTACAGAAGTTCCTCTAGCGGCAAATTGGGCTAAATATTTGCAAGGAGTCCGGCGTAGTTTAAATTTTGACCAATGATCAATAACTAATGAATATTGCTATAAATTCCAGAGTTCCTGTAGCTTTAACCATTGCTGGTTCAGATAGTGGGGGCGGTGCGGGTATTCAAGCTGATTTACGTACCTTTGCTTTTCATTGTGTCCACGGTACTAGTGCCATTACTTGTGTGACAGCACAAAATACTTTAGGAGTGGCGCGGGTTGATGCTATGCCAACAGAGGCGGTTATAGCCCAAATTGAAGCAGTGGCTACAGATATTGGCGTCCAAGCTGCTAAAACTGGAATGTTGCTCAACCAAGAAATTATCTCTGCCGTTGCCCAACAAGTAGAAAGGTTACAAATCAATAATTTAGTAGTTGACCCTGTAATGGTGTCACGCACGGGGGCGCAATTAATTGATGATGATGCGGTAAAGACTCTACGTAATGCTTTATTACCTAAAGCGGCCATTGTCACCCCCAATCGTTACGAGGCGCAAATTTTGAGCGGTTTACCAATTAATACTTTAGATGATATGCGGGCAGCTGCTCAAATCATACACCAAAATCTGAGGGTAAAAGCTGTTTTAGTCAAGGGGGGTGGGATGCAAGGCAATTCACGGGGGGTTGATATCTGGTTTGATGGGCAAAAACTGGAAAGTTTGATCACAAAACCAGTGGAGACCAAAAATACCCACGGTACTGGTTGTACATTATCAGCTGCGATCGCTGCTAATTTGTCCATGGGTATGGAGTTATGGTCGGCTGTACAAAAAGCAAAGGCGTATGTCACCACTGCACTCACTTACGCCCTAGATATTGGCCAAGGACAAGGCCCTGTGGGACACTTTTTTCCTCTAGTATTGGGCTAGTTCCCAGGGTCACTATACTTTGATAATATCGCTGTAACATATTATATTTGATTTTTGATACCAAGCCACAGATGCAAACAACCGCAAGTTCTATTCACCAGCACCCAGCCAAACCGCCCCAACCGCAAACCTACTCTCCCTCTGTGCCACTCTATGTCTACCGGGAGTTGGCAACAGAGTTAAAGTTAACACAAGCCAAACTAGATGTACTGACTAGCCAAAATCACCAACTAGAGGAAGAAAATCAATTACTAAGGGAGGAAATCAGCAAAGTTATACAGTCTGTTTTACATCTGCAAAAGTTGATAGATTCTAGTCCTCAACGGAAGCATAATCAAGTTAACCATGTTACTCATCAAATCAAAACTCCCCCCCAAGAATCCTCTCCGCGTCCGTCGGTAGTTAAACAAACCAGACCTGACCCTCACTTCTCAGCACCACAAGAAATAAATCACCCAACGATGCCAGAAACATATTTGATAGAAGAGGAACAGGTCAAATATTCTCCTGGTAGGGAAAAAGAAGTTAAAGAATTCAGTGGCTGGTGGTTAGCCATGACCATTGTGTTAATCATGCTCACTGCTTTTGGTGCTGGATATTTAATTGTGCGCCCTTTGTTTGAACATCAGAGATGACCAGTGATGGTATTGTTGTACAACCCGATAATATCAGGCTACATCTCCAATTGAAAAATATAGAGTTTTACGCCTATCGGGTAAATTAATAAACGAACCTATTAAAAATCAGGAGTTAAGATGATGAAAAAAGTAGAAGCAATTATTCGCCCATTTAAGCTGGATGAAGTGAAAATTGCTTTAGTCAACGCTGGTATTGTCGGTATGACTGTTTCTGAAGTCCGGGGGTTTGGACGGCAAAAAGGGCAAACAGAACGCTATCGCGGTTCTGAATACACCGTTGAGTTTCTGCAAAAACTTAAGGTAGAAATTGTCGTCGAGGACAGCCAAGTTGATATGGTGGTAGATAAAATTATTGCTGCTGCTCGCACAGGCGAAATTGGCGATGGCAAAATTTTCATCTCCCCTGTAGAGCAAGTTGTACGCATTCGGACTGGCGAGAAAAACACGGAAGCAGTTTGAGTATTGACTGCTGTTTAGTAGCTTGACTAACAGAATGCGATACAAGCCCCGTCCTTCTAGGACGGCTTTTTTTGGCTTATATCCCACATAAAATACAAAACAATACACATAGGATAAGATCATTATTTATTAAGTTTAATAAATAATAATAATGTTTTATGTCTCAATGTTACGAAAAATTGCCTAATTTAAGTATTTTTTAAAATTGCTCATAATTCTTCATTACACTTGAGATATATATAAAGAGTTTTTTGCATAGCCAGGAAATGATTAATTGACAACCTTGATTTTAAATACAAAGCTTTTTCTCATCAGGAGGGTGAAAAATGATTAATTACTGCCCTTGTTGTTCAGGATTACTTTTACCGCATATACGTGTCTCAGGCTTTGCTTGGTTTTGTCGCCGTTGTTGGCAAGATATGCCAGTATATAATCGACTAACTTCTGGTTTACCAGAACAGGTTATGACGGAAAAAACAGCAGATAAAATTCACAATCGCGACAATCAGATATTTTTTACCAGTAAAGGTAAAACTATCACCGGATGGATTGGAGTACAAGATTTGCCGGTCTAATACCAAAGACTTAATCACTAGCTTACCCAGAATCCCGATATGTTCAAGCCATCGGGATTCTTATATTTTCAATTTTCAGGAATCATAGAATCTTTACCAACCCAGTGGGCGGTTTTTATTTGCTCATTGGTTATCTTTTTTTTTGCTGATCAATCTTCTTCCCATGTTTCACTACTCAATAGATCAATAATTCTATCTCTGAGTAAAAACTCATTTCTTTCTAGTTCTAACTCAAACAATATCCAGTCGTGATTAGGAACATATTTACATAAGGAATAAATTGGCTTTTGACGGTCAATAAGACCCTTTTGAACTAGTTGGCGTGCTTCTTCCCTGATCAACCCAATATGATATTTAACAGCAGTATCCATACACCGTTCCTTTGCTTTTAATTAAGGAATTGATACTCAACACAATAAGTTTTTTTGGCTCTATCTTCAACTTATACAAAAAAAAGAGCAAAAATGTTAAGAATCAAAACATTTTGATGGTGATAGCCATTTCTTTTTCTAGTACAACAATGCAGTTACAGAGATAAATTTTTGTGATGATTCCAGCCTAAACTGACATTCACCGCCCTAACCATGAGAAATCGCGGCTTCACCCTGGGTAGTCGAGTTGGACGAACTGGGCGCAGGTGAGGTGGCTTCATGACTGACCGTGGCCCTGTGCAGCATATGAATAAACCGACTCTATGCCTCCACACTTTGCCTAGGATCGCATATTTAAACGGGAATTGCTATCAGTCTTGAGATAGACCCATCCAGAAGACTTTAAACCATGAAAAAAAATCTCAGCGATCGCCTAGTAGATGGTCTGGTAAAATTCTTTAACAATTAGCGCCAAGTATCCAGAGTTGGCAAATAAAATAGAGATTTGCCAGACTGGTGATTGATTCGCTAGGCTATAAATAGCCTATTTCTTCTTGGGTGTGCTATGGATTCTCAAAGCAAAACCACGGTTTCCAATGCTAGGAAGGGTCATACTCATCAGTCACTAAAATTGCTGCGATCTACTGAAACTGCTCTGCGTCGCCCTACTGTAGCCATGTTAATACCCATATTACCGCCAAAACTTAGTCATAAGTTACAAGTAGCATCAAATGTAGCTGATCAATCTTGGCAGGAACTGGTAGAAATTAATTTAGAACAAATTAGCGACTTTGAACTACGTCCAGCACGGATTTATATTGGTCTCTGTTTTGTTGGTTTTGGGGGGTTGATGATACTTGTACTACTGCTTTATATTAATTCTTTGCATCCTGCTCTTAACACCTTAGACCAAGTTCGCCAATATTGGTATGAGTATGTTTGGTTTGTGAGCTTGGGTATAACTGGAATGTTTATTTTAGGTAGAGAGGCGATGCGTCCTACTTTAAAAACTAAAAAATCTCAAAAACTTTAAAAAACCGTGGATGGTAATCAAAAAAAATTTAATTAATTTAACACTCAGAAGCAAGTAAAGTATAAAATTTGATGATAATCACTGCAAAAATTAAGAAGATGGGATCAAAAACCATCCTCATTGTTTTTGTGTCCCACCTTTGATTCCCCATTCTTGAATTATGACTGCTGGAGAAAATAACCCTGAGTTTGAAAATCTACTGGCTTATCTCAGACAAAGCCGACGCTTTGACTTCACTGGCTATAAGCGTTCAACTTTGATCCGTCGGGTACGTAGGCGAATGCAACATTTAGGGATAGAAATTTTTAGTATTTATTTAGACTACTTAGAACAGCATCCAGAGGAATTCAATCAACTTTTTAACACCATTCTGATCAACGTCACTGGCTTTTTTCGAGATGTCTCCGCCTGGGAATATTTAGCAGAAGAAGTTTTACCTAATATTGTCACACTCAAAAATAACTTTGAGCAAATCCGGATTTGGAGTGCGGGTTGTGCTTCTGGTGAAGAGGCGTATACTTTAGCCATGCTAATGGCTGAACTTCTGGGAGCAGAAGAATTTGGACAACGGGTAAAAATTTATGCCACAGATATAGATGAAGAAGCCTTGAATCAAGCCCGTCAAGCTGTGTATTCAGCTAAGGATGTTCAGGTGATAGAATCTGAACTGAAGGAAAAATATTTTGAGTCTGTAGGAAATAACTATGTTTTTCGCCAAGACCTACGGCGCTGTGTTATTTTTGGTCGTCATGATTTGCTCCAAGATGCACCAATTTCTCGTTTAGATTTGCTTGTGTGTCGGAATACACTGATGTATTTTAATTCGGAAACCCAAGGGCGCATTATGGCCCGGTTTCATTTTGCCCTCAATGATACAGGGTATCTTTTTTTAGGAAAAGCAGAGATGCTGCTAATACATTCTAATTTATTTACTGCTGTAAATTTGAAAAATCGCATCTTCAGCAAAGTATCAGTAACTAATTTGCGCGATCGCTTGCTAGTTATGGCAAATACAGTGGATGAAGGAGTTACCAACCGAGTATCTCCCCATATACGGCTGCGAGAAATGGCTTTTGATTTGGCATCCACTGCTCAAATAGTAGTAGATATTACTGGTATAATAGTACTTATTAATGCTCATGCTCGGACTGTGTTTGGTCTTTCATCCAAGGATTTAGGTCGTCCTTTTCAAGATTTAGAACTTTCCTATCGGCCAATAGAATTGCGATCGCCTATCGAACGGGCTTATGCAGAAAGCCGTACCATTACCCTAACAAATATAGAGCGGTATTTATCCAATACAGAAGTGCAATATTTAGATATCAGAATTATCCCTTTGAAAGATGTTGATAACTCCTGCTTAGGTGTCAGCATTGCTTTTCATGATGTCACTCGGTTTATTCAACTTCAAGAAGCTTTGCAACGCTCTCGACAAAATTTAGAAACTACCAATGAGGAACTACAATCTACCAATGAAGAATTAGAGACTACTAACGAGGAACTACAATCCACCAATGAAGAATTGGAAACAATGAACGAAGAACTACAGTCCACCAATGAAGAATTACAAACAATTAATAATGAACTCAACGAACGCACTATAGAACTCAACCGCACTAATCTTTTTTTGGTTGGTATTCTCAAAAGTCTGCAAACGGGAATAATAGTAATTGATAAAAGTTATAAGATTTTAGTTTGGAATTATATGGTAGAGGATTTGTGGGGATTAAGAGCAGAAGAAGTATTAAAAAAATCTTTATTTAGTTTAGACATTGGCTTGTCTGTGGAGGAATTGCGATCGCTAATTCGGGATTGCTTATCTGGGCAGCAGCAGTTTCAAGAAATGATATTAGATGCCATTAATCGCCGGGGTAGACAAATAAAATGTTATGTAGCTATTACACCTTTGTTCAGTACGGAAATAGAGGGGGCGGTGTTGATGATGACAGATGTAGAACGACTGCAAAGCACGATTTCTAGTATAGAAAATGTCCAAGGACAACCACCAGAAAACCCCGACTTTTCAGACTAGATGGAAAAAGTCATACACTGTGAGAATGATATATAATATAAATCTTCTCGAAGATGATTAAACCCATTACCAGTTGGTTAGAAACCCGCGCTGCTGCTCCAGTATATACCGCCTGGGTATTGGCAGGGATTGCAATTTGTTTTTTTGGTGCTGCTGTTAATACAATGGCAGGGTGGCTATATGCCATTAGTGGCATTAGTTTTGCACTTTTGGCTATGGCAGCTTTTTTACCAGCGCGATCGCTTGTGGGTTTAGTTGTCAAACGTCGTCCTATTAGACCCATATCCGCAGGGGATGACTTGACTGTGGAATTAGAAATCTGCAATCACACCCCGCGGCCCGTGAGTTTATTGCAAGTGGAAGATATAATACCTTATATCTTAGGGAAACCAGTTAAAACACCCATTGAAATAATTAATAGCCACAGTAGTTATCTTTGGGTATATTATCAACCAACTCGGCAACGGGGAATTTATCGCTGGCATACAGTGGAACTAGCTAGTGGCGCGCCTTTAGGCTTGTTTTGGTGTCGTCGTCAGCGTCAGTGTCCGGCTTACGCCATTGTTTATCCCACTGTGTTACCTTTAACTACTTGCCCCTTGGTAGATGAAATGGGACAAGAAGAGAGCAACACAGGTGATATCCGTGGTAGAATTGCTCAAGCAGCTACAACTGGGTTAGTGCGATCGCTACGTCCATACCGCATGGGCGACCCCACCCGTTTAATTCACTGGCGCACAAGCGCCCGCCACGGGGAAATACGAGTACGTGAGCTAGAAACAGTTATCAGTGGACAAGAAATAATTATTGCTCTTGACAGTAGTGGTAACTGGCAAGCAGAAAACTTTGAACAAGCAGTAATTGCCGCAGCATCTTTGTATTTTTATGCCCAGCGCCAACAAATACAAGTGCAATTATGGACAGCATCCACCGGTTTAGTTAGAGGTGATGCTGTAGTGTTAGAAACTTTAGCAGCAACACAATATCAAGAAGATGTGAGCAGTGGCCATGGTCACCGTCAGCCCATAATTTGGCTCACTCAAAACTCCATTACCCTTGCTTCCCTACCTCAAGGTAGTCGTTGGCTATTGTGGCACAGTGTGGCCTCAGCAGCCGAACCACAAGTAGTTAATCACAATTATCCTGGTATTATCGTCCAGAGCCAACAAGAACTACAACCCCAACTGCAAAAATTGTTAAGGTGAATGGCAATGTTTACCAATGATCAATGAGTTACAATGCAAAGAAATATTTAAATTATCAGAGCCGATCCATATGATCTCATCAGACAATAACAAAACATCCACTGATAAAAGCTTAGAAGCAATGCGGCATTTTTCCGAACAGTACGCCAAACGAACAGGAACATACTTCTGTTCTGAACCTTCCGTCACCGCAGTAGTAATTGAAGGACTAGCAAAACATAAAGATGAGTTAGGTGCGCCTTTGTGTCCGTGTCGCCACTACGAGGACAAGCAAGCTGAAGTCAGTGCTGCATATTGGAATTGTCCCTGTGTACCCATGAGAGAACGGAAAGAATGCCACTGTATGCTATTTCTCACCCCAGATAACGAATTTGCTGGAGACCAACAAGAAATTAGCCTAGAAACTATTAAAGAAGTGCGAGCCAGCATGGGATGAGCGAAGTTATCCCCCCGGAGTTTTGGCAAGGAGTAGAACAGTTTAACTCTGGGCAGTTCTACACTTGTCATGACACTCTAGAAGCCTTATGGATAGAAGCAAACGAACCAGAAAAAACCTTTTATCAAGGCATTTTACAAATTGCTGTAGCACAGTATCATTTAGAGAATGGTAACTGGCGAGGAGCAGTAATTTTACTGGGAGAAGGCATTAATCGCCTGCGGCGTTATCCATCTGTGTATAGTGGTATTGATGTAGACGAGTTATTGAGTCAGAGTGCAGCATTGTTGTCAGCATTACAAGAAATGGGAGCAGAAAAGTTCAGTACTGGTGACTGGGATGATCATCAGACTTTGCCTACAGCCAAAATTCTGCTAGTCAACGGCTGAACCCTATTATATTATCCCCTCAAACTCCTTCCCATCTCTACCCGGGAATGGGGCTTGGGGGGGTGACATGGGCGAAACTTTCAAGATGGAAAAACCGTCATGATTTCAGCTAACAGTTATCCCAACTTACTCCCGAATGTAGATTTGATATCTGAATAAACCAATTGAGATAATTAGTATACGAGCTGATACCCATAATTAATCAAAACATCATGTCCTGTTATCAACTGCCAGTCTCACAAATGCGTCGCCTGGGAATAGCCTTGATGTTACCAGCGGCACTCTTGGCTCCTTTGACCATTCCCAGTCATGTGCAAACTGCCACTGCACAGACATCTAGGGAAAATAGTCCGTTGACAATCAGTGCTGATGTGCAAGAATACAACGCCAACACTCAAGTGGCCACAGCACGCGGTAATGTGCAAATGTTGTATCCTGCTCGACAGATTAAAGCCACAGCAGCTCAAGCACAATTTTTTAGCAAGGAACGCCGCATTGATTTGAGTGGAAATGTATATATTTTACAACAGGGAGTAAATAGTATCCGGGCTGAGAAGGTAACTTATCTGATTGACGAAGGACGTTTTGTCGCCTTGCCTCAGTCTAACCGTCAGGTTGAGTCGGTTTATATGGTCAATGATGGTGAAATTAGTGGACAATCTAATTAGGATCAATTAACCGGACGCGAATCGTGAAAATTGTTTTAGAGAATATTCACAAATCCTACGGTAAGCGAAATATCGTCAATCGCGTCAACCTTTCCATTTCTCAAGGCGAAGTCGTCGGCTTATTGGGCCCTAATGGTGCTGGTAAAACGACGACCTTTTACATTGCCACAGGTCTAGAAAAACCCAACCAAGGAAAAGTTTGGCTGGATAATCTGGAAATTACAGCAATGCCTATGCACAAAAGAGCGCAATTAGGCATTGGTTATCTAGCTCAAGAACCAAGCGTTTTTCGTCAACTTTCAGTACAAGATAATATTCTCTTGGTACTAGAACAAACTCATGTGCCACGATGGGAATGGCCAAGACGAACCCAAAGTTTATTGCGGGAGTTTCGTTTGGAAAAAGTGGCTAAAAGCAAGGGAATTCAACTCTCCGGAGGAGAACGAAGGCGGACAGAATTAGCCCGGGCCTTGGCCGCGGGAAGAGATGGTCCAAAATTTTTATTTTTAGATGAACCATTTGCCGGGGTCGATCCCATCGCAGTGGCTGAAATTCAAGAAATTGTGGCACAATTGAGCGATCGCGGCATGGGTATCTTAATTACAGACCATAATGTGCGGGAAACTCTAGCCATTACAGACCGCGCCTATATTATGCGTGAGGGACAAATTCTGGCTTTTGGTCATCCTGAAGAACTCTATAATAATCCTCTTGTCCGTCAATACTATTTGGGTGATAATTTTCAAGTTTAATTGATTGGCACATGATTTTTTGGGTTTTGTCAAACGGTGTCCATAGTTAATTCTTATAGTTGCGTATGATATCAAAAAACCTCAATCCTTTATACAGCCTGTATTCTTGGTTGCCTTTAACACTCATGGATCGTTACCTAACTAAAGAATTGGTAGCACCATTTTTATTCGGTGTGGGTGCGTTTTCATCACTGGGTGTCACTATTGATGCTGTGTTTGAGTTAGTGAGGAAAATTGTCGAATCTGGATTACCAATCAACATTGCTATTCAGGTTTTTTTGTTAAAGTTTCCCAATTTTATTGTTTTAGCCTTCCCCATGTCTACTCTGTTGGCTAGTTTGATGACTTATAGTCGTCTTTCTAGCCAAAGCGAACTCATTGCAATGCGTGGCTGTGGGGTGAGTGTTTATCGCATGGTACTAACATCTGTGATGTTGAGTCTGGTGGTGACGGTAATGACATTTATTTTTAATGAACAAATAGCACCAGCAGCCAATTATCAAGCAACTATAACTTTAGAACAAGCCCTGAAGTCAAATAAACCGACTCTACAACAGACTAATATTTTTTATCCGGAATACCGCGATCGCTTACAGGAAGATGGCTCTAAAATTAGAGTATTGTCACGGTTATTTTATGCTGACCAGTTTGATGGTCAACAAATGAAGGGTTTAACAATCATAGACCGCAGCACAGAAGGTTTAAATCAAATTGTGGTATCGGAATCTGCCCAGTGGAATCGTGATGAAAATGTCTGGGATTTTTACAATGGTACTGTTTACTTAGTAGCTCCTGATCGCTCCTATCGTAACATTTTACGTTTTGAACACCAACAACTACAACTACCTCGCACCCCCTTAAACTTGGTGGAGAGAAGACGAGACTATGGGGAAATGAATATTACGGAGTCTTTACAACAGTTAGAAATAGAACGTATTGGCGGCGATAGACAAAAAATTCGTAAGCTGGAAGTACGTATCCAACAAAAAATGTCTTTGCCATTTGTCTGTGTGGTCTTTGGCTTAGTGGGTGCGGCTATGGGAACTAGACCCCAGCGTAGCGGAAGAGGTACAAGTTTCGGTGTGAGTGTTATAGTTATTTTTACTTATTATTTAGTTTTTTTTATCAGTGGTGCCATGGGACAAGCTGGTATTTTCTCCCCTTTCATCGGTGCTTGGTTACCTAATTTCCTGTTTTTAGGCATCGGTTTATTTTTATTGATACGAGTAGCCCAACGGTGAGACTAAGGAAGGTAGGTAAACAATGGTTCAAGTTTTACTCAAGACTAAGCTAGTAACTTTTGAGGAATTTATCAAGTGGAAACCAGAAGGAAGACCCTATGAGTTACATCACGGGGTAATTGTTGAAATGAATCAACCAGTAGGAAAACATGAAGATATTATTTGTTTTTTAAATGAAAAAATTACATCTGAATATCTGCGCTTAAATTTACCCTATGGAATCCCTAAAAATGTTTTAATTAAACCACCTGAAAGCGAATCGGCTTATTCCCCAGATATTTTAGTTTTGAATCGTCCTAATTTGGTTAATGAACCATTATGGAAAACGCAATCAACGGTTATTCAGGGATATTCAATACCGCTGGTTATTGAAGTTGTCAGCAGTAATTGGCGTATTGATTATTTGAATAAAGCAGGAGATTATGAGGAAATAGGTATTCCTGAATATTGGGTAGTGGATTATTTGGGTTTAGGTGGTAGACGATTTATTGGCAGTCCTAAACAACCAACTATTTCCATTCATGAACTGATAGATGGAGAATATCAAATCACTCAATTTAGAGGTCATGAAAGAATAGTGTCCTCAACTTTAACAGAATTATCCTTAACTGCTAACCAAATTTTTCAAGCGGGCTGCATTGCTGAAGTTTAACAAAGCTTAAATCATCGCCTTGTAGCACTCAGCACAAGTCCTGCTTGCTAATCATATACCTGACTAAGGAGGGAAAACCCCCATAAGCAACAACTAGCTTAGGTGTACACAAAATTTAAGCAATAGCTGATCCAGAAACATATATATTAGAAGTTACCCACCACATATATATATATATTATATATTGATATCTATGCCACATCGTCACTATCCTCCCCCTTATTTACGTTACCTAAAGGCTAGGTTATTGAATTTAACTAAACCTGGTTTTTGGGGAACGGCAATTTTTTTGTTTGTAATCGGGTTGGTCATCAGAGAATACTGGTCTAATCCAAAAGTCTTAACTTACACTGAAAATCAAGAAATTACTGCTCGTCCGTCTGATAATTACTCGGTTTCAGCCGAAGACCAAGCTATTGCCGCAGATATTGACACTTTACCAACTTTGTTTAATGATTTGAAACAGGCAAATTTACTGTTTATATCTAAGATACCTCCGGCAAAATCTCAGAGCAAGAATAACGATAAGTTAATCCAGAAAATTAACAAACAACAGTCTTCTAGTACTCCCCAATCAAACCCCCCACTAAACACATTTGAAGACAAGAATCCTTTTGTAGAACAGGCTCAAACTCTATTACAGTCAGTACCAGTAGGTATTGCTAGTCAGTCGCCAAGTATCAACTCTTGGGAAGAACCTGTATTTCAACTATTAGGAGTACAAACAATAGCCGTGGTTAATCAAACTGATAACAGCGAAAATACTAACTTAATTATTGACTCACCAACACTAGTTAACCAATCAACCTATCCCAGTTTGTCTGGTTTAAATAGTCCAAAACTAAATAGTCAAACTACAAATCAAATCAGCCCCTATAAACAAGTTTACTCCAAGGAAGTCTGGCAGAGCCAGCCCCACCAAGCCTCACCCAACCCAACTTTTCCCCCTGGTATTCAGTCAACCATAGCCGCACCAAACCATCTACCCCGCCACACCTATAATCATCCCAATGGTGTTGAGTCGTTGAAGATTCCAGCAAGTCCAAAAATATTAACACCTCATACTCTGCCCAGTCAAGTTTTACCCCCCACTATTCAGTCTCCCAGTCAAAATATAACAGTACCCATATCCCCGGTGGTAACTGATAACAATGGTAATTTAATCTGGCGATCTCCCACCCCCTAGCCAGAAAAGAAGCCTAAGCACCGTGAAAGCCTTGATAGATAGATTAAAATTAAATAAAGGCAGTACCTCAAAATGCCAGGGTTATATGTTTCAATCTGTAATATATTGGGGTGGAGCTAAAGGTGAATAGTAGTGATAACGACAATTTCTCATTTTCGGAAACAGTATCTATCCCCCAAGCTCCTCCTGGATTTAAATCAGGTTTTATCGGCATTGTTGGCCGCCCGAATGTCGGTAAATCTACCTTAATGAATCAATTGGTAGGACAAAAAATTGCTATCACGTCGCCAGTAGCACAAACTACACGGAACCGTTTGCGAGGAATTTTAACTACTCCCCAAGCACAATTGATTTTTGTGGATACACCAGGAATTCATAAACCCCATCATCAATTGGGAGAAGTGCTGGTAAAAAATGCTAAAAATGCTATAGAATCAGTAGACGTGGTGTTGTTTGTGGTGGATGGATCAGTGGCTGGTGGTGCTGGCGATCGCTTTATTGCGGATTTGCTGGTGCGGACTGAAACCCCTGTAATTTTGGGTTTGAATAAAATTGACCAACAACCAACAAATTCTCAGTTAATAGATGAAAGTTACCAAGCTATGGCTAAACCCCAAGCATGGCCCATGGTCAAATTTTCTGCCCATACCAATGCTGGATTACCACAATTACAACAGTTATTAACTGAATATTTAGACCCAGGACCCCTTTACTATCCCCCGGATTTGGTCACTGACCAACCAGAACGTTTTATTATGGGTGAATTGATCCGCGAACAGATTTTACTCTTAACACGAGAGGAAGTTCCTCATTCAGTGGCGATCGCTATTGATAAAGTAGAAGAAACTCCCACTATTACCCGTGTTATGGCTACTATCAATGTTGAGCGAGACTCCCAAAAAGGTATTTTGATTGGTAAAGGTGGTTCAATGCTCAAAGCCGTTGGTAGTGCAGCGAGGGAACAAATTCAAAAGCTAATCGCCGGTAAGGTGTATTTAGAGCTATTCGTGAAGGTACAACCCAAATGGCGACAGTCCCCCATGAGTTTAGCAGAGTTTGGCTACCATTTGGAAGAGTAACTGTAGACGATCATTGACATTTGTATCTCACGTGTTTAAGAAATGCTCTCATAGCTGATTATACCCAAACTCTCACCACACGACCTTTAATTTCTTGTCCTAGCCAGGGTGTATTACTAGAAAGTGTATGCAGACTGCTATTTTCTACCTTCCACAGGGCTTGGGGGTCAAATAAAGTTAGTTCGGCTTTTTCATCAGGAGTAATCATACTGGGTTTTTGTTGTAAGCATATTGCAGGTTGGGTACTTACAGCACGCCATAATTCTAAAGCTGTAAACTTGCCACTCTCAACCAAGTGCTGCCATAGTAAAGGTAATGCTAATTCTAAACCAACTGCTCCCGGCGGGGATTCTGCAAAAGCTTGGACCTTTTCTTCATAGGTGTAAGGTGCATGATCAATGGCGATGGCATCTATCACCCCTTGTTTTACTCCCGCCTGTAAAGCTTCTACATCACTGGGATTACCTAAAGGAGGATCTAGCCGTAGGCTGGTATCATAACTCTTAACTGCTGTGGTGTCAAGTAATAAGTGCATCCAAGTTGTGCTGGCGGTGATGGGTACACCCGCGGCCTTAGCACAGGCTATCAGTTCTACACTGCGGGCTGTGGAGACCCGCATAATATGTACTGGTGTACCCGTGTCTGTGACTAATTCTAACAAAGAAGCAATGGCTGTGGTCTCCGCACTCACAGGGACCGGAGGTAAACCCAAACGCAAAGCCTCTGCACCTTCCCGCATGACTCCATTTCCAGATAATAAGCGATCGCCCGGAGAAAACGCCACTGGTTTATTGGTTGGTTGGAGATATTCCAACACTCGCCGCACCAAGGCTATATTTTCCCAAGGCTGTCCATCTGTAAAACCAACCACCCCCGCGATCGCTAAATCTGTTAATTCTGTTAATTGCTTTCCCCCCAAATTTTGAGTAATTGCACCCCACACATAAACATGGGGTGTATTGTTTATTTCTCTACTTTTTTGCTGCAACTGTGCCACAATGGCAGGGTGATCAATAGCTGGAGATGTATCTGGTAGAATGTTAATTCTTGTAAATCCCCCAGCCCCAGCAGCTTGTAGTAGAGATGAGAGAGTTTCTCGTTCTTCAAATCCTGGTTGGCTACAGTGACTATATAAATCCACTAAACCAGTACCCAGAACTAACCCCCGACCATCTTGAATGTGAGTATCAGCGCTAATTTCTGAAATTTGTGTGGCCACAGTTTCAATTTCACCATCAGCAATGACTATATCAGCTACTTGGTCAATTCCCAACCCTGGATCAATTACCCTGACTTGTTTTAGCAGTTCTCTCATAAAATTACAACTAAGCATTTTAAATAGTCTAATCTTTTTGTTGTACTATTTTTATGCTTGAGACGCTCAGGGTATATTGATACCCAGCAGTTTTGCTTTCCTCTTCTGGGAGGACAAGGGCTGGGGTGGGGTGTTTAGGTTGGGGGTTACTGTTGTGTTAAAGGAAAAAGTTGTATACTCTCCCCTAGAGTTTGTAAATTTTGTAAATACTTTTTGCGGGGGTTTTCATTAGCGCCAAATACTGTCACCACTTGGTAGTCATCTAAATCTGCGATCCATACAGGAGAAGGTTTAACTTCTCTAACTACTTTCCCGCACAGATCACCATCATAATTACCCCTAAATTTTAATTCTTGACTGTGCAGAATTGCTAAACCATATAGCATTTGGTCTTAATTTGCCATTGATCTTCAAATTATTCAAATCAAAAGGTCGATCAACGTCCCTAAATCTTTGGGAGCCGTGAATTAGTTGACCTTCTAACGTAAATTTGATTTTGAAAAATTCATTTAAAGTAACTTGTAAAGTTACTTTATCTCTAGTATTTAGTTGGCCATAACCAGTATTAACTTGAGAACCTATACCTGCTTGTAGTCCAGTGATTAACCAATGTTTAACTTTCCATTCAATTGATGTCCCCAGCGAGTGGGGACCCCCCCATTTTAAACCCTTACCTGGTAAGAAGTCTAGACACGGTTTCCGAAGGTCAGGAAAAATCATAGCTAAATCACCCATAAACCCATGATCAAAATCGCTGAAACCCTTATCCAGTAAGGAACCGCAGGTTAAAACGGAAAAATAACCCTTTCAGCCATTTTAGCTGAACTGCGGCTAAACCAGAGTAATGCCGTTAGAAAACTAAATAATGATGGAGTGAGGGGGAAGAAATAAAGTAACAGCCCCCCTGGGAAAGAGGAATAATGGGGGGGGAAATTTTTTCATATTTATATTTCACAAGGTCAATTTGTGTGAATTTTGGTAATCAAATCCAAAGGCAACAAGTCATAATAGTAGTATGAAAAAGAAAAAAGTCAGTCATTGACTCCGTTATTTATAAAGTGTAGACAACCACCATGATTACTTCATTTCCATCCCTCCTGACAAGTAACAATAAAATCAAGCTCAAATCTTGCCAGGGAGATTATTTACATCGTCCAGATACGGCACAAGGTGTGACAACCAGGTATAATGGTATTGGTAATGAGTGGATAGTTGAATTAATCGGTAATAACAAAGTCAAACTCAAGTCCTGGCAAGGCGATTATTTACATCGTCGTGACACATCAAAAGGTGTAACAACCTGGACTAGTGGTATTGGTAATGAGTGGATAGTTGAATCAATCGGTAATAACAAAGTCAAACTCAAGTCCTGGAAGGGCGATTATTTACATCGTCTTGACACAGAACCTGGTTTAACAACCAGGCCAGCTGGTATTGGTACTGAGTGGATAGTTGAACTTGATTCTACAGCCCAGCAAAATGAGCCGACGGAGAATGTTAATCATGGCATCAAAGAACCAAAATTGCCAACTCAATCTGTACAATCTGGTAATAGCCTCCCGAAAACAGTCTTTATTTCAGTTGATATACAGAATGATTATTTCTCAGGGGGTTTGTGGGAACTACCAGATATGGAAATGGCAACTGTAAATGCAGTTAAATTACTGGATTTAGCACGGTCTAATAATATACCTGTAGTTCACATTCAACATATTTTTTCACCTGATTCTAATGCCACTTTTTTTATTGACGGCACTTATGGAGTTGAAATACACCAATCAGTAAAACCTTTACCTGGTGAATATGTGATCAAAAAACTCTACGCTAACAGTTTTCGTGAAACAAATTTAATGGAAGTGTTGAACCGCCTAGAGGCGAAACGATTGGTCATCTTTGGTGCAATGGTTAACAATTGTATTGAAGCCATCACTCGTGCAGCAGTTGATTTTGGCTTTGACTGCGTTGTAGTTCATGATGCTTGTGCAGCGAGACCTTTGGAATTTAGAGGGCATAAAGTGTCAGCTAAAAATGTTCATTGTGCCTTTATGGCTGCTTTGGAGTTTGCATATTGTCCAGTTGTCTCAAATGATGAGTTTTTTCAACTTCAAGCTAATTACTTCTAACAATCTCATATAGCTTTTCTTCAACACTTCTGGCACAAATGTAAAGTATCAAAGTACTGTATTGCGAGCATCCTGCTCGCTACTTAATACAGTCACCCTAAAAATGTATCTCACAATGAGGATGTTTTATAATAGTGTAGAAACAATAATTATAGTCAGACGTGGGAGAGTATTTCCTGAAATTCAATGGACGGAAGAACAAAAAGCTCAAGATAGAGCGAGAAGAAAGGCATTTTCGGATCGTTGTTGGGTGATTTTTGAACGTTTAAAACCAGAAATACTCGATAAATACTATGGTTGGTACATTGCTATTGAACCTGATAGTGGTGATTATTTTATTGATCAGGATAAGGAAGTAGTTAGTAAAATGGCTAGGGAAAAGTATCCTCATTTAATTCATCATATTTATGGCATTAATGAAACGGGAGTTAGTGGCAGAATATGATTGATAGATGGTCAAGAGTTTGAAGTTACTGTATTTGCTGGAGATGAAATACAGGAAATTTTACTGGGGTCTCGATGGTTGAAGTTATTTATTTTGGTTGCTAATTACGCTGAAAATACAGTTAAATTTGGGTTTTATTTTACTTACTCAACTTATTCCATTCAATTAATGTCCCCAGCGAGTGGGGACAAGATTCAATGATCAATGGAGTGATTGTCGAGCACGTTCAACAACGCTTGCTTGACTTGGGTTATTCAGTTGGACAACATGGTGCTGACGGTTTTTATGGAAGCGATACTGAAGCGGGAGTGAAGCTTTTCCAAAAAGAAAAAGGGTTAAAAGTGGACGGATGGGTTGGTCGGGATACTTGGAAGGTTCTTTTCAATTCAATGTCTAACCCTTGAGGAGAGGACAAACAAGCTAAAGAGGTTGCTGGATAAGTGCGATCGCTGCTTTCTTAGCTGGCGTTAATGAAATGTAACGCTAAACATCTTTGAGAAATGCGATCGCTCAATTTCCAAATAAACAAAAAAACTTGACGGTGATTTTAATCGCCGTTGATATTTCCTTCAAAAATCTTGAAACATTGGTGTACTTAAATAACGTTCTCCAAAAGAAGGCTGAATCATGACAATTAACTTATCAGCATTTTCTGGGCGTTTGCCCACTTGAATTGCAGCACACAAAGCCGCCCCGGAGGATATACCAGATAGTAGTCCTTCTTCCTTGGCTAAACGTCGGCCGTAGGTTATGGCCTGTTCATCACTAACTCTAATCACCTCATCAATTAATTCTAGGCGCAGCACATCTGGGATAAACCCAGCCCCAATACCTTGAATTTTATGAGATCCGGCCACACCACCAGACAGGATAGGACTATTACTAGGTTCAACAGCGATCGCTTGAAAACTCTGCTTGTATGATTTCATCACTTCAGCAATACCAGTAATAGTACCACCAGTACCCACCCCAGCAATGAGGATATCCACTTGACCGTCAGTATCTGCCCAAATTTCCTCACCTGTAGTTTCTCGATGTATTTTGGGGTTAGCTGAGTTGCGGAACTGTTGCAGCATAAAAGCGTTGGGAGTCTTAGCCACAATGGCTTCAGCCTGATTAATTGCTCCCCGCATTCCCTCTGTCCCTGGTGTTAATTCCAAACTTG
This sequence comes from Chrysosporum bergii ANA360D, assembly GCF_029891735.1. Taxonomy (GTDB): domain Bacteria; phylum Cyanobacteriota; class Cyanobacteriia; order Cyanobacteriales; family Nostocaceae; genus Umezakia; species Umezakia bergii. The sequence continues at coordinate 40,902 of NZ_JANQDH010000046.1, forward strand.
CGCCGTAGGCTTTGAGCATAGCCCGTCGTTCTTTACTCATAGTTTCTGGCATAGTCAAAATTAAACGATAACCACGGGCTGCTGCCACCATAGCCAAAGCAATACCCGTATTGCCAGAAGTGGGTTCCACTAAAATAGTTTTACCCGGCTCAATTAAACCTTGTGCTTCTGCGGCCATCACCATACTAATTCCAATGCGGTCTTTAACTGAAGCAGCGGGGTTCATGCTTTCCAGTTTAACCACTATTCTGGCCATTACTCCTTCAGCTTGAGGAATTTTATTTAATTGCACTAAGGGAGTTTTACCAATCAATTCCGTAATATCTTTAGCAATTTTCATAAATTAACTCCAGGAACAGAGAACACAGAACCGAGGATATTTTAAAAATCTCCCTTAATGTATAAAAAAGTTTTTCTTTCTTCCTAACATCACCATTGAAAACCTTGGCTAACACCCTTTTATATATTGCCTTGATTCTATCATTAGGCTGATAAAAATTAATTTTCACACATAGAAATATATATATAGTATCCTAAGCTGCATTTTCCCCCATCCAGAAAAAATAATAGTTTTTTTTCAGCCTATAGTATATACTCCCCACAGCATCTATTGCTTTGAGTACAACCTGTAAACAGAGAAAAACTCAAGTACAAACCCTCCCCTACCATTGCCCCATATAGCTTTAGCCTTGAGTACAGAAATGCTCATACCCCAGTTAAAAAATGCCAGTACCCCCCTTGAAAAATACTAGTACCCAGACCCAAAATAATTTATATAAGTCTGAAAATATAGAACTTATCAGCTTTGAGTACTACTTTAATATATTTAATAATCTTAATTCGGCTCAGTTAAACTTGGATATAAACAGAAGGCTGCTATAAAGTTTATAGGATTTACGCAGAGATTCCCCTCTACCCCCCGAAGTTCCTAGGGTTTCACCCACAGAACCAGGGGGGACTTCTTAACTCTTCCGTTACCCAAAAATTACCATAGTGAGCAATCATGAATCTTTACTGTGAAAACTGTTGTTAAAGTGCAAATTAAAGTTAGTTAGGTAAATATCAAAATCTTTCTAGTGGTAAATACCTAGCTAAGGAGAGCAAAGATGAAAGTCAGACTTTTAAATGTTCTCGCAGTCTGTTTAGTAACTTTAGTGGTGGTTGCTCCAGGTGTGGTGGTGTTTAGCATAGTTTGGGGAAGACATTTAGAATTAGTTAAGACGCAGAATTTAGTTTGTGAACTTCACAAAAATAATTTAGATAATTCTGCTTTGCTTGCTAATCAAGTAAGTACTGGCTCATCTCCACATCAGACCAATCAAGAAACTGCTCATGGTCATTTTGTCAACCGATTATTAACTGCTGCTGAACGATATAAACTTGTTACCATCTTACAATGGTTTGTTGTCATCACCCCCATTTTCGTGGGCATAGGGATTATTGTTTACGACAGATATCTAGTTTATCGTGCCGCTATCTTAAAAGAACAAGTGGAAATGTTAGAAAAGCTCTGGCAGCGAAGTATTGACTAATTATATCATTTCTTAAACACATGAGATACAAATGTAAATGATCGTCTTGTAGCACAAGTCCTGCTTGTTGCTAAATACATCTTCGCGCGTCAGAATGTACCTCACTTGGGCAAAATTCGCTATATCACCGCCAATTATAGTTATTCTCCCAACCAAATTATCATGACAGAAGAACGCCAACTGCAATATTTTGATTTAATTGACCAATTGCTTAAATGTCCCAACGGTCAAGAACCAGAAATTTTAGAAGCTCAACCAGAATTGATTGATACTGGTTTTGTAGAAACAATGCTACAAGTGGCGGCTAGTTTTGCCCACAGTGGTAATCAAGATGGGGCTCAGTTTTTATTCTTTGTGGCTCGTGAATTAGCAAAGCAACTGGGCTTATATCAAGTCCCCAATTCTGACACCGCCCATAAGGAGTAAGTATGTTGTTAACTGCAACCGATGCAGGGAAAATAGCCTTAGAGTTCCTGATGGCTGATTGGAACATAGCAGAAGATCACAGAGAATGGTTTATGATCTTTAGCTCCCGTCCCATGGGGGAGAGTTGGTATATTGTAGAATTAGGTGTAGCCGGATTTCCTGATCGTTGGTTTATTCAAGTTTATGATACAGCAATGTGTGACCCCAACTACACATTTGTATCCCCCATTCCCGCTTCAGAAGGATTTGCAGATTTTGTAGATGTGCCAGAAATGGTGGCTGAGGTTTTAATGGCGGAGCGCAAAACTCGTTAGTCACAATTGGCAAGGAAAATCAACAATAGAAAACCCTATAGGGGGTTTCGCCCCTTAGTGAGGTACATTATTAACAAGCAGGATGCTTGTGTTACCAGGCGATAATTTACATTTGTATCTCTACATTTGTATCTCAGGTATTGTAGAAATGCTATATGTCTGAAACGAGGCTAAATCATAATTTGCCTCGTTTTTTAATAGTAAAAACCAAAAAAAAACTATAATTTGTCAGGCTTAATTGACAAAAATATGTTATATTAAATAGCGTGATGAACGCTACAGAAACATCAGTTAATATGATTGCTGAACATATCCTAGCTAAAGAATTCACACGAGTTGTCACTCACTATTACCCAAAACTTGGGGAGTTACTAGATGGATGCCATGTGAAAGTCATCACCTGTTTTTGGGGACGACCAGCCAGACGTTTACAATATGTAGGGATTTATTGCCCAGAACAAATCCTTCCCCATGTCCAAGCCCAAAAAAATCTACTCAGAGAATTGGCAGAAAATATGGGCTTAGTTCAAGTGGTTTGTCTGAACGCCAAGCGACTACTAGGAGACCCCATGTCGAATCTAAAGGAGAAAAACCCCCGCCTATGGCTAGAATTACAATGGGTAACAACGTAACAACGTAACAACGTAACAACTTAAATTCTTGATTCCATAAATACTTGTGGCAATGAAGATTATTGGTGATGTGAGGATTTGTGGCGACAAAATCAAAACATTAGCACTCAAACCTTCATCTTGAGTTTTGCCGAAAAACTGAGATAGTTTGCAGCGCTGCAACCAAGAGGCTCCAAATTATGTCTAAACTAAACTTGCTTCCCCCTGATGATTTACCACCCTCCGAAGTGACAAAACAGGATGGAATGCTGCATCTAGAGTTAGAGCGATCTACTGGTAGATGCTTTTTTCAAGCCTGCGATCGCATTACCCAAGTCTTGTTATCCAACTGTGAATGGTACTTGACCAAGAATAGCACAACGCTGATGCTAATTATTGATTGCCCTGATATGGTATCTTACTGGCATATAGTCAGTAATATTACTCAATTAGGCAATAGACTAGAGAGGTTCACCAGCAACGCCAAAATTCGTGTTTATCCGCCTTTTGGCAAAGGAATGCCCTTTGAAATCAGCGTTAATGAAATTTCTGCCTATCGGGATTGGATGTAATCACCAAACCTAATCTGATCTTCACCTTTCCCGCCCTCGGGAGGGGAATTAAAACAGACCATTAAGACAACGGCGAGCTAGTTAGAAATCAGTGTGAAAAAATCCCCTTCATTCCCAGATGGGCGCGAATATCGCTAAGTTGTACATCCCAATATTGATCCCATTTTTGAGCAATCAACTTACCTGGAGTTTGGCAACCTAAATTATAACCACGGGAAATTTCCGACATTAAATATTTACAACTATGTGGTTGATAAAGACTAATCATCACTATGCCAAAACTAACAATCATAGCACTAATAGGAATAGGTGTTTGACCGATAAAAAAGGCTTGGAGTGCGATTTCACCCACCGCATGAGTATCAAAACCAGTCATCACATGATAAATATCATGAGTAGTCCTCCACAGCATCTTCAGATAAGAAATATCATCAACTACAGGGATTGTTGTATAGAAATAGGGATTAAAGTTTCGGGACTTAATTTGAGCAGCATAAACATGACCTAAAGTTCCTTCTGGAAACTGGCTTAACTCATCCAGATGAAAAGCACTAGGAAGCCAACGTTCTTTAAACAAAACATTCACTTCGGGAATTTTCTTCAATTCATTAACAGCTAACTGTGCCATTTCCGTTTGATCAAGCGCATCTTCAAAATCAAATAATACATCAGTTCCACCAGCCTCAATCTTTAACGTATTAGATGCCAGAAATTGAATAATGTAACTCAGCAGTCCTTGATTACTGTCATAGGTAATTACATTGACCATGGTGATTTTCTGGGTTTCCCTTAAGCTATTGCTAATTAAAATTCAAGTGCATGATTTAAAGATTTAACCTTTGTGCATTACCAAAAATATGCTTCATTCATTTTTGATAAAAATAAATCATTTTTTCATTGATCTTGAGAGGGATTGCATAAACCCGTAAATTGTTGTTTAATTGGAAAGATCCACATACAGAAAACCAATAATCCCATCTAAACAATCACCGTAGAAAAGTCATTCCTACGGAGCGCTATCTCTTCGAGACGCTACCGCGTGCGATCGCATTGACCAGAAAACTTATCCCCACCTACCGTAACAATTCCACGGACTCAGCTTGATTCATTTCATCAACTACCCGCCAAATTTCTTGTAACATTGGTTCTAAACCCGTGCGGGTAACTGCGGAAATCAAAAAAACTGGACACAAACAGAGGTGATTAAGTTGGGTCGCCAACCCTTGTAAATCTACTTTTTCCCTATCCACCGCATCAATTTTATTGAGGGCTAAAATTTGGGGACGCTTGGCTAAACCCCGCCCGTAGGCTTGTAACTCCTGCTGAATAGTCTTGTATTCACCAAGTACATCTTCGCTAGTTGCATCAATCAAATGTAGTAAAACCTTTGTGCGTTCAATGTGGCGTAAGAAATCATGACCCAAACCCGCACCTTGGGAAGCACCAGCAATTAAACCGGGAATATCAGCAAAAACAGTACCATCACCAGTAGGTTTTCTCACCACACCCAAATTAGGAATAAGAGTTGTAAAAGGGTAGTCGGCGATTTTAGGGCGTGCTGAGGATAGAGACGCTATGAGTGTAGACTTACCAGCATTGGGTAAACCAATAATTCCCACCTCCGCCAACAGTTTCAACTCTAATCGCAACACCTTCATTTCTCCTGGTAGTCCTGGTAAAGCATATTCCGGGGCCCGGTTACGGTTACTCAAAAAATGCTGATTTCCCAAACCGCCCTTACCACCTTCCGCCACTAAAAAACGTTGTCCTGGTTCAACTAAATCACATAACAAAGCCCCTGTACTAGCATCATAAACAGAAGTACCACAGGGAACCTCAATGATTAAATCTTTACCATTAGCACCAGTGCGATTATTTGGACCCCCACGTCCACCATTATCCGCTTGAAACAGATGCTTGTATTTAAAATCCAACAAGGTTTGTAGATTAGTATCCACCACAAAAATCACAGAACCGCCTTTACCGCCGTTTCCACCGGAGGGACCCCCTGCTGGTACGTATTTCTCACGTCGAAAGGCGACAATACCATCACCACCTTTACCGGCTTCAATTTCAATTACTGCTTGGTCAATAAATTGCATAATATTAGTTATTACTTATTGGTTGTTGGGAAATTTAAGCTGAGTGAGATACAAATATATAGTATTTCTTAAACACGAGAGATACAGATGTAAATCATCCTGTTGTAGTGCAAGTATCCTGCTCCCTGCTTAATACAGTTCCTCTAACTAGTTTCCATCTTCTTGGTAAGTTCTTCCCAAACATACAAAAACCACCCCTCTTTACTTTAGCAGCAATAGTAAATAGCGATCGCTCTCCATCCCCAAGTTTTGGTACAATCTTTTTAACGAGAAAGAGTCTCGGTAAGCAAAGTCTCATCTCACTAGAATTAATCGTAATCAAATATACATGACATTTTACTTTGGTATTGAACACGAAGTCGCCTTCCTGAACCAACAAGGAAAATTTGCTGATTTTTCCCAAACCAAATTTGCTGACTTCAATCAAATTGTGGAAAAACTACCCACCTACCCCAAGGACTATTTACAATTGCGGGTGGGAGATGCCGGTATTAGGCAAAAAAGATGGTATATCGAAGGGTTTGAAAGATTTGCCGATTCTGACCAAGTAATTGGCTGTCTTCCCAAAGGTATAGAAATCAGAACCACTATTCACCCTGATATCCAAGGCGCTTTAACCGAATTGTCAGCCAGTTTTGACTTATTGCGTCAAGTCGCTACTAGCTACGGTTTCTCCCCAGTTTTAACTAGTTTTAACCCTTATAAAACCGCCTTTGATCCGCAACCCCCCCTAAATAAATATGAACTCAAACAATTACAGCATTATCCTGATGAACGCACAGCCAATATTTACATGGTGACCTACGGGCCAGATTTAAATATTTCCCTAGCAGACCTACCATATGAAAACCTACTTGACATTGGCAGAAAATTAACTTATTACAGTCCCTACATCATTCCTTTTACTTATAGTTCTCCTTTTTACCATGGGGAATTGTGGGATGGTTTATCAGTGAGAACTTTTGTTAGAACCGGAACCAGGTCCGCAGCCTTAGTATTTGTGGAGAAACAAGAGCAATTAATAAACAGCATACCCCCACTTACAAAAATCGCCCGCATTCCCGCTGAAGTGGGGCGCATTGAATTTAAAGCCTGTGATAGTTGTGATGACTTTTCTATTTATGGGGCTTTGTTGGCATTATTAAAAGGTTTGATTTTAGATAAAACCTTACCAGGTAGGGAAACCACACCCGACCAAAGTCTACACCAAATTTCTGCCAAACAAGGTTTTAATCATCCAGATATTTTTGCTCAGGCTGTACAGCTTTTACAAGCAGCCGAAGCAGCCCTGTCCAATGATGCAGATGTGCATTTACTAACCCCATTAAAAGAAATATTAGCTAAAGGTAAAACTAAATCCCATCAACTCATAGAAGCCTACCAGCGTTTAGGTTCCATCGAAAAAGCCCTGGAACAGACCTACTTATTTTAATCGAGAATCTTGATGATTTTTTTGCCTGGGCGGAATCCCTTCCAGAGGAATTAAGGCTTCCATCACAGCCTTAACAATTGGTGCAGCAACAGTAGAACCATAAGCATTTCCACCTTTTGGCTCATCCGCCACCGCAAAAACCACATACCGGGGAGATTCCACTGGTAAAATAGCCACAAAACTGGTAATACGGGCATTGGGCATATAACCACCATTGGGACTAGCTTTTTGAGATGTACCTGTTTTACCACCAATGCGATAACCGGGAATTTGTGCGGCTTTACCAGTGCCTTCTGCAACAACAGTTTCCATCATTTCCACTACTGTTTGAGTTGTAGCTGGTGAAAAGATTTGCCGTGGTGGGGGAAGACTGGGGGAATAGTGCATCTGTCCTTTGCTATCTACTAATCCATGTACCACATGAGGTGTAACCAATTTACCGCCATTAGCTAAAGCGCCGTGCATTTGCACCAACTGTAAAGGTGTTAAAGAAAAGCCTTGCCCAAAGGATGTAGTTGCTGGTTCAATGGGTGAACTAAGAAACTGTTTTTCACCTTTGATTTGTCCATTCACTTTAAAGGGTAAATCAGTCTCAAAGGTTTGTCCGAGTCCCAAACGTTCCAGCCAGTTGTAATAGACTGAAGGCTTCAGGCGTTGAATCATCCGCACCATGCCAATATTACTAGAAGTTTGCAGTATTTTGGCAATACTAATATCCCCATAGCTATTGTGACCAGCATTTCTGATGGTGTGTTTACCTATGCGAATAAAACCGGGGTCATGAAATACATCATCTGCTTTAATCACACCATTTTCTAGAGCAATGGCCACATTCAAAGGCTTAAAAGTTGATCCCGGCTCATAAAGATCAGCCACTGTCCAGTTTTTAAATAGAGAAATATCAGCTTGGGAATATTCATTAGGGTCATAGGTAGGATAGGAAGTTAAAGCTAGTAAGGAACCGTCGGTAGCATCCATGACAATTACTGCCCCACGTTTAGCCTTAAACTTATCTACCTGTTCTTGTAAAGCAGTACGGGCGATTCTTTGCAAACGGCTATCAATAGTTAGTTGTAATCGTAGGTCATCAAAATTTAAAAATCCCTCCGGTGCATAATCTGGTAACAAACTTCCATTACCCGCCCGACTCAGGCGGACCGTCTGCAAAGAACGTTCTAATAAATTCTCTTGGCTATATTCAATACCAGCCTGACCGCGACCTTCAACATCCACATACCCCACCACATCTGCCACCACATTTTTTTGCGGGTAATATCGGGAATCTTTTTGAATCAGTTCCAGCCCATTTAAGCGTAATGCTCTCACACGGTCAGCATTGTTCTCCGGCAGAGCAGAAGCAAGTGTAATTCCACTCTTGCGGCTATTAAAAATTTTTACTAACTCACTAGGGGTTTTATCCAAGATGGGAGCCAGACGCTCTGCGATTTGTTGATGAGACCGACTAAACAGCTTGGGATGGGCATACAAAGTATATACAGGGCGGTCAACTGCTAATACATTGTTATTGCGGTCTATCACCAGACGACGAGGCACAAAAGGCCGTAAACTCACCATTTGCTGGTTACGTGCCTTTTGGGTTAACTTTGATCCCTGAATAATTTGCAACCGATACAAATTAATACCCAACCCCAACCCTGCAGCCATTAATATGCCCCAGACAACAAATAATCGGGATTTTGGACTTAGTATCTGGTCTTGAGTCTGAAAAATCAAGCCAAACTTCTGCATCAATCCGAAAATAAAAGACTTTTTTCCTTTTTTCCTAGCTGGGTTAGAAAAATTTTTCAACTTTAACTTACTCTGTGACTTTTGCATTGACTTACTCAGGATCAAAAGTTGACCGTTTTAATATCCTAATGGTGAGGGAGTGGGTTTATGGGTTTCCGCATTTCCAGGGGTGCTTAGGAGTGTTTTACCAGAACTCTGAGATGGAGACCCTGTGGGTAAAAAAATTGTTTTGGCCGGGGTGGGTGACACTAGCCCGGATGTTTCCTTTTCGGCTTCCTCCGCCATTTTGTTCTTTAGGGTGGCGTTGGTGGTGGTTAACTGGCGTTCCTGAAGTTGCAGGTTTTGTAGCTTTTTATATCCTTGACTCCACAGTTGTTGAGAATAAACTGTCCAACCATAGACACATAAAGTTGCTGTCACCAATAAAAACGTGACTACTGAGGAATAACGATGTGAGGTATACAATCGTAGTAACCACAACGGCAATGCCCCAGAATTGGGCATTACAGGTACACCCAAAAAGTTTGACTGATGATTTCTTGGGGTGGTTGTATTTAATTGTTTAGATATGTCTGGCAAGGGGTTATTGGCAGAAATTGAGGATTTTTTTGGCGTACGCCTTTGTTTTTGGGCGGATGTTGGTAAGGGTTGGTTTTCTAGTTCATGTGTTCTAACAAGAGTTGATTTTATCCTAGTGGAGCGTCGCTTCCTTGGGGACGGGGTAGAATTTCGCTGGAACCAATTACCTGTGTTGGCGAAGGGGGATTTACGTACAACAACCATAAGTGTGGGAAGATTTTAGTTGTGAAACTTAAAATACTATGTTTTAGAGCTTTGGACTATATTGCCTGGGGCATTGAGAACAATCAATACCGCATTTAAAGTATGGCAAGACTAGAGGATAAAGAGCAAGACTCCAGAAAAATAGGCAATTTCAAAATCCTGTTTTGGTTGTATGGCAAATTTACTCTTAATTATATTGGGCTATTCAGTTATCATACTCCGTAGAGTAACTAAAATCACAACAATCAACTTAGGGGGAGCTTGAAAAAATATCAGTAGAAGGGATTTAAAAAATTAGCAACAAATAGGTTATCTTATTCAACAGGCGAATTTTTTTTCATCGCCCTTATTTTGGTGAAAGAGGAGTTTACAATGAAGACGAAAATCTTTGGTTTTGTTCTCACGCTAGGTCTGGCTGGGATTCTTGGAGCTTGTCAGCCTGCTACTCAAGAAGCACCACCAGCTGCTACTCCCGCTCCCGGTGAGCCAGCTGATACTGCTACTCCGGCCCCAACACCGGAAACCAGTCCCGCCCCAACACCGGAAACCAGTCCCTCCCCAACACCGGAAACCACTCCATAGGTTTTAACCGTGGAAATCGCCCCAGCCAAGGTTAATTATAGTAACATTTTTTACGGTAATTAATTTTAGTTTCGGGCGAATGTACAGCCGGTTTTAGAGTGGTAAAGTAAAAGTCGTAACCAAGTCAAGGCCTCAAGGACACTGGTGAACATGGATTCATCTGCAACCACGTGTCCTTCCTAGGAAATCTAAGTACAACAAGCATAACATTACTTATCCATTACCACCGGGACTGTGAGTAACCAGGAAAATGAGCAAGAATAAAAAAACATGGTTTGGGGTTTTAGGTATCAGCACCATCACCCTAGTCTGTTTAACCAGCTATTGGGGAACACCTGTAGTAGCATTGCCACCACCAGAAGACGTACCAGAAGAAATATTAAGGACGGAAATTATTATAGACGGGCGATCGCCTGTTGATGGTCAACCCCTGAATGCTGCGGAATACGCAGAATTACAAGAGCAATTACAAGTCAGTCCCCCACCCAAACTGAGGTCTGGTGTACGCCAGGCTGTTTACCTGTTAAAAATACGTAAAGCTTTACTACAAATCTTCCCTTTTCTGGATATTTGACCAATAACTATAAATAATTATTACATCTTTTATACATCTTCCCCTTTCTCAATCTTCAGTTTTCAACTTCCATTTTGATGTATTATGACTGTGGAAGTAAAGTTGTGAATGAATGTAACTAATATTAATTAGAGCCATAAATTTAGTTCTTTGTTGGCAAACCCACGCTGTACTCAACAGGGTCAGCAATGGGAATATATCAATCAATTACTTTATTAAGACGTAGGTAGCCTCATGTCCATGACTACAATTGTCCCAGAACAAGTTGATCTCATAGTGGGGAATAGGCATCATGATCCCTTTGAAATCCTCGGTTCTCATCCCATAGAACAAAATGGTAAAAAATTCTGGGCTGTGCGAGCATACCTACCAAATGCCAGTGCAGCATCGGTAGTTCTTCCTGAGCAACGTCAGGAATACCCAATGCAGACCGTACATCATCCCCATTTTTTTGAATGCAGCATTGAAGTAGCAGAACTAAAGAACTACCAGTTAAGAATCAAGGAGGGTGAACATGAGCGTGTAATTTATGACCCCTACGCCTTCCGTTATCCCAATTTAACAGACTTTGACCTGCATTTATTTGGTGAAGGCAATCATCACCGGATATATGAAAAAATGGGAGCGCATCCCACAGAAATCAACGGTGTTAAAGGCGTTTACTTTGCCGTTTGGGCACCCAATGCCCGCAATGTTTCCTTGCTGGGAGATTTCAACCTCTGGGATGGGCGTAAACACCAGATGAGAAAAGGACCCACTGGGGTATGGGAATTATTTATTCCCGAAATTGGCACAGGAGAGCCTTACAAATATGAAATTAAAAATTTTGAAGGACACATTTACGAAAAATCAGATCCCTACGGTTTCCAGCAGGAACCCCGCCCGAAAACAGCATCCATTGTCACTGACTTAAATGCTTACACTTGGACAGACCAAGACTGGATGGAGAAACGTCGTCACACCGACCCCCTCACCCAACCCATTTCTGTCTATGAAGTGCATTTAGGTTCTTGGTTACACGCCTCTAGTTCACAACCAGCCAAATTACCCAATGGTGAAACAGAACCAGTAGTTATAGTTTCCGAACTAAAACCAGGGGCGCGTTTTCTCACCTACAGAGAACTAGCAGACCGACTAATCCCCTACGTTAAACAATTAGGATACACTCACATAGAACTGCTACCCGTTGCAGAGCATCCCTTTGATGGGTCTTGGGGTTATCAAGTCACGGGTTATTATGCCCCCACCTCACGTTTTGGCAGGCCGGAAGATTTTATGTATTTTGTTGACAAGTGTCACCAAAACAACATAGGCGTAATAGTCGATTGGGTTCCTGGTCACTTTCCTAAAGATGGTCATGGTTTAGCCTTCTTTGATGGTAGTCACCTTTATGAACACGCCGACCCCCGCAAAGGCGAACACAAAGAATGGGGAACTCTAGTTTTTAACTACAATCGTCACGAAGTCAGAAACTTCCTAGTGGCAAATGCCCTCTTCTGGTTTGATAAATACCATATTGACGGAATTCGGGTTGATGCCGTAGCTTCCATGCTGTATTTAGACTATTGTCGTCAAGCAGGAGAATGGCTACCCAACCAATACGGTGGCAGAGAAAACCTAGAAGCAGCAGATTTTCTGCGTCAGGTAAATCATATTATCTTTAGCTATTTCCCCGGTATTCTCTCCATTGCCGAAGAGTCCACCGCCTGGCCTATGGTATCTTGGCCAACCTACACAGGGGGATTAGGCTTTAATTTAAAATGGAACATGGGCTGGATGCACGACATCCTAGACTATTTCAGCATGGACCCATGGTTTCGCCAATTCCATCAAAATAACGTTACCTTTAGTATGTGGTATCACCACAGCGAAAACTTCATGCTGGCTCTGTCCCATGATGAAGTAGTACATGGCAAGAGTAACATCATCGGCAAAATGCCTGGTGATACATGGCAAAAATTAGGGAATGTGCGTTGTTTATTTAGCTATATGTTCGCCCACCCAGGCAAGAAAACCATGTTTATGAGCATGGAGTTTGGGCAATGGAGTGAGTGGAACGTTTGGGCAGACTTGGAGTGGCAACTATTACAATATGATGATCACCAACAACTAAAACAGTTTTTCCAGGACCTTAACCATCTCTATCGTTCCGAACCGGCTTTATATACTCAAGACTTTGACCGGGAAGGCTTCGAGTGGATTGATTGTAGCGATAACAGTCATAGCGTGGTTTCCTTTATCCGTCGTGACAAGAACTCTGATGATTTCGTGGTCGTGGTTTGTAACTTTACACCCCAACCCCATGCGCACTACCGCATTGGTGTACCTGAACAGGGATTTTACATCGAGTTGTTTAATAGTGATGCCCGTGGCTATGGTGGCAGTAACATGGGTAATTTAGGCGGTAAATGGACAGATAATTGGTCATTACATAGTCGTCCTCACTCCCTAGATTTATGTTTACCACCTTTGGCTGTGTTAATGCTGAAGTTGGATCGGCAGAAAACAGCCGAGGTAATGTAATAACAGTGAGGGTGGGTATGGTCTCACCCTCACAAAACCTACCCAGTGCCAATCACCCGTAGGGTAAGATAAAAAGACCCCCAATGATTATTTAATAGGTGAAAAGCTATGTCAGAAACTACCCTAGCTGCACCGGATATTCAACTCCCACCCACCGAAGCTGAATTACCCTACGATGACGGTATACCGATGGAAAGCGCACGACATAAAGCTCAGATGGACCTGCTTATAGATGCCTTATTACCTTGGTTGGGAGAACGAGAAGATGGGTTTATCGGTGGTAATATGTTCGTTTACTACAGTCTCGCTCAGGTACGGAACCAAGACTTTAAAGGTCCAGATTTTTTCGCTGTATTGGGAGTTCCCCAAGGAGAACGCCGCAGTTGGGTAGTTTGGCAAGAAGGGAAAGCACCTGATGTAGTTATTGAATTACTTTCTACTAGCACAGCATCAACAGACAAAAACGAAAAAAAGTTGATTTATCAAAATCAAATGCGTGTACCAGAGTATTTTTGGTATGACCCTTTTAACCCGGAAGATTTAGCCGGTTTCTCCCTAGACAAAGGAGTTTATCAACCCATAGCTGTTAATGCTCAAAACCAGTTAGTCAGTCAATCTTTGCGTTTAGGATTACAACTGTGGCCAGGAAATTATAAAGGCATTAATGCTACTTGGTTACGCTGGGTAACCCTGGAGGGTGATTTATTACCAACACCCGCAGAACAAGAACACCAAAGAGCAGAACAAGAACGCCAAAGAGCAGATAACGCACACTCACAATTGCTACAAACTGCCCGTAATTTGCTCAACACCGGGATGAACCTAGAACAGGTAGCTAGGTTAACAGGTTTAAGTGTCTCTGAGATCGAATCCTTTTAACTGCTGATTGTTAATGGTCTTCAGTCTGGGAAACCAACATCATAAGAATGTAGAGAAGTTCCAGGGAACTTCTCTACGACAGTTCGGGAAATTGATTTGATTAACAATCAAGCTTCAGCAGCAACAGGTGATAACAATTCAATATTGGAGAAAACAAATTCTTGAATAGAAATTTTTTCCGCTGTTTCAGTACGAATTTCACGACGATTTAAAATGAAGTATTCACCAACTTTTTCATATTCATCGGTAAATTCACTTCTACCACCCTTTTGTTCTCCTGTTGTGGGGTCATGGTATACAGAGTCATAGGTGTGAGACAAGTAACCTGCTCCTGTGTCATGACTGCTAAAAGTGTTAATTGTGACGACAGTACTGTGAATAAAACGGTGAACGTGACACACTTCGTTATCGCGAACTTGATATTTATCCCCTGCACATTTACCACCGACTAAGATTTCAGTAGCCCCGGTTTCGTCAGTGTTGCCATAACTGAATGTATTGGCGCTGTGGGTATCTTCAAAGCTTCGACGGACGCGGTGAATGGCAATTTCCCAAGCCTGACCGTGGATGGCTTTTTTTGCCTGTTCATCTTCTACGTCCAACACTTCCGCTTTTAGGTTAGCATCAATAACTACTTTACCTCTAAATACTTGCTCGTCATATTTATATGTGATATCTGCTGTATAACCTGGAAAAGACTTATCCCAAGTGTAGCGATTTTCATAAGCAGCCCGGAAAAGTTCTTGAGCAGACAGTTTTGTAATGGTCATATGCTTCATTAGCGTTTTATCTTGCCTGGTATTAGGATATAAGTAAATATCAAGCTTCGCATAGTCCCCAACTGGGTACACTTATGCCTAATTCTCTTTACACTGTATTTCAGGCGATCGCTAATGTCACCAACGAGCAGCAACTACAACTGGCTGTCATGGATCAAATTCGTGAATATTTCGCTGTACAACATTGCGGTATCTATCTACTCGATGAACAGCCAACGGGGGGGAGCAATGTTCAGGTTATTCCCGCAGTATGTATGGAGAACAACCCAGTGGGGCGCTATGTGGTTGAAAGGCACGCTCCCGCCCATGAGCAATTAATATTATCACCAGGGGATTGGAGAAATTTCTGTTCCCGTCACGACCATGAACACGTGATGACCGGGCCAATTGTTGGCGATGGTCGTCTGGTGGGGACTTTAAACCTAGCCCGCAATCAAGGAACCGAAGCTTTCACCACTGATGACCTGGCTGATTTTAGCGCTTTGTGCATTCATTTATCAGCCAAACTCGCCACTCTCCGCGCGCAAAAACCTAAACTATCTAATTCTTTGTTAGTTAGTCCTTTAACCCCTCGTGAGCTAGAAATTGCCCAGTTAGTCGCCCAGGGGTTAACAAATGCGGAAATTGGCCGTCAACTCTGGATTACCCAAAATTCTGTTAAGCAAGCCCTAAAACGGATGTTTCGTAAACTGGGGGTTTCGGCTCGCAGTGAAATGGTAGCAAAACTGCATTTGATTTCGCTTAATTAGACCGATGTTCAACACTCAATAATATAGAGACGTTCCAGAGAACGTCCCTACAAAAGCTTACAAAAGAGCATATTTTAACTCTATGTCTAATAATCCGCTTTTAGCATTTGTTCCTCTAATTTTAGTAATTCTTCCACTCGTGCTTCCGTTGCTGGATGACTAGAAAATAAATTACCCAAAAACTTACCAGAAATCGGATTAATAATCAATAACGGCTCAAAAGCTGGGTTAGCATTTAAAGGAAGTTGCCTAGCTGTGGCTTCTAACCTTTGCAGCGCCTTAGCTAAAGCGCGGGGATTACCAGTTAATCTAGCAGAACCTGCATCGGCGGAAAATTCCCTGGTGCGGGAAATTGCTAACTGAATAATTGTGGCAGCTATGGGGGCAAATATTACCGTTAACAAAATACCTAAAGCATTTCCATTTCTCTCACCATTTCGCCCACCACCAAACCATAAACTATAACTAACCATTTGTGCCAAAAACGAAATAGCCCCGGCAATGGTAGCAGCAACAGCTTGTGTTAAAGTATCACGATTAATAATGTGGGTGATTTCGTGAGCAATTACCCCTTCTAGTTCATCTT
The DNA here is from genome assembly GCF_029891735.1 of Chrysosporum bergii ANA360D. Lineage (GTDB taxonomy): Bacteria > Cyanobacteriota > Cyanobacteriia > Cyanobacteriales > Nostocaceae > Umezakia > Umezakia bergii. The sequence goes on from NZ_JANQDH010000046.1 coordinate 57,095, forward strand.
CTGGCAATATGTTCAAAATCCCTTCGGTAACCGCAATGGCTGCGTGTTCTGGATCTCGTCCCGTCGCGAAGGCATTGGCAGTTTGTCCAGGAACAATGTAAACTCCTGGCATGGGGATATTAGCACGTTCAGACAACCTTTGTATCATGCGGTAAAGCCCCGGGGCTTCGGCTTCACTCACAGGACGGGCCCGGTAAACAGTTAGTGCAATTTTATCTGACTGATACCAAGAAAACAGATTTGTCACTGCTGCTAGGGCAATTCCTATGATTAAGCCACCAGTACCGCCAATGATCCAATAGCTAATTGCAATTAATAAACCACTGAGGACAGCCAGTAAAGCAACGGTTTTTAGTTGATTGGTCATATTTTTGCTCTCCTGCTCATACTGTATTGGTTTTTCTCAACAACAGCATTCATTACTAGTTGCACTTTCATTTTACTTAGCTAAAGTTTGGTGTGTAGTACAGAAAGCCTATCAAATAAGTACGGTTTTCCCCAAGGAATGGTTTAAAACATAACTTATCCGGTAATTTGAGCAGATGGGCTAAATTCAGGAACCGCAAAGGGCCCAGAGGCGGCGGAGAATGAGTTGAAGAGAGTGTCTGTAAGTTCCAATTCCAGGAGTTATGGAAATGTTAGAGAGTGTATTGTGGGTGTTAATTTTGGGCTTTTTTGTTGGTGAAATTGCCCGGCGTTTAGGCACTCCTTCTTTAGTTGGGATGATTTTAGTGGGGATAATTATTGGACCCCAAGTATTTAATCTCATTAGTCCAGGGATGTTAGATGCTGCTGATGATTTGAGAACATTGGCACTGATGATTATTCTTATGAGGGCTGGTTTGGGATTAGATAGAGAAAAGTTAGTTGAACAGGGAAGCGTCGCCCTTCGTTTGGGATTTTTACCAGCCACAACGGAAGCGATCGCCATCGCTGTTGCTGCTATGGTAATTTTTAACTTTGATTTTCTCACTGGGTTACTTTTAGGCTGTATTATTAGCGCAGAATCCCCAGCTGTGATTGTTCCGGGAATGCTAAGACTTAAAAGTTTAGGCTTGGGGGTGACTAAGGGCATACCCGATGCAATTTTGACCGGGAGTGCTTTATCTGATGTGCTGCTACTGCTGGTTTTTAGCTTGTTGCTGGGCTTCTGGAGTGATACAGGTTGGGAAGAAATTATCTTTCCTGGGGGTTTAACTCTAACTCCTCTGCAACTGCTACCAGTGCAAGTTATTATGCAGGTTGTCCTAGGAGTAGTTTGCGGTTATTTAGCGGCTCGTTTGCTGGTGGTGCTGTTAGTCAAACAAAATTGGACTCAAAACGCGGTTCAAGATACTGTAATTGCTGCTAGTATCGCTTTATTTTTAGTAATTTCTGCCCAGGGCTTGCCTTATTTTTCTGGCTATTTAGCAGCAATGAGTGTGGGATTTTTCTTAATTGAATTAGATGCACCCCTAGCCCGGCGGTTGCGCGGTGGGTTTGATAGTTTATGGATAGTAGGTGAGATTTTTTTGTTTGTTTTACTGGGTGCAACTATTCCGCTCTCAGTGTTAGCAAAAATTTTCTTACCCGGTATTTTAATTTTGATAATTGGTTTACTTATGGGTCGGATGTTAGGTTGGTATCTTTCTACATGGGGTAGTAATTGGAATTGGCGGGAAAGATTGTTTTTATTACCGGGAAATTCTGCTAAAGCTACAGTTCAAGCTGCCATTGGTGCAATCCCCCAAGCTCAAGGAATTGCTGGAGGTGAAATAATTTTAGCCGTTGCTGCTTTGTCTATTTTAATTACAGCACCTTTAGGGGCTTGGGCTACTATGAGTTTTGCGCCTAAATTATTGATCAGGGGAGAAGTTAACCCTACAAAAATTACTGTTCCCACTTCTACTGTATTACTAGCAGCAGTTGATACATCCCCTTTAGCAACAGTAGTTTTAACCAAAGTGGCAGATTTAGCACGCCGCAGTAATGCAGAAGTGATGGTTTTGCATATAGTTAATATCCCCAATGGGCTAGAAGTCCGCAAACTACAGTTACAAGCTCAACAGCTGTTATCGGATATTAGATATGAGTTTATAACTCTTACAGGTGTTGTCACTGAGGAAATTGTTCGCATTGCTCAAGAGTGTAACGCCACAGCAATCATCATGGGAAAACGCGGTCATCAGCCTTGGGAAACAGTCCTCATTGGTTCAGTATCTCAAGCTGTTTTAGAAACTAGTCCGATACCTGTGATTGTGGTAGAAGATCGTCAACTTTAGTGTTGTGAGAAACTAGTTTAGTGTAAAGCTATAAATTAAGCTGGTGTATGAATATGAAAAACCACATCTTAGCCATATCCGTATTTATAACTACAATCACCCTGACACAAACTGCCCACGCTGCCAACTTTGAACACGTCAGACAGTTATTAGCAACTAAGGAATGTCAAAACTGTGATTTGACTAATGCAGGTTTAGTCATGGCTGACTTATCTGGAGCGAATTTAAGCGGTGCTAATCTGACCAATGCTAACCTGAGTCGGGCAAATTTAACCGGGGCAAATTTAACCGGGGCTGGTTTATTTGGTGCGAACCTCAGCGCCGCTAAACTCAGTGGCGCAAACTTAGTGGGTGCTGACTTGAGAAATACTTACCTAGCTAATACAGAGTTTAATGGTGCTAACGTCAATGGTGTTAACTTTCAAGGTGCTGTTGGTATATCCATGCAAGTCGCTACACCAGAAGAATTTTATGCTTTAGGGGTAGCAGAAGCACAAAAAGGCAACCAACAACAGGCTATCAGTTATTTTAATCAAGCGATCGCATCCCAACCAGAATATCCGGGAGCCTATTTAGCCCGTGGTGTGGCTCGTTACCAAATATTTGACAGAGAAGGTGCATTCCAAGATGCTCAAATTGCCAAAAAACTGTTTACAGTGCAAAACAACGAAACCGGAATGGAAACAGCAGAAGCCTTTATCAAAGAACTACAAACACCTTACTCTGATCAAGTCAGTGCTGGTAAACCCAGCTTTTTTGACTTTATGGGTAGTCTTGGTTCGGTTTTACTGCAATTTTTACCTTTCTAATGGCGGAGTCACTAAAAAAAATACTTCTTAACCTTAATTGTCCTGCCTGTGCATCAGAAAGGTAATACAATCGCAATACACGTTATGGCTACGCCACCTAAGCTATAGAACGGCACGGAAGGAAAAAAATGTCAGAAAATTTGAGAAGCCGAGTTGTAACCCAGGGAGTGCAGCGATCGCCTAATCGAGCTATGCTGCGTGCAGTTGGTTTTCAAGATGAGGATTTTAATAAAGCCATTGTGGGCATTGCCAATGGTTACAGTACCATCACTCCCTGTAATATGGGGATTAATAAACTAGCACAAAGAGCCGAAATTGGCATCAAAAACGCCGGGGCAATGCCGCAAATGTTCGGTACAATTACCATTAGCGATGGGATCTCAATGGGAACTGAGGGAATGAAATATTCCTTAGTCTCGCGGGAGGTAATTGCTGATTCTATTGAAACCGCCTGTAATGGTCAAAGTATGGATGGTGTGCTGGCCATCGGTGGCTGTGATAAAAATATGCCCGGAGCAATGTTAGCGATCGCCCGCATGAATATCCCTGCTATTTTTGTTTACGGTGGTACAATTAAACCCGGCCATTACAAAGGTAAAGATTTAACCGTTGTTAGTTCCTTTGAAGCGGTGGGTGAGTACAGCGCCGGCAAAATTGATGCTGATGAACTGTTAGCAGTGGAACGTCAAGCTTGTCCTGGCGCTGGTTCTTGTGGTGGTATGTATACAGCAAATACCATGTCTTCTGCCTTTGAAGCAATGGGCATGAGTTTACCCTTTTCCTCCACCATGGCAGCAGAAGACGCAGAAAAAGCCGATAGTACAGAAAAATCTGCTCTTGTCTTAGTACAAGCCATTCGTAAGCAAATCTTACCCCGGCAAATTATCACCCGTAAATCCATAGAAAATGCCATTTCTATAATTATGGCAGTGGGAGGCTCCACAAATGCAGTATTGCATTTTTTAGCCATCGCTCGTGCTGCTGATGTAGAACTAACTTTAGACGACTTTGAAACTATCCGTGGACGTGTCCCAGTTTTATGTGATTTAAAACCTAGTGGTAGATATGTCGCCACAGACTTGCACAGAGTGGGTGGTATTCCCCAAGTAATGAAAATGCTGCTTGTGCATGATTTACTACACGGTGATTGTCTGACTATTAGTGGTGAAACAGTTGCCCAAGTCCTAGCGGATATCCCAGATGAACCATCCCCCGACCAAGATGTGATTCGACCTTGGCATAAACCAATGTATGCCCAAGGACACCTAGCCATCCTCAAAGGCAATCTAGCTAAAGAAGGGGCTGTCGCTAAAATAACTGGAGTTAAAAAGCCAATTATTACTGGTCCAGCACGGGTATTTGAGTCTGAGGAATCTTGTTTACAAGCGATTCTGGCAGGACAAATTAATGCGGGTGATGTTCTGGTCATTCGTAATGAAGGTCCAAAGGGGGGTCCAGGAATGCGAGAAATGCTGGCTCCCACCTCAGCAATTATTGGGGCTGGGTTGGGTGACGCAGTGGGTTTAATTACCGATGGGCGCTTTTCCGGTGGTACTTACGGTATGGTGGTTGGTCACGTAGCCCCTGAAGCAGCTGTGGGCGGTGCGATCGCTCTTGTAGAAGAAGGTGATACCATTACCATTGATGCTTCTGCTCGCTTGTTACAGTTAAACGTACCAGATGAAGAATTAGCCCGCAGACGCGCTAACTGGCGACCCCGTCCACCCCGTTACACCAAAGGGGTACTGGCTAAGTATGCCAAATTGGTATCTTCTAGCAGTGTGGGCGCAGTCACAGATTTAGACTTATTTGATAATTAGCTATTAGACATCCCCCCCGGATTTAGCCTGGGGGAGTGTCAAGGTATTTTTAACACCTAGGGCATGGTTAAGAACCAAAAATTAGGGGTATTAGTGCAAGGGAGTTAATTGAAGAATGGGGAAGGCGATTAAAATCGCCAACAGCTAACCCCCATGTCTGAAGTGAGTAGCTCTGCTCGCCCTTGATGTTCGGTCAAATCTACATAATCCTCTCAACTAGGCTCTGGGTCTAGCAAATCACCGTTATTATCCCCCCAAAAAAAATTTTTGCTCAACCCCTTGACAAAGCCAAACAGAGTAGTTATATTAAAAAAGTGGCAAGAAAAAAGCAGCCACGACTGAACCGAGAAAACAAAATACTTTGAAAGCGAAACAATAACCAATCCTCGTCAAGAAG
>NZ_JANQDH010000047.1 GCF_029891735.1 Chrysosporum bergii ANA360D
AAAGATGAAATTGAACTAATCCTAACTTGCACTCAGATACAAGAAACATTGAATTTACCTGTGGAAGATGGTTACAACTTTGATGAATGGAATTGGTTAAAACTGTCTGAAAAATTAAGCTATGGGTTAAGAGAGGCTAAATACGAATTGAATTTACATCAAATATGGTTTGAATACTACCATATGAGAATTGATGTTAGAGACATAGCTACACGTTGGTCATTGGAAGTAGATGATTTAAATCACCTACTTAGAGAGGCAACTATCTTACTGCAAGAATATGGGTCACTGAGAGGTAAAGATGTTTAGACAAACTAAAGACGGTTACAGCTTGATTAACCCTGACTTCCTTAATAGCCTCTCAGAATTTAGCCTTACTAGAGAGGATGGTAAGTATGGGTACTTTCGTAAAGAACTTGGTTACTGGAATTGTAAACGCTGCATAAACGGTAAGACCGTTACCAGTCCTATGACTGCAATACGTTTAACTCATCCAATCATTACCAAGATGATAGACAGTTTATATTTTATGCCATAAGTTATGCCATAAAATACATCATAACTTACCTTGATAGCTGTAACCTTTACTGAATAAGGGTTACAGCTATTTTTTTGCGTTGGTCTGTAAACCCTGTAACCCTGATTATTTGGTAGGGACCCTAGGCTATTCTCATCAATTCTCAATAAGAAAATTCTACAACCCTTACTGTATAAGGCTTATAAGGTTTGACCCTCTCTCTAAATCCCTCTAACTGTTATACAGTAAGGGTTCTAGCCTCTAATATTATTATCCCATATTTATATCAACTTGTTATAGTACTTATGTACGTATTACACAAAATTACTTTACGTAGTATGTTGACGTGGGTTAAATATGGGTTAAAGTAGGTTTTATAGAGTTTGGGTTATGCCCTCAAATTCCCTCTAAGTCTAGCCATAAAAAAATGCCAGGAACCAGACTTGAACTGGTGACACGAGGATTTTCAGTCCTCTGCTCTACCAACTGAGCTATCCCGGCAGGGTTTGTTTTTCACCCACAATAACTAAATGTAGCACAAGAAAAATGGTTTGGCAAGGGGTTAAAGAAAAAAAGTTTAACCCCATCTCAACTTCAACTTAACCAACAAAAAAACTGCTACAAAAAATACAAACTGCACCAAGACAATACTAGGACCTGATGGCAGGTTAAAAATACCGGAAACCATAATACCAGTAAGGCTGGTGGTAGAACCCAGGATGATGGATAGAAGCAAAAAGCGGCTAAACTGATAACTCATCAGTTTGGCTGTAGAGGCGGGAATTACCAAAAAAGCGTTTACTAGCAAAACACCCACAGCTGTAATGGCTATGGCAACAGCCAGAGAAAGTAAAATGACAAAGCCATAGCGATACAATTGAACTGGAACTCCTTGGACTTGGGCTACATCCGGGTTAAGGGTCAACAGGATTTGTTGTTGCAGGGTTGAAAATAAAAATATGCTACTGGCTACCAGTAAAACTGTGGTCAAAATCAAATCTGTAGAATTGATAGCCAGAATGTCCCCAAACAATACTTTCATTAAGTTCCCCCGATAACCCGGAACGAGGGTAGTCAGAATTACGCCAATACCTAATGCTCCTGATAGCACTATACTGAGAATGCTGTCACTGGCTAAATCAGTTTTGTCGATGAGGTAGAGAACAACCAGTCCAAAAACCAGGCTAAAAGGCAACAGCATCCAAGTGGGATTTAATTGTAGTAATACACCCAAGACCACCCCAATTAATGCTGCATGACCAACAGCATGGCTAAAAAATGACAACTGGCGTAATGTAGCAAAACTACCAAGTAACCCGCCTAGTATTCCCATTAACACAGCACCCACCAGGGCACGCTGCATAAAGGGAAATTGTAACAAATTGACAAATTCCAAACTGGTGGCGATCGCCAGCAAGTTGTTCTGGTAAATTAAGCATAAATACATAATTACAATAATCTTTTAGGGAACGGAGGATATAGACTATCATAGATATAGGATTTTATAGACACATGAGATACAAACACTAAGTATAAATCTTGTAGTGCTGGCATCTTCCCTAGGGATATACAAATTAAATGGGTAACAGCTTATATATTGTGCAACATTTAGCAAATCAAACTCTCAGCACCGAAAAAGCTCAACGAATGGCAGAATTTTTCAGCTTCTTGGGAGATCCTAATCGCTTGCGAATTCTTTCTTTTTTAGCTAACCAAGAACTATGCGTTAGTGATTTAGCAGCATTATTAAACATGAGTGAATCTGCTGTTTCACATCAGCTGCGAAACTTACGAGTAATGCGGTTAGTGGGCTACCGTAGGCAAGGACGTAATATATTTTATCATCTCCACGATAATCATATTTTCCATCTTTATCAGGCTGTTGCCGAACATCTAGATGAACCGGAGTCTAGTTCTTCCTTAACATAACGCCAAGGTAACATCAACGCTGCAAACCCTTGGTCACATCAACGGACAAACTAGACCCCGTGTGAATTTTCAACAGTTAGATTTTAAATTCTAACGTTTGCTACTACCACGGTAAGGAACTGCATTAAGATAATCAATATCAAATGCAGAAATCTTCTGGGCATAGTTGCCTTTGCCACTAACTGCTGCTGCCATGTCAGCATATTTGCGGGGGTCGCCTTCCCGTAGGCGTTTTTCCTGAAATTTGCGGGTGTAGAATTTCTCCAGAATAAACCGCCAATCGGTTGTTACTGTGCCGACTTTTTCTTGGAAGTCTTCACCGTAACGAGGTGTTACCAGGTTGTGGGGACGACCTTCCATGCGTTTGCGCTGGTAGGGTACGATATTATCGCCGAAGTTTTGGCTGTATTCTTCACTGTCTACTAAAGCATCAACAAAGCCGCCAAAACCTTTGGTAGCAATCACAATTGACCAAGCAATTTGTTCTTCTTTGTTGTAAGACCCACGGCCTAGTATGCGCTTGAGGGTGATATCTACTAAACGGTAGTTGTTGTTGGCTGAGACAACTAAACGATAGAAGGCTTCGGATTTGGCTAACCCCCTGATGAAGTCGCGCACAGATAGTGAGCCGATTTTGAGTTGAGATTCCAAGGCTTTTTGGCGGTTGAACTTGAGAATTTCATGTTCACTGAAAATTTGCCGATAGGCTGCCCAAATAATATTCTGGATATCAGTGTAAGAACTGACATCTTCAATACGGTAGATGTATGGTGTGTCTTCGTTTTGGTCAGCTATACCAAAGCTACTGACCCGGTGATTTTGAGTGGTGGGTTTGTATTGAAGTAATGGCAGAGACATACTGCTTTCTTCCTCTGATCAATAATTAAAGAACAATTAAACAAAAAGTAGCTGCAAAACTGAAGGAGGTTTTAATCCTGACACCTTCACTTGTGCTTTATTTATTCTCTCGCATTATGTTAATGACAAGAGCTAATTCCTCAGCAATTTACCGCAGGGGGAAATTGGCACTAGAATTGATGGACACAGGAACACCTAGGGGGTTAGTATCTCTTGTCATATCGGGAATTTGAATGTTTGCCAGGTTAACTGGTGTAAATTTCAAGGTGTTGATTTGGATGGAATTAGCTAATTCCATGAAGTTATTGATGTCTCCTGGTTTATAAGCCATTTTTTTTAGTATTGGTGAGTTTGGTTTTAATTGGTGGGGTTTTTGGGAATGTAACGATAAGGAAGGGAAACAGCTACAGGTTTCATGGTGGGTTGTGCTGTGGCCACTTCCCTGGAAGTGTCGGGAATTTGCATATCTTTGATTTGAGAGGTAACTGTGGCTACTGTCCGTTGGTAGTTACGCTCATTGGTGATCATTGTTCCAGCCATTTCTATAAAGTTGGCAGGAATTACTCGACGAATTTCTTGTTTACTAGCCACTCCTGTGGTGCGGGCGGTGTAGGAGGAAGGTCCACCGATGGATTCTAACATCATGCGATCGCGCCAGTAGGAACTGTAACGAGGATTAACTAAGTTAAAGGGTCTGTCTTTGTAGCGCCGGCGTTGGAAAGGTACGATGTCATCGCCAAAGTTTTGAAAATATTCATCACTGTCTAACAGGGTATCAATGAAACCGTGTAACCCTTTAGTACCAATGACAATGGACCAAGCAATTTCTTCTTGTTTGTTGTAGGCTGCGCGTCCCAAAAACCGCTTTAAAGTGATGTCTACTAAGCGATAGTTGGTGTTAATCTCTGCTACTTGTGTCCGGTAAACTTCTGATTTACCCAAGCCCCGGATCAAGTCCCGGACGTTAATAGCCCGATTTCGTAATTGAGATTCTAGAAATTTTTGGCGATTACTTTCAATGATCAGGTGTTCGCTGAAGATTTGCCGATATGCTGCCCAAATAATGGCATCAATATCTGTAGCTGAGGTAGCATCCGCTAACCGATAGACTGTTGGTGTGTCTTCGTTGGGGACTTCATAGCCTTCTACACGCTGGTTTTGGCTAGTGAGTGGATAATTGAGCAATGGTATTGACATATTTACTTTTTCCTTGTTTTATGATATCTAATGTCGTGATTTACATAGCCATCTGTACACGAGCGCGAATTGCCATTTCTTGATCAGTGGCTAACATCTGATTGAGTCTAGCCTGGATGGGGATCTGCAATTCAGGTATTTGAGCCAAAGCTTGTAAACCGACAACAGCAGCATAACGGATTGACCATTCTGGGTCTTGGGAAGTTAACAGCAAGGTTTCTAAGGCTTTGGTCAGCGCTGTTTCCCGGTGGGGAGAGTTGAGTTTATGCCAGTGTAAAGTTCCCAATCCCTTAGCAGCAGCCCTGCGGACACTAGGAGCAAAGTCTGTGGCTGCTGCGGTGATTAAAACTTCTAGGGCGCGAGGATCAGCGATCGCTGCTAGGGTGCGAATAGAATAAGCCCGTGCGCCATAGTTATAATCATCAATTTGGGATAGCAATTGTGGAACTGCCACTTCCCCCATTGCTGTTAATGCCCCCACTGCCACTGTTGCCGCAGCGGGGTTATTATACCCAAACACTGCTATTAGTGTGGGAATAGCTGCCACATCTTGGGCTGCTGCCAAGTTTTTGACTGCCACCACCATTTTTTCTGGTGTATCTGCCAGGGCGACGGCGCGAATTAGTTCATCAGTCATGAGTCAGGGGTTGCTAATTAATCATTGACTTCTCATCAGTTTAGAATCCCAGGGGATTCTAAACTGATGTTGCTAGGCGGTCATCAGACACGCTACGCAAGGTTTACGACATGATTTAATAAGTCATACAACTGATGACTACAAAAGTGAATCCATTAAGTTCATCACCTGGATGGCATGATCAGTAAGGAATGGGGCTTCTAAGTCTTGGGTCAGTTGATGCTCAAGCAATCCTTTCAACGCCATGAGCTTAAAGCTATTTTCTGCCTTGGTGTTGGCGATGGCTTCTGCTGCTGCCATGTAACCAATAGCACCTAAGTCTGCTAATACCAGGCGGCGCAATTTCAGGTCATTACTAAACAACATAGCCACTAACTTATCCCCATAAACCGGGTCTTGTGTTAGTTGGTACATTGCTCTAGCTGCCGCACATTGTACCGCGGGGAGGTCATGCTCTAAAAACGGTGAAATTAAAAAAATAGCCTCAGTTGCACCAATAGCTCCCAAGGCTTCTATTACCGCTTCATAGGGCTGGCTCAGATGAGGCCGGCCTGGTACTTGCACAGCCTCGCACACTCCTCCATCTAGCATTTCCATCAGTGCTGGCGTAGCAGTTTTATCTTTTAGCTTTTGCAAAGATTGGGCTGCTGCTTCCCTTACGTAATAATCTGGGCATTCCAAGCACTTAATTAAGCCTGGTATAGCTTTGCTATCACCTATTTTACCCAATGCTCTGGCTGCATTGCGCCGCAGTGGATAACCTCCCATTTCTGTTCTGTCGGCTTCATCCTCTAACGCTGCAATTAAGCCATTAACCACATCTGGGTGGCTAACCTTAAATTTGCCTAGCCACCAGGCTGCGTAATAGCGGAGACTTAAATCGGGTGATTGCAGGTTAGCCAGTGCTTGCTCTGGTGTTAACTGAGGCGCGTTTTCTGCTGAATATTCTTCCGCAGTGGGTTCTTTCATTGCCAGGAAATTAGTTTTGTTCTGCGCTCAATGGGGAAATATTAACGATTTTGCCGCCTAAGCGGTTAATCCGTTGCATTTCTTCGTTCATCCGACTGTATGGCACTGTGAGAAATACAGTGCCACTACGACGAATATCGAATTTATTTTTGTCGGTTTCTGCGCTTTGGCGCAAACCTACGACTTCAAAACGAAATACCCGGCTTGCAGATGAAGAAACGCTACTAGCCCCAAGTGTGGTTTGACCGAACATTACTTTTACATCTCCTGTGTGGTTAATGCCAGCTTAAGCTGACGTGATGCTGACGATTTTGCCGCCTTGTCGATGAATTTGTTGGATTTTGTCAGAAAGCCGCTCGTAAGGTACGATTATTGCTGTAGTGCTGCGTCTAACACTAGGATAGCCACTACCACGGATGGCTGTTACTTCCAGTCGGTAGACGCGATCGCTGACTCCTACAGCATTACCTAACTTCTTCTTGGGAGCTATATCTGCCGCAGCACGGAAATTCCAGTTATCATTGCTGCCAGATGGGCCGACAATTGAAGAAGCTTTGTTACTAGCTAAATCTTGGGCTAAACGGGATTTAGCACCTTCTATCTGGGCGCGATCGCTATTAGCATAACCCCGATACAACCGGAACATACGGGTAAAGCCTACTGTCTTTTGTCCTGGTTGGCTGGCAAAACCACGGTAATATGGAACAATATTCTCACCGAAGTTATTTTGGTACTCCAGAGAATCAACGTAGGAATCTATTTCCGCATCGTATCCTTTGTTTTGATACAAATCTAAGTGGTACACCACTTCTGATTCATCATAGGGAGCGCGACCCAAAAGATGCTTGTAGTTCAGTTCAATGAACCTGGTTTGGAAATTGGAATAAAAAAACTTGGTTTTGTATAGTTCTGATTTAACAACGCTACGGACAAACTCCCGCACTGTTAAGTTACCATCCCGCAGGAGTGATTCAGCGCTGACTAGTCGTTCCGATGCCATCAAATAGTCATTACCCAAAACTTGCCGATAAACGGCGCGGATAACCACTTCTACCTCTTCTTTGCTGGCTTTGGGGCGCAGTTCAATTGGACGTGCATCGCTAAAAGGCTCTGTTCCTAGCCTGGATGCTGCTGCTGTAATTGCCATTGTGCCTCACCTATTGATTTGCATTGCGGCTATTTTTACCGAGTGCCAACTTTACTAAAGCTTTGATGTTTTATTTTTCTGCTTCCTAAAACTTTGCCCGGAGGGAGATGCAACTACTAGGTGAGCTAGAGCATAGCTGACTAACTTCATCCAGCACTTACATCCCTTTCCGGGCAATACACTATTAGCTCAGAGCGTTGATAGCGTAGTCAAAGTAGGTATTAGCTTCGTTAGCAGCTTGTCCACTCAATCCGTGATTGGCTTTCATGTACTTGATAGCTTCAACGTACCAGCTAGGAGACAAATCAAAAGAGTTGTTAATTTCAGCCAAGCCGGCAATCAAAAATTCATCCAAAGGACCAGTACCACCAGCAACTAAGCTGTAAGTAACAATGCGGAGGTAGTGACCAACATCACGAGCGCACTTAGCTTTACCACGGCTATCAGAAGCAAACTGAGGTCCTGGTGTTTGGGTAGTGTAAGGGAATTTTTGATATACAGCCTCAGTTGCACCATCAATTAAGCGCTGGGCGTTAGCAGTCAAAGCACGAGCAGCTTCCATGCTAGCCATAGCACGTACATAACGACCGTTGACTGCTTGCAGTTCGGTGTTGCTTAAGAAACGTCCTTGGGTGTCAGCAGATGCAATCGCTTCGGTAATTGGTGTTTTAACCATCTTCTCAAATCTCCTTGATATTTCGTAAATTTTTGGTCTAATTACCTAAATATTTAGGCGCTATGTAGGCACTATTTAGGCACTGGAATTAATCAGTTATATTAAGCAACCGCAGCGGCAGCGCGATCAAAGTAGCTAGCTACTTCAGAGATTAATTGGCTGCAATCGCCCTTGGTGATACCGTTGGGATCGTTAGCGACGGCAATGGCAGCTTCTTTCATTTTTTGAATCCCTACAGCTACGGAAGAACCGGGGGTTCCTAGAGCTTGGTAGGTTTCGCGCAGGCCGTTTAAGCAGCGATCGTCTAAAACACTGGCATCACCAGCCAAAAGAGCGTAGGTAACGTAGCGCAAGATAATTTCCATGTCGCGTAAGCAAGCAGCCATGCGACGGTTGGTGTAAGCATTACCACCAGGAGCGATCAACTGGGGTTGTTCTTCAAACAAAGAACGAGCAGCGTTGGTCACAATTGCGGAAGCGTTGCTGGTGATGCGGTTAACAGTATCTAAACGCTTGTTGCCTTCTCTAACAACGTTGGTTAAAGCGTCTAGTTGCTCGTTGCTCAAAAACTCGCCTCTGGAGTCAGCTTGAGAAACTACCTTGGTAAATACGTCTAGTGTCATGAACTTTAATCTCCTAATTCGTTAGTTGTGAGATGTCTAGATTAAAACAGGCAATGTTTTATCAAATTTGGAGTTGACAACAGATTTCGGATCAAACTGCTGGTCAATTACTCTTGTAATTCCTTGTTACCCAATCAACAAGCAATTATGAGAGCCTGGGTTAATTATGAGAAACAGGTTTATTTTAACTCAAGTAATTGCCTTGTTTGACTTTCGTCTGTTGTTTAACCCCTTCAGATTATGTTTATACAATGGTATAGATCCTTTGTTTGTTACGTTTTATGAATAAATAAGATGCGGGAATAAGAACTACCTCAAATCCTTTACATACAAGGGCTTTGCCTGAGAAAACCCCACCAAATTAGTAACATTACTTCACAATTGGTAAACAACAGTAAACAATTTATATTTTTTATATTTTCTTAATTTTTTTTTACAGTCCAGTAAATACAGGACGTTAGGGTTTCTATGGGTATTTTTAATCATTGCTGTTTTTATAAAAAAATGTTATTATGATAGGTTTTAAAGTTGCTGCAAGTGGTTGTAATTCATCTTGGAACAGTAAAAAAAGCGCAAAAAAGTTTACAAATCTCAATATTGGTGGCTACTAGTCCAACTGGGCTACAACTGGCTATGAGCAAAAGAATGGGATAAGAAGCTAGGACAGGGGCATCGGCAGGACTTTAAAGGGACGGGGAGGGAATGTCAGACTACTTTTTTCTAGGTCGGTGGGTAGGTCAACTCAGAGGCTAACTCGTCGCCGCAAAACTTCCAGCAAGGTTGTAAATGTCTCAGGGGGGGGAGCAATCACGGAAATCCAATCTTGAGAGACGGGATGTTGTAAGTTTAGTCGCCAAGCGTGCAGCGCTTGACCTGGTAAGTTGACCCCCAGAGAACGACCAGAACCATAAACTGAGTCGCCCACAATGGGATGACCGATTTTGGCAGCGTGGACACGAATTTGATGGGTGCGTCCTGTTTCTAATCGAAAAAGGATTAATGTCTGGTTTCCGAGTCTTTCCAACACTTGCCAATGGGTGAGGGCAGAACGTCCGCCTTTTTCTACGGGGACAACCGCCATTTTCTTTCTATCTTGGGGATGGCGACCAATGGGAAAATCTATGATGCCACTTTCAGTTTTTGGCGCACCGTAAACAATACCCAAGTATTCTCGCCGGGCTGTTTTTGCTTGCAGTTGTGCTTGCAGGCTGTGATAGGCTGTTTCAGTTTTGGCAATGGCGATCGCCCCGGTTGTATCCTTATCCAGTCGATGTACAATGCCGGGACGTTGGACACCGCCAATTCCGGGAAGATGGGGACAATGTGCCAACAAAGCATTAACCAAAGTGCCATCAGCATGACCCGGCGCGGGATGGACGACTAAGCCCGCAGGTTTGTTGAGAATCAGTAATTGTTCGTCTTCATAGAGGATATCTAGGGGGATATGTTGGGCTTGCAGTTCTAGGGGTCGGACTTCTGGAATGTCTAAGCTGATCACATCGCCTGTTTTGACATTGATTTTTTTAGTTGTGCAGATTTGGCGGTTAAGTTGGACATGACCCTGTTCAATTAATTGCTGAATGCGAGAACGGGATAACTCTGGTAGTTCTTCTGAAAGGTAGCGGTCAAGGCGTTGACCCTGGGTGTTTGTTTCTTCTACTTGTAAATTAAATGTGGTCACAATTTTTCTGGATTAATTGCTCTTGCTTGCATTCAAGCAGGCATAAATGGCAACACTATTGATTTTAACCAACTGGCGACCAACAAAAGAACTTGAACTTAATAAGGTGTTACGCATTTAATTTGTATATAGGGAATTTTGCCGAAGTGAGGTACATTTATAGCCGGACTGTATTAAGCAGCGAAGGGTTTTATTAGCAGCAAGCAGGATAGGAGCGCTACAGGATGATCATTTACATTTATATCTCATGTGTTTAATAAATCCGATAATTTTTTAAAAAGTTAACTTTATGAAAAAAAGTAGAACACAATACCACTAATTTTTATTCACATTTCCTTTACTTATTCATCAGAATATTTATATTTTTTTTTAGTACTTTTAACGAAAAATATAGTAACCTGAAAATTAGTTAACTAACTATAGGACTGCTATTTGATTTTTGCAAAAATTCGGCACACGTTATTTATTTTTGCCTGTTCCCTGTTAACAGCCTCTACAAGTAATTTCAGCAATCAAACCGGATTCCTAGTATATGCTATCTACCATTTAGCTAAAAAAACAACTTTTCAAAAAATGTACTCTACTTTTTGGCTGGTGGTGTAACGTCAAGTCTGAATACTTACAGCAGGTCTTCCTGACCCGCGCCAGGGGAGCAAGGTCAGAACAAAGCATTTTACCCCAGCCAAACAAAGCAAGAAAATCCACCATCTCAAACCTGTGTACAATACTGGCTACGGTAACTTAGTCATATAATACACAGGAAATTTAGAAAACCTGATCTTCAAGTGCTTATTAAATGGAATATCAATCTAGTAAATACGTAACTAAGCAATAGTTTTGCTACTGATGGGCTAGAGCCAATAGTCCATGTGCAATAGTTAGGTTACAGTTAGATTAATCAAATGATCGAAATCACCAACAATCAATTTGTTACCCAGGGTCATTAGTCTTGAATTACTTTAATTAACTATATCCATACTGGATGTAGTGTTGACATACCAGTAGTGACTACTGAATCAAATTGATTTTTAAAATACCATTACCACGGTAGCTAGTCATTTGGGCAAATATAGCTTAACACATATTGGTCAATTCGGAGTTAGGGGTGAGAAATCTCTGTACTAACCGAAATGTGACGGCTATATTTAGCTGAATAGTAAGTTGAAAAATTTTACTGTCATTCCTTAATTATATCTCAAATCTGTGCCGATGAAGACACTTCCCATTAGTAGATATAGATTCTTCCAAAAACTCCAACCCATATCTCTGTTAAAAAAAATCACGAGCAAGACTGTTAACGGTTGCTTGCAAGTATTTAGTACATCTGGCTCCTGGTCAATCTACATAGAGGAGGGTAAGCTAATTTATGCGTGCTACTCGGAGAAAATGTTTGAGCCGCTTTACAGAAACTTGCAAATCTTAAGTCAGCAAGTCTCAACACTTCCAGGGGGAATTAATCAGCAGTTACAGGCCATATTTGAAAACGGTATTGAAGATCAAGCAATACCAAACCCAGATTATCTAGCTATTTGTTGGTTAGTCAGCCAAAAATATATTACTCCCGGTCAAGCAGCAATACTCATAGAGCAATTGGCGCTAGAAGTATTAAACACGTTTTTGAGTCTGGAAGAGGGATCTTATGAATTTCTCCCGGAAAGCTTCCTCGATGATATGCCAAAATATTGTCATTTAAATATCCGTTTGTTAGTGGAAAAACATCAAAGGGTTAGCCATGAGAGAACTTATAAACCAAGAGCAACAGTTGTACAGTTAAATCAGCTACCACCTCAAACACAAACTGTTAAAGAATCTCACACAGTTAGCCCAAGCAATCAAACAGCAGATCCTCTCCCACCATCAACAAACAATATTGATCAAGTTTCTGATAGTGGTCAGCAGCCCACAGCATCGGCTGACAAAAAACTTTACACAATACTCTGTATTGATGATAGTCCTACAGTATTAAAAACTATTGAAAATTCTTTAGATGACCAAATATTTTCTGTGATTACAATCAATGATTCTTTAAACGCTTTAATGCAAATTATCCGGATCAAACCAGACATAATTTTATTAGATGTGGAAATGCCTAATTTAAATGGGTATGAATTATGCTCTTTATTGCGTAAACATCCATCTTTAAAAAATACACCTGTAATTATGGTGACTGGTAAAACAGGTTTGATAGATAGAGCTAAAGCAAAGTTAGTTAAAGCCACGGGCTTTTTAGGTAAACCTTTTGTACAAGGGGATTTATTGAAAGTAATCTTCCAACACATCCCCTAATTGGCTGATAATTACTACAAACACCGGATGTAAGTAAGGTCATGTTTTCATGATTATTTACAGCTTCTGCATTATGTAAAATAAATAACCATAATATTTAGAGTATTTGCGATAAAGGTCAATCTCAGATTGCTCCATGTCTATCACTTCAAAAGCCTCTGCATCATTTTGATAGTGCTGTCGTAAATCCTGTAATTTTTTTTCTATATCTAAAATTTTGGGATGTGATGGCAAATCAATCAACTTTAAGAAAGCTCTTTTAGTGGAGTGATAATCACCGGGACCCTCTCTGTCCATACCCTGATGAATTTGAAAAAATATATCTTTTTGTTTATTATTCATGTGTTTGATTTTTATAGACCAGATGTTAATCAAACAGTCAAATTTACTTTGGTTATGCCTTGGCGCATTTCACGTTGTCGCCTTAACCAAGATAGTTTAATTATTCTACCCAGTAAAGGGGCAAATTGAGCTAAGAGCGATCGCACCAGTGGATTTTTCCGTAGTAGTTCGCCTTGGGCTGCTTCTTGTAATTGAAGTTGTTGGGCGCGGATAATTTCTGGCTCCCGTTCGGCTTGAATAGATGATAGTGCTAGGTCAATATTTTTATGTTCAGGGTCTGCTGACAATATAGGCAGCAGATGATTAGCAGCAACAATAACATCACGCAATGCTATATTAATACCTTGGGCGCGGACAGGAGACATGGGGTGGGCGGCATCACCTAAAAGCAGTATTCCTGGTTTGTACCATTGTGGACAACGACCCACCACTACAGATAATTTAATCGGAGATTCGATTGTGTGGGCATAATTGCGGAAATGTTCGGCTAACCATGAGGGAGATAGTGCGGCGAAAATTTCCCCCCAGTTTGCCTGGTTGTGGTCGGTTTTTTCATTAGCCGATATTACCCAACCTAAATGCAGTTTACCAGCCTCAGCACCATGAAAAATGCTAAACACGCGATCGCCATTGACAATAGTGCGAAATATATTATCATCCGCAAACTCAGCAGTGGCTGCCAACTTAAACCAGAGAATATCTATACTTTTGGGTTCACATACTAATTTTAATCCGGCACGTTCCCGAACAATGGAAGCTCGACCATCTGCCCCAATTACTAAGTCAGCTGCAACTTGTCGCCCATCACTGAGTATAACAGCGGACACACGTTCATCACTCCAGAGTAAATCTTTAACAGTAACACCCTGGATAAATTCAAATTGATCATAAGTTTGAGCTTGAGAAATTAGAGCTTGCAGTAGTGGGGGTTGTGATACCAGTGTACAAGGACGAGTTGCCCCCATTGGCTCCTGGACTTGAAATAAATGTTTCCCGCCAATAATAAATTCCCAAGCCTTTAGTGGTCGATGGGGAATATGGTGTAACAACTCCAATAATCCCATTTGTGCCAGTGCATCTAACCCACTAGGCATTAAACCTTCACCCCGGAATACCCGATGAAAATCTTTTGCAGCTTCTATGAGCGTTACATTTATACTATGTTTTACTAAGAGTAGGGCCAGTGATGCGCCCGTTGGACCAGCGCCGACAATGATAATTTTTGCCATTATTCAACCTTACTTTAACAAAGTTATGATATATTTACTCAGGGAGTTTTGATAACTATAGCAGGTAAGAAAGTAACATCAAAACCAGCAATCATTAGTAAAATTATAAAAATTATAAAAATTATAAATTTATGGCAGGCAAAATGGAGCAACTCCAACGACTACTACAAATGGCAGAAGATGAACTAACTCAATATAGTACTGATGCCCGCAAAATTGAGAAATTGCGCCGTAAAATCAGTTTTTCCGTGTCCCTTGCGGAACAAAGGCAAATTAAAGCCGAATTATTAAGTACAATGAATCATAGTATAATTACTAATATTGTCGAGGAACAAAGACAAGTAGTAGCTCTACCATTTTGGGGAATGGCTGGATTAGGTTTATTATTTGGAATTTCTCTCAATCAACCCCTGGTATTATTTGCAGGTCTAGCGGGGATTGTTGCTGCTTTCAGAATTCAAAAGTGGGGTTGGAAATTACAAGCACAGCGTTTACTCTTAAAAACTTTGGAAGATATTGAAGCCCGCATTTCTCCCCTGGGTTAACCCAATAGTGTGAGTGCTAAAAATGACTAATAACTAACAGCACCTGAGCATGGCATCCTACCTTTGGTATAGAAACATATGTATGGTTAGTTGATAATTCTACCCATAGATAAAATTAATTTGCCACCTGATTCCAGCAAAAGAGGATTACTACCATAGTAATTGAATTGTAGAGTAAGTATTAAGGGTAAAATATTCAAGCATTCTCCGTTTAATCCAGACATTAAGGTTACTAAGCCAATTCCAACGTATCTTGATAACTCATATTCAACACAGGGTAAGTCGGGAGTTGGACTAAAGTTACCTTACAGTTAAAGTGAAGAAGCGCTTTTGCTTATTCACCAGAGAGATTAAGTCAAGTACAAAAGTTTCTCAACATTTAATCTGTTAGTACCAGCCGCCAAAGGAGGTCATAATTGTGACTAAATATGACAAGATTTTTAATTCAAAAAAAACCACCAACAAATTACTGAGTTTAGATGAAGCCGTAGCCGCGATCGCAGTAGTAACGGAAATGGCTGATTCTTCTGTGGAAAAAGTAGATGCAGAAGTTTTAGCGAGTATTCTTTGGGACTTTGAGGTTTTTGACAACGACTACTCAGAAGATCAGATTGTAGAAATATTGGATAGACTCATAGAGATTGCAGAAGAGGAGGGAGTAGGAACTTTATATAATTTGGCCAGTACCAGCCTTTCAGATGAAAGAGTTTTAGATGCTTTTGCTACTGGGGTAATGGTGAGTGTGGATGAAGAGGAACTGAGTATTGCGAGACACAAGCAGTCCTATCTGAAACAGTTACAACAAGCTTTAGAAGTAGAAGATGAAGAAGCGGAGGAAATCATACAAGACATAATCGCCGCTTATGAGGAGAGCGAAAACGAAATTTACCTAGATGACGAAGAAGACACAGTAATAGTGAGAGATTATGGCGACGAAGTATATGAATCCCCTGCTGGTAATTTTTTAGTGCCAATTCCTGTTGATCCAGAGCAGGGAGGTAAAGTAGAAAGTCAAGAAGGCGTAGTTAGCTTTGTTGATAACTTCGGCACAATGCTGAGAATCGACTATTACCGCATATCCTTAGAGGAGTGGGAAGAGGTGGAGTCCATTGGACAAGAAGAGTACTTACAAGCCATCTTACTAAACAAGTATGTACCGGAAGTAATTTTTCGGAATACGCCGGAAGCTGAGGTAAGGTATAGTGAGTATTTGCCAAAGGTGATGGAGGGATCTTACTTTGCGCTGATTGATATGCCAGTAGATTCGACTAGTTCCAAGTTACAATATAACCACACTCTCAACGAACTTAAGGCATACCGGGGGCTGCTGGCATTTTTGAATTTTAACCATTTGTATATAGTTAGCAGCCAGCACAGCTTGTTTAAGAATGAAAAACCCATTTCTCCACAAGAAGAAGTTGAGGACATTAGATATGGTATTTTAGATTTTGTGGAAACTATGAAATTCACCGAAACTGAATAAGTTAGCAACGGGATGAATTAGAGCTAGGGGGCGAAGTCCGGTGACAAACCCCCATGGAAAATAAATTTTATTTATTAACTACGAGTTATTAGTTTTCGCCGCAGCAAATCTAAAGCTGTGTTGGCGCTGACATAACGAATTAAAGAGCGTCCCCTTATTGTGCCGAAGCGATACTCAAAACTCGTTACTTCATTATTTGGACCAGCTAAACCAATGTAAACTAAACCCACGGGCTTTGTATCAGTTCCTCCCGTTGGGCCAGCTATACCAGTAATACTTAATCCCCACGTTGTTAACAGACGGGTTTTTACCCCCATTGCCATTTGTTCAGCAACAGTACTACTCACCGCACCAAACTGATCTATATCTTTTGGGTTAACTCCTAATAAGCTGACTTTGACAGAATTATCATAGGAAATTATCCCTCCCCAGAAGTAATCAGAGCTACCAGAAATTTCCGTTAACATTTGCCCTAAAGTACCACCTGTACAGGACTCTGCCACTGATAGCGTTTGCCTCGATAATCGTAATAACTGACCAACAACACCAGCTAAAGTATCATGATCAGCGCCGTAATAATCTAAGCCAGCAATATCTATTAGTTGTTTTTCCACAGGTAAAATCAAAGCCTCAGCTGCTGTAGTGGTTGCAGCTTTGGCAGAAATTCTCAATCTCACTTGTCCTTTACCCGCATAAGGGGCTACCGTGGGGTTAGGTAGATTAAAGTAGGGGGCGACTTTTTCTGCTAATGCTGATTCACCAATACCCCAAAACTTTAAACTGCGGCTGTAAATAATTTCTTGGCCCCAGCCTTGGTTTTTGAGAAAAGGTACTGCTGTTTCCGTCCACATTCGCTGCATTTCCGAAGGGACACCGGGAAAGGTAAGTATTGTGATTTCCGGGCGGGGTTGCCAAATAATTCCCGGTGCCGTGCCTGTGGGATTGGGTAAAATATCCGCACCTTGGGGGATTAATGCTTGTTTACGGTTGGTGGGAGTCATTACCCGACCACGTTGAGCGAATTTCTGGCTAATATCTGTAATGATTTCTGGACGTTCTATTAACGGAACGCCAAAAAAATCGGCGATAGTTTCACAGGTGAGATCGTCAGGTGTGGGGCCAAGTCCACCTGTGAAAATGAGAATTTTCGCCCTTGATATGGCAATTTCTATAACTTGTTTTAATCTATCTGCATTATCGCCTACCACTGTTTGATAATAGTGCGGAATACCTAACTGGGCTAGTTGTTGGGCTAAATATTGGGAGTTACTGTTGAGGATATCCCCTAACAGTAGTTCTGTACCAACACAAATAATTTCTGCGCTCATTGGTCATTAGTGATTGGTTATTGCGGTTAGTAGGAATGAGTAGGAAGGTAGGGGAGAAAAAGCATTTTCTGCCCATACCCCTACTCTCACGCCCTAGGCTAATACTGGCACAGGAATCTGTAGATGTGGATACAAGGGGAAGCGATGGCATAGTGAAGCCACCCGTTGCCGACAATCTTGGGCTACCGTCTCGGATTCAGGATTCAGCAGGCGATCAGCGATAATATTGCCAATCTCCATAAATTCTGCTATGCCTAAACCGCGCGTAGTCATGGCTGGAGAACCTAACCTCAGACCACTGGTAACAAATGGTGATTGAGGATCAAAGGGGACTGTATTTTTGTTAGCAGTGATATTCACCTCACTTACTAATTGATCAGCCTGTTTACCCGTGAGTCCAATGTTCTGTAAATCTACTAACATCAAATGATTATCTGTCCCATTGGAAACTAATTTTAAACCACGGTTTTGCAATTGATTAGCCAAAGCACGGGCATTATCAACCACTTGGGCGCAATAGTCTTGAAAATCAGGCTGGAGTGCTTCGCCAAAAGCCACTGCTTTACCTGCAATTACGTGTTCTAGCGGACCGCCTTGAGTACCGGGGAAGACTGATTTATCTAGCTTTTTACCTAGTTCAGCGTCCCGACTCAAAATCAAACCGCCACGAGGACCACGCAGGGTTTTATGAGTGGTAGTAGTGACTACATCACAGTAAGGAATCGGGCTAGGGTGAACACCGCTAGCAACTAAACCGGCAATATGGGCAATATCGGCTAGCAGGTAAGCCCCCACTTCATCGGCGATACTGCGAAACTTTTCAAAATCAATGATCCGGGGATAAGCTGAATATCCACAAATTAAGAGCTTGGGACGCTCCCTCAGCGCCTGCTCCCGAATTTGCTCATAGTCTAACTCTTCTGTTTGTTGACTGACACCGTAGTGGCAAACTTGAAACCACTTACCGGAAACATTCACGGGTGAACCGTGGGTAAGATGTCCGCCATGAGACAAATCCATACCCATAATTTTGTCACCTGGTTGCAGTAATGTCAGGAAAACTGCAAAATTCGCCTGTGCGCCGGAATGGGGCTGCACATTGGCATGAGCAGCACCAAATAGCTGTTTAGCTCGGTCGATGGCTATTTGTTCGACTTGATCCACAAATTCGCAACCACCATAGTAGCGTTTACCAGGTAATCCCTCGGCATATTTATTAGTTAATACCGAACCTTGGGCAGCCAGGACAGCTGCTGAAGTAAAGTTCTCACTAGCAATCAACTCTAAGTGGTCGCGTTGACGCTGTAACTCTTGGTTAATTAACCCAGCGATGGCGGGATCAGAGTTGGCTAAAAATTCAAAGTTAGTTTTATTCACTGAAATTTATCCTCAGATTTTGGCTGGCTGTAAGACTTATGTTCATGAGTGCTGACGACTAAAATTTATCTAGTGCCGACTTATTCATTATTAAATATCAATCGGGTTAATGCGTTAATTGTCGTCAATTTTTTTCCTGACCCTAAATTGTACACTTTCAAGGCACACTATTAAATCTTGTGTATGATTTGTGACTAACGATTCAATGTTTTGGCTAGCTAGCATATAGTGAAATAAAGTCTAATTAGGGATTTTTTCTTATTAATCTCATAGACCATCAGAGGGTGTTAACCATAGATGTTGACACTCCCCACGCTATCAAGGCGTGGGATTCCAGCGTTACTGATGTTCCTTGCTTTTACTGGACACCTTTTTTATCAGTGAATCTCTGCTCGCCGTTGATATTTCGGTCAGCAACACCAAGCAACTGCGTTATCCTAGGCTGAAGAAGCCTCAAATTTTAGCTATAGGAGAACTCACAATGACTTGGCGCGGGTCTACAACAGTTTCTGACCGTATTTTTGCTTGTTTACCTTACCTACTACCCCTGATTGAGGGTTTAACCTTCGGTGGCTATTTGTTTAGAGAGTTTCCCATACTGGGATTGCTGTTGATTCCTTTGAGTCCAGTATTACTCATTTATCGAACCATTCCTTTTGCTACCCTGATTATTTTCTTGGCTTTATTTTTCTTAGTGGTGAGAAACGAAAAAATCAGTCATTTTATTCGTTTTAACACTATGCAGGCTATTCTTTTGGACATTGTGATATTTTTGTGTTCCATATTGCTGGAAATTCTTAGTCCGGTTCCTGGTGCTGGCTTTGCTATAGAAACCCTTGCCAACACCATCTTTTTGGGCATAGTGGTAGCTGTTGTGTATTCTGTTGCTCAATCCTTGTTCGGACGTTATGCAGAAATTCCGGCCATTTCTGATGCAGTTTATATGCAGGTGCGTTAAAAAAGTTAAAGGTTAACGCCTAGTTACCGTATTTTCTAGGCGACCAATGCCTTCTATTTCCACACGCACGCGATCGCCTATGTGCAGTGGACCCACACCCAAGGGCGTACCAGTTAGCACTATATCCCCAGGTAGTAAGGTCATCACCTGACTAATGTAGGAAACCAAAACATCAGGAGGAAACACCATTTCATCAATACAAGCACATTGTACAGCAACAGGTTCGTTATTGAGGAAGGTTTGTAATCTTGCCCCTGGATTTAATTCTCGGACAATCCAAGGGCCTAGAGGGCAAAAAGTATCAAAACCTTTGGCGCGAGTCCACTGACCATCTTTTTGTTGTAAATCCCGCGCTGTTACATCGTTAGCGATGGTGTAGCCCCAAATTTTAGTTTGGGCTTCTTCTATTGTGCAATCACAAGTGCGATCGCCAATCACCAGTGCTAATTCCCCTTCGTAGTCTACCCGTTGGGACTGGGGAGGATACTTTATTTCCATTGTCGTGGCAATGATAGATGTTGGCGGTTTGAGAAAAATTAACGGTTCAAGTGGAACTGTGCTGCCCATCTCTTGGGCATGGTCTGCATAATTCTTGCCCACTGCCACAACCTTTGACGGAGCGCAGGGGGTAAGAATTTGGTATTTTTCCGGTTCTAGAATTAAATCTGTGGGTTGCCCTTGTAACCAAGGCGGAGCATCTAGCACCTGCACATTGAGAGATAGTTGTAGCAACCCGTAGTAAATTTTGCCTTCTAGATTTTGAACTCGCACATAGCGCTGCGCCATAACCTTGATTAATATCCTTTTCTCTGCGATTAGCAATCTTGAGTTTGTAATCAGAGCTTGAGCCTAAGACTTATAACTATAGTCCCAAATTGGTCAGTATACCTGTACTATTAATTTGATCTGTGAATAGAAAACTGGTAGAATTATAGTTCCTTGTTGCTTAAGATGTTGATTCTAGTTAGTATCTTTTATCTTACTACCGTATAAAATAACATCAGCAGCCCATGTCCATAAGGTTAAGTAAAAATCATGTCCACAGTTTACGAAACAACTTACATTCTCCGTCCTGATCTGGGGGATGAACAGGTAGAGCAAGCAATAAATAAATACAAAAACTTGCTCACTGAACAAGGTGCTGAAAATATCGAAGTTCAAAATCGTGGTAAACGCCGCCTAGCTTACGAAATCAAAAAGCAGCGGGATGGCATTTACATTCAAATGAACTATACAGGACCCGGAACTGCCATCGCTCCCGTGGAGCGTGCTATGCGTTTGAGTGAGGAAGTGATTCGCTACTTGACCATCAAACAGGATCTACCTGATGAAAAAGTAGAAGCAGAAGAAACAGTTGCTGTTTCTGCCTAAAAAAGGTTGTAAAACAAAGGTGTTGAGTTTTTTCAACTCAACACTAAGCACTGAAAACCAAAAATTTCCAAATTTTTTTTACCATCTGCGTTTTTTTAGTTTGAGTTGGGAATACTAAAATAACAAGTACTTCCTTAAGGCAGTACTATCGCAGTTATACCTACCTAAGATTAGACAAGCATTCGCCAATGGGAGCTGTAAGCCACTGTGAGCCAAACTGATACACCCAACATTCAAGCTCTCTCTACCGAGGTATCCCAGTTGCGCCAAGAGTTGCAGCTGCGTGATCAATTAGTGCAGCAGTTATCTCAAGAACTGTTCCGACTAGTGAAGGGCAACAATAACTTTATGCCCCAGCGGTCTGAAAAAGAAGATGATGGGCATGAGTTGCAAGTATTGCAAGAACAATTGCAAGCGGTTGAGCAGCAAGTGATGTTCTACCAAGAACAAATCACCAATCGTGATACCGAAATTTACCAACTACGGCAATCAGTGCAAGAACTCACAGATCGCAGTCGGATGTTGGAGCAGGTTGTACAAGAATTACCTCAAATTTACCGACATAAGTTTGAGGAGCGCATGGCTCCAGTCAGAGAAAAAGTGGCAGCATTACAACGAGAAAACCGCAAACTTCAGGCAGAACTGCAAAGCGTGAGTTACAGATTGGCCTTAAAAACCCGCACGAGTAGTCACAGCGCCATTGATTTACCAAGTTTTCCCCGCAGAGAATCTGAGCAAAAAAATATTTCCACCGTACAGAATGCTTGATAATATAGGTGGTTTTCGGCAATAATAAACCACTTGCCTGTTTGCAAGGGGTCAATTTTGTAGCCTTCAGTAACGAAGTAAAATTTTTACCAGGTGCAGCTTGGGTGGAAATAAACAAAATTTGCTCTTACCTGTTGGGCAAATTTCCCACTGCACCTGGATGAACTCAGTTTAGGTCTTTTAGTGGGGTGGAGTGAATTATGCTATGGCTAAATCTTTGTCATTGGTGCGAGTAAAAATATCTTCGTAGGTATCAAAAATTTCAAACACTGAGTCTAGCTGTGTTAATTCCAAAATTAATCGGACTGGAGGTTGTACATTACACAAAACTAGACGACAACCATGTTCACGTGCTGATGTTAGTCCATTGATTAGGGGGACTAGTCCTGAACTGTCCATGAAATCTACTTGTGAAAGATCAATCACCCAGAGTTGATGAGGTTGGGGTGTTACCTCAAGCATCTGGGCGCTAAAAGCCATTCCACTCTGGAAGTCTATACTACCCTGGGGCTTGAATAAAACTACTTGATCTTGTGAGATAGTCATGAATTTATCTAAGTAATTGGAACTCGTAACAAGGGGGAAATTTGACATGGGTACTAATTCAGTGTCAATAAAGAAGCAATTAACTACAGTGTTTATGCTATCAAGAGTATGTTAACTTTTATAAATATATTCATAGCACGTTGATAATTTCGGTATCAACCGTATCTTTTACTATATTTTTATATGCTATCAAGAATTTTATAAAGTTTTTTGAAAAAAATAGTTGACCAATTCCCCCAGCAATTGAGCCAAGTGTATTGACACCAGACTCAGAAAAAGGCCAAGATATATACAACGTAAACAATTGTAAAGGCGGTGTGGGATGTCTCTTGAGCTAATTTCACTAGAAAACATCCAGGAATTTGCCCACCAGTATGGTTACTGGGCAATTTTTTTAGGAATTTTGCTGGAAAATTTGGGCATTCCCCTTCCTGGTGAAACCGTGACCTTAGTGGGCGGATTTCTAGCTGGTAGTAAGGAACTTAACTATTGGTTCGTTCTCAGTGATGCTGTTGTAGGTGCTGTGATTGGTAGCACTTGCGGTTATTGGGTTGGTAAATTTGGTGGTTGGCCTTTGCTGTTACGACTGGGTAAATTGTTGCGGATTTCTGAAGAACGGTTATTGAATATAAAAAATAAATTTGGTGAAAATGCCAGTAAGACTGTATTTTTTGGGAGATTTTTGGCATTATTGCGAATTTTCGCCGCACCACTGGCTGGTATAGCGGAGATGCCTTTTGGCAAATTCTTTTTGTATAACTTAGCAGGAGCAACTGCCTGGGGTGGTGTGATGGTAACTTTAGCTTTTTTTGCGGGCAGAGTGGTTTCCCTGGAACAACTGGTTACCTGGGTGAGTCAATTTGCGATCGCGGCTTTACTGATTATTGTTGCTTTGATTGCTGTAGCAATTTGGTTAGAGTCACGCCCAGTGAAGGGAGCGGCGGGAGAGTAGAAACAAACTCCCCACCTTTTACACTCTAACTTCTACTTTGCTGCGCCCAAATCCGGGTTGGTAAGCCCCAAACGTAAATAAAACCTTCAGCAGCTTTGTGGTCAAATTGGTCTTCTGCCCCGTAGGTTGCCAAATCTGGGCTATAGAGTGAATGGTCACTGCAACGCCCCACCACAGTGGCGTTACCTTTAAAAAGTTTCACTCTTACAGTTCCGGAAACTCGTTCTTGAGTTTTTTGTATAAAGGCATCTAGTGCAGCTTTCAGGGGACTGTACCACAGACCGTTATAAACCATTTGGGTATAAGTTTCTTCCAGACCTCGCTTGTAGTGGGTGACATCTGCTGTCAAAGTTAAGCTTTCTAAATCTCGGTGTGCCTGAATTAGCACTAACATCGCGGGGGATTCGTAAATTTCCCGTGATTTAATTCCCACTAAGCGGTTTTCCATCATGTCGATGCGCCCAACACCGTGATTTCCCACTACCTCATTGAGTCGTTGAATTAGCTCGACTGGGTTTTTAGGCGTACCGTTAAGGCTGGTGGGAATACCTCGCGTGAAACCAATTTCAATGTACTCTGGTTGGTCGGGGGTATCAGCGATAGCTTTGGTCATTTCATAGATTTCTTCTGGTGGTTCCACGGTGGGATCTTCCAGTAAGCCCGCTTCAATACTACGACCCAGTAAATTTTTATCAATGCTGTAGGGAGAAGATTTTTTCACTGGTGAGGGGATGCCAAATTGCTCACCGTAGGCGATGGTTTGCTCTCGACTCATACCCCATTCTCTGGCGGGGGCGAGGATTTTGAGACGGGGATTTAGGGCAGCACAGGCTACATCAAAGCGAACTTGATCATTACCTTTCCCGGTGCAACCGTGAGCGATGGCATCAGCACCATACTGATCCGCAACTTCCACTAATACCTTAGCAATTAACGGACGAGCTAGGGCTGTTCCCAAGGGATAGCGATTTTCATAGAGAGCATTTGCTTGAATCGCGGCAAAGGCATAATCTTTGACAAAACTCTCTTTCACGTCAGCCACTAGGGACTCACTCGCACCTGATTTAAGCGCTTTTTCTCGGATTGGCTCTAATTCATCTCCCTGACCTAAATCTGCTGCCAGGGTGATCACTTCTTCAACACCCCACTCATGTTTTAGGTAGGGGATACAAACGGAGGTATCCACTCCCCCAGAATATGCCAGAACTACCTTTTTAGCGCGACCCATTGGTTTGATTTCTCCAGTTAGGAAGACAATGAGTCACTATTATAAGATATGTGGGTAAAAAACCCTTTTAATTAAGAGTCTTTACCCAAAAATTTCACAATTACTAGTACCTAAAAAATTAAGCGCCAATAATGCCACCGTCATCACGAGTAATTAACACTGTTGCCGAACGGGGACGACCAGAAGGACCGTAACCCTGACTGTGAGGCCAGTTACCCCGACTGGTGGGATTTTCCTTGGTTCCACGAGAGTTCGGATGTTGAATGTTGACAAACATAGCCTTACCATCCGGGGTCATGGCTATACCACTTACTTCGCAGTCCGTTGGACTGGTGAGGAAGCGTTTAATTTCTCTGGGATCATTGGGGTTAGCACAGGACATGGTGTTACTGCCAATGTTAGCCACATCATCAGTACCATCACCCTCGTGATCTGTTTGAATCCAAAGACGGCCAAAGTCATCAAACCGAAGACCATCGGGTGAACTGAGGTCGTCACCATTGATATTGCCGACATGATGGGGGTCAGAGTCAAGTTTGTCGCCACACTCAACAAAAATATCCCAATTGAAAGTGGTGTCCGCTACTGTGCGCCCGTCCTCACGCCATCGGATGATGTGACCATAACGGTTATCTGGACGGGGGTTAGCAGCATTCACAGGGGGACTTGCACTACCACCTTTGCTGGAGCCGTCAGCCTCATTCACAGATTCTGGTTGTGTGCCACGGCGGTTGTTGTTGGTCAAGGTACAGTAGACTTCAATTTCCTGGTATCCACCAATACGAGGACGCACAGCAGTCCATTCGGGACGATCCATCATGGTGGCACCTACTCGATCCGCAGCTTGTCTTGTTTTCACCAGCACTTCAGCTTGGCTGTTAAAACCGTTTTCTGGTGTTAGACCACCCCGACCATAAACTAGGGGTAGCCACTCCCCGGTGCCGTTATCATTGAACTTGGCAACGTACAAAGTACCGTAGTCCAGTAGGTCACGGTTAGCACTGGGATTTTGGGGATTATAAGGTTGAGAGCAAACAAACTTATAAATGTACTCGTTGCGTTCGTCGTCACCCATATAGAAAGCTAAACGGTTGTTATCATCCAGAACGTATTGAGCGCTTTCGTGCTTAAAGCGACCCATAGCAGTACGCTTGACTGGTTTGCTGCGGGGATTATAGGGGTCAATCTCCACTACCCAACCGAACAAATGAGGTTCAAGAGGATTGGTGCTGGTATCGAAGCGGGGATCAGCTGCAGCCCAAGGATAGCGAGAATTGGATGTGGCAATACCGTAACGATTTTGTCCTTGCAAAATATCAGACTTGTCCACTCCCGGAACTGGTGTGATATCATTTCCCAGGGGGTTGGTAAAATAGTTGTTCCAGTTTTCCTCACAGGTGAGGTAAGTACCCCAAGGTGTGTAACCGTTGGAGCAGTTGTTGACTGTACCATAAGCGGTGTAACCGTCGTTTACCCCGATTTCCAATGAGCCTTCGGGTTTGATATTAAACTTTTTCGACTTCACA
The DNA here is from genome assembly GCF_029891735.1 of Chrysosporum bergii ANA360D. Taxonomy (GTDB): domain Bacteria; phylum Cyanobacteriota; class Cyanobacteriia; order Cyanobacteriales; family Nostocaceae; genus Umezakia; species Umezakia bergii. The sequence goes on from NZ_JANQDH010000047.1 coordinate 26,174, forward strand.
AAGTCGCTACCTGCAACAGGTCCAGAAATTCGCATTTCGGTGTTAGCTGTGATGCGACGACCATAACGAGAATTAGGATTAACACTCCAGTTATTACCTGAATTGTCCTTGGATATCTCTACAATAGATACGCCGTGAGCAGCTTGAGATTTGCGTACTTTCTCAATGCTTACTTCATCCAAACCGTCGGGATGGAGAAAATGTTCTTGGGTATACTCATGATTGACGCAGAGTATCCCCTGGTTATATGTTTGATTTTGATCCCTTGAGTTCTGTCTTCTGGGCATAGGAAAGAAGTGCATACCATCAGCATTCATCCCGAATTGCTTTTCCTGTGCGGCAGCATCTTGGGAAGCGTCTGATGACCAGTTGGGGCCACCGGGCATGATGGGATCACCCCAAGCAACTAACACTTGAGCTTTATAGCCTCGAGGAACAGTCACAAGATCCTTCTCTAATAGTCCCGTGGCTGGATTGAGTAAGTTTGGCTCAATACCCTCGAAGCCAATACCAGCAAATCCCATTCCAGGGGCTAACGGGGATGTTGCCACGGTTTGCAGTAAGCCACGGATAGTAACATTGCCTAAAACAGTTGCTACTGAAGCACCTACAGCTGTGAATATGAAGCGTCGGCGTTTCATGTTTACGCGCCCAATCACGTCACGAATTGACTCGTTACCGGATGGGTTTAGGGTTTTGTCGTTCTTGGGGTGAAGTGGTCCTTTCATAAAAAAACCTCACGGGAGTTTGCAAAATCAGTGGCTTTGAGCTTTTGGAAGAAACAATAACTTGGCAGATTTACGGCTGCTGTTTTTGATTCTTACTTATACAAAAGTCTCACTGTATACTTTTGATTGACGGAGAAATCTGTTTATGTACTTAATGGAAATTATAAACTTATGAATACTGCTACTACACAATAGACGTTAAAAAGCTTGATGAAAATTAGGAACTGTGTTAGGTACTCTGCTGTCCTATCTTGGAGATGGGTAATACTGTTGTGGGTGAAACTGTGTTTTTTAGTGTTGTTATACCAACTTACAATCGCCGTCCGATTTTAGAAAAGTGCCTCCGCGCTCTGGAGATGCAGGAGTTGAGTGCATCTAGTTCGGTAACTAATTACGAAATTGTCTTAGTAGATGATGGTTCTACTGATGGAACCTTGGAGTGGCTGGCGACATACAAGGAAGAATTTCCCCATGTACGCTGGTTTGAGCAAGATCACGCCGGTCCTGCTACGGCTCGTAATTTGGGGGTAGAGAAAGCACTGGGAAACATAATTATTTTTATTGATAGTGATTTGGTGGTGGTGAGGAATTTTCTCCAAGCTCATGCGGATGCACTTGTACAAGGACGGAAAAAGTTGGCAAGCGATCGCTTTTTTACCTACGGTGCTGTAATTAATACTTGCAATTTCGATAATCCCACGGCGGAAATCTATAAAATTACAGATTTCTCGGCGGCTTTTTTTGCTACAGGTAACGTTGCCATCCCCAAACATTGGCTAGAGAAAGCAGGGCTGTTTGATAACAGCTTTCAACTTTATGGTTGGGAAGATTTAGAATTAGGTGTCAGACTAAAAAAACTAGGACTAAAACTGATTAAATGTCCAGATGCTGTGGGCTATCACTGGCATCCGCCATTTAACTTAGAGCAAATTCCCCGTTTAAAAGACCAAGAAATTCAACGCGGACGCATGGGAGTTTTGTTTTATCAAAAGCATCCTTGTTGGGAAGTGCGAATGATGATTCAAATGACTTGGTTACATCGTTTACTTTGGGGTATTCTCTCACTCAATGGCGCACTCAATGAGCGGACAATGGCTCCTTTATTGCAATGGCTGATTAATTTGGGTAAACCTCAGTTAGCCTTAGAAGTTGCCCGGATTTTTCTCAATTGGTACAACGTTCAGGGAGTTTATGCTGCGTACGCAGAGACTCAATACCCAAAAAATTGAAAGCACAGAGCTATATTTGTGATATACTAGAAAAGTTGTCTAATCTCGCACATCCAGTCATTCGGGTGTTTCCTAATGGGGAAATACAACTGGGTGGAGGTTTAACCCGAATAGGAGTAAAGAAAAAATATGCCAGTAGTTTCATTGGCTCAAATGATGGAGTCTGGGGTACATTTCGGGCATCAAACCCGGCGTTGGAACCCGAAAATGTCTCAGTACATTTATACTGCCCGCAATGGAGTACACATTATAGACCTGGTGCAGACTGCCCAGTTAATGGAAGAAGCTTATAACTATATACGATCGCAGTCTGAACAAGGTAAAAAATTCCTCTTCGTTGGTACAAAGCGCCAAGCGGCAGGAATTGTAGCCCAAGAAGCCGCACGTTGTGGCTCTCACTACATTAACCAGCGTTGGTTGGGTGGAATGCTGACCAACTGGGCGACCATCAAAACCAGAGCAGACCGTCTGAAAGATTTGGAACGGCGGGAAGAAAATGGCGCGCTGGATTTATTGCCCAAAAAAGAAGCTTCCATGTTGCGGCGAGAAATGGCCAAGCTGCAAAAGTATCTGGGTGGGATTAAGAATATGCGGAAAGTCCCGGATGTGGTGGTGATTGTAGACCAACGCCGGGAATATAACGCAGTGCAAGAGTGCCAAAAACTGGGACTGCCAATTGTGTCTATGCTAGATACAAACTGTGACCCGGATGTAGTAGATATACCTATTCCAGCCAATGATGATGCCATTAGATCAATTAAGTTGATCGTGGGTAAATTGGCGGATGCAATTTATGAAGGTCGTCACGGTCAGTTGGAAACTGAAGAGGAAGAAGATATTTTTGATGATTCTGAGTATGAGTACGAAGAAGATATGGAAGATATTGATGATTCCGGTTCTGATGAATAATCGGAACCATTGAGTATGAAGTTCATACTCAATCGCTTTCTCTTCATCAACCCTGAGTAAGATAGAAATACTCAACACCCGTGAGCGATGACAACTCAAGGTTAAATTAGGAATTGAGGGAACATGGCGGAAATATCTGCAAAAGTCGTCCAAGAACTGCGCCAAAAAACTGGTGCAGGTATGATGGACTGTAAAAAAGCTCTGAAAGAAACTGAAGGCGACATAGAAAAAGCTATAGACTGGCTGCGAAAAAAGGGAATTGCTTCCGCAGGGAAGAAAAGCGATCGCGTTGCGGCTGAAGGTCTCATAGACACCCATATTCAACCCGGTGGTAGAGTTGGTGTACTCATAGAAGTTAATTGCCAAACTGATTTTGTGGCCCGTAACGAAGCGTTTAAGGCTTTAGTTAAGAACCTAGCCCAGCAAGCAGCCAGCGCTGATAGTGTTGAGTCCTTGTTGACTCAGCCCTATGTTGAAGACAAAAACATCAACGTAGATGAGTTCATTAAGCAAACCATCACCCAGCTTGGTGAAAATATCCAAGTGCGTCGTTTTGTCAAGTTTGCTCTTTCCGAAGGTAATGAAGGTATTGTAGACAGCTACATTCACACTGGTGGTCGAGTTGGTGTTTTAGTAGAACTGAATGCCAAAACCGCATCAGCATCTGAGAATGAAGAGTTTAAAACATTGGCTAAGAATGCAGCCATGCAAGTTGCCGCTTGTCCCAATGTGGAGTATGTCACCATAGACGAAATCCCGGACGAAGTTGCTCAAAAAGAAAAAGAAATTGAAATGGGGCGGGATGATCTGGCTAAAAAACCAGATAACATCAAAGAAAAAATTGTTCAGGGACGGATTGAAAAACGCCTGAAAGAATTAACTTTGTTGGATCAGCCTTTTATTCGGGATCAGAACATTTCCGTGGAAGACTTGGTAAAACAAGTTAAAGGAAAAGTAGGTGAAGAGATCAAAGTTAATCGCTTTGTTCGCTATATCCTCGGTGAAGGCATTGAAAAGCAAGAAAGTAATTTTGCTGAAGAAGTTGCCGCACAAATGGGTAGCAAGTAACTTTAGTTGAAAGTTAACAGTTGCTTTTGTAACTCATTACTTGTACACTCACAGGTCAGTAACCATCAACTGACCTGTTTTTTTGACTGTAGGATTATGTCACCCAGCAGATAAACACCGATAAACAAAAATATAGGTACAATTGTACCATAACTCATAATATGAATATGGCAAATGCCAGGCTACGCTATGAGATGGGCAATCAAGAAGAGAAGATATGGCGAGAGCAATTGAGCTAATTGAACGGGATATTGCAGCGTTGCAAGCAGCTATCCAGGGGATGGCGGCACAACTTCACAATGCTTATGCTAGTTATTTAACCACCTTGGGGCAAGCCTTGGGGAAACAGTTGATTTTAGGAAGTTATCACTTATGCACCCAAGGGTATCCAGAAAACTTTCTCAAGTTATCCCTAAGTCAGCGCCAAAGATTGCAACAAGGTATCCGCCATTTAGGTAAGGAGGCGGCTGATTTATTACTTTCTCACATTCAGAGTGAGGGAGAGCAGACAGAAGAAAAAAATGAGGATGAAGAAGTAACATATACTATGTCTGACTCATCTGCCGTGCCTCAAATCAACTCAACTCCGAAAAGTTTTACCCCATTATTATCCAACCCGATAGAACTAGCAAAATGGCAACAGAATCTGGAAAATCTAATCCAAGAGGTACTGAGAAATGTTTCCCGTGATGCTAATGTTTTGTTACAAAAAGCTAATATTTTACCGAATAAACTACCAGAACCGATTTTAGAAGCGGCGGCGGCTGTTTCAGAAGCATCTGCTGAGATGATGCCGGGTCCACCCAATCTCTTAAACTTAATGGTGCAAATGGAAAATGAACAGGATTCAGAGGAATCGAAACTGACCCAAATTATAGCCATTAAGCTACGATTGGCAGAAATTGAATTCGGCGACACCAAACTATCATCTGAGCGTCGGCAAATTCGTGATATTTTAGTTCAGTTAAACAAGATAGGGCGAGATTATCAAAAAAAACAACGAGAACGCTCAGTGGCTGAAGCTGAGTCTGCATGGCGGGCAAGTTGGTTTGAATAAATGTAGATGACTAACGACCAATGACTAATGACATACCAGATTGGGTAAGATTACACAAAGCCCTGGCAATCGAAGCAGAAAAGGGCTTTACAGATTTAATGGGCAAACAATACCGCTTCAGTGAATTTCTCTGCTTGACCTTTGGGAAATTCCCTACCACGTTGTCTTCATTAGAACGTGGACGTTGGCAACAACTAGCGGCTCAATTTGCTAATTATCCCCATCTGGAACAGTCAGAAAGACAGCACTTAGTGGCTGAAACCCGCAGGTACATCTACCAACTACAGCAAGAACCAAAGGAAACTACCACAGACAAAGAATACCAACGCCAAAAGTCTCCACCTAAATCCCCAATTCTCACAGAAGTGAGTCAAAGGTTAGCGCCAAAAATTGACCAAAAACTCGGCGATTTACCAGAAATAGGCATTCGCAAAGCTGAAAAGTTGGCGGCGTTGGATTTGTATACTGTGCGGGATTTGCTTTTCTACTATCCCCGTGACCACATTGATTATGGTCGTCAAGTGAATATCGGGGAATTGCAGGGGGGTGAAACAGTAACAATCATTGCTAAGGTGAAGCGTTGTAACTGTTTTACCAGCCCCAAAAATAAAAAATTATCAATTTTAGAATTAAAACTGAAGGACAATACGGGTGAAATTAAAGTTAGTCGCTTTTCTGCTGGGGCGCGTTTTGCTAGTCGCGCTTGGCAAGAAAGTTTAAAACGTCGTTACCCAGTGGGTAGTATTTTGGCAGCTTGTGGGTTGGTGAAAGAAAGTAAATATGGCTTGACTTTGGATAACCCGGAACTAGAGGTGTTAGCACATCCAGGAGATACGATTGATTCTTTGACTATTGGTCGGGTAGTGCCGGTTTATGCTTTAACAGAGGGTGTGATGGCTAGTATGGTGAGAGAGGCGGTGACAGCTGCTTTACCAGCTACGGTTAACCTCAAAGATCCTTTACCGCCGGGTCTGCGGGAAAAGTATAATTTGATGGAATTGAAGGATGCGATCGCTAATATCCATTTTCCCGATGATAGTGCTACTTTGCAATTTGCCCGTCGTCGCTTGGTTTTTGATGAGTTTTTTTACTTGCAACTGGGTTTATTACAACGTCAGCAGCAAGCTAAGGCTATCCAAACTAGTGCTGTTTTTGCCCCTCAAGGTCAGTTAATTGAGCAATTCTCGGCAATTCTGCCCTTTCAACTGACGGGGGCACAGCAAAGAGTCCTCAACGATATTCTCAACGATTTGCAAAAACCCACGCCAATGAACCGTCTTATACAGGGAGATGTGGGATCTGGTAAAACTGTGGTGGCGGTAATTGCTATCCTAGCGGCAATTCAATCTGGCTATCAAGCAGCTTTAATGGCTCCCACGGAAGTTTTAGCAGAACAGCATTACCGCAAGTTGGTGAGTTGGTTTAACTTGCTGCATCTACCAGTGGAATTACTGACAGGCTCCACTAAAGTTGCTAAACGGCGAGAAATTCATTCTCAGTTAGAAACGGGTGAATTACCTTTATTGGTGGGAACTCACGCTTTAATTCAAGATACTGTCAACTTTCACCAATTGGGGTTAGTGGTAATTGATGAACAACATCGTTTTGGCGTGAAACAAAGGGCGCTGTTACAGCAAAAAGGCAACCAACCCCATGTATTAACTATGACTGCTACTCCCATTCCTCGGACTTTGGCATTAACAATACATGGGGATATGAATGTTAGTCAGATTGATGAGTTACCACCAGGACGACAAAAAATTCAAACAACTTTATTGACCAGTAAACAACGCACTGAGGCTTATGATTTGATCAGTCGGGAAATTGCCCAGGGTAGACAAGTGTATATAGTTTTACCTTTGGTGGAGGAATCAGAAAAATTAGATTTGCGATCGGCTGTGGAGGAGCATCAAAAGCTACAAGAAAGCGTGTTTCCAGAGTTTCAGGTGGGATTGTTACATGGTCGCATGAGTTCGGCTGAGAAAGATGAAGCCATTAGTAAATTCCGGGAGAATCGAACTCAAATACTGGTTTCTACCACCGTTGTAGAAGTGGGTGTAGATGTACCCAATGCCACTGTTATGCTGATTGAAAATGCGGAAAGATTTGGTTTGTCACAACTGCACCAATTACGGGGCCGTGTTGGTCGTGGTGCGGCAAAGTCTTACTGTTTATTGATGAGTGGTTCTAGAAGTCCTGATGCTCAACAACGGCTAAAGGTGTTAGAACAATCCCAGGATGGCTTTTTTATCTCGGAAATGGATATGCGCTTTCGTGGTCCGGGGGAGGTTTTGGGAACTCGTCAATCGGGTATGCCGGATTTTACTTTAGCTAGTTTGGCAGATGATGAGGAAGTTTTACTCTTAGCTAGACAAGCTGCGGAGAAGATCATAGAAATAGATGCAACTTTAGATCGTTGGTTTTTAATGAAAGCTGAGTTAAAGTATCGCTATGAACGGTTAATGGGTGGGGCGATTTTAACATAGTAGGTCTTATTTATGTTAGTTAACGGGACTTAAACATTTTTGAAGAAGAAATAAGCCTCAAACCATTGCAGGTTAGGGGAAATACATTCAATGCCCAAAAACGCATGGAACTAAGATATACCAACGAAGCAATCAAAATGATGTCAAAGCTGACGGGGCGACAAAATTTGATGGTTTGAGAATTCCTGGTAGAATCCGCATTAATTCCTCTAAATCAGTTGGGATGCGATAGAGCATTAAATCTTGAGTTACACGGTGAGGTATGGTCATAAACTAAATTGGCTTATGAGAATCATTTTGACGGTATGATAACAGTGTGGGTAGAAGCAACTTATCTTACTAACAAAGAACGCACCCACTGGCGAAAGGCTCGCCGCGCCTGACTAGCGCCATCAGTATCGCTCAAATTCAAAAACTGTAAAATGCCTTCAATTACGGGCAAATCTGCAAATGTGGGACTATTTTCTACCTGCACATACTCACCCTCATGCAAGAGAAAAATCTGTAATTGAGTATCTGCATAACACCAAAGTTCAGGAACACCCAAGGCTAGATAAGCTGAAAGTTGAGTTTTGGAAGTTACGTCTATTTCAATTGCTAAGTCTGGAGGAGGATCAACTGATAAATTCAATCTATTTTTACCTATCATTCGTGCTGCATTTTGAATATAAAAACAATCATCTGGTTCTAACCCTGTGGCCATTTCTTGACGTTTAAATGTGGTTGAACCATAAGGTTCCCAGTCTATTTCTAATTCATCCAGCAAAATTTTCACAAATTCGCCAATTAGGATCTTAACTTTTTCATGTTCTGGCAACGGCATCCGAATTTCTAATACTCCCTGATAATAAACAACTCGCCCACCGCGATGTTCTCCTAATTCTTGTAAAATTGCCTCAAACTCAGCCCAACTAATGTCACGTAAGATCAAACATTGTCCTGGTTGAACATCAATTTGGCGCAGTTGTAGTGTAACCATGATTTTTGCCTCCTATCTATATAGCCATCCTATCTGACCATCTACCCACACTGTTAAGAATTTAGTAACATATAATACAAAAGATCAGAGAAATAAGCTATCTCTCCTGAGCATGAGCAGAAATAATGGCGGGATCGCTTGCTGTATTCTTCACAGTTTGTTACAAAAGTATAAAGAACTTCTAGAAATCCAAAACTACATGTTCGGCGGACTTACTGGTTTAAAAGATTCTCAAGGTACAGATTGGGGAGAGCGGCTGCTCAACACAGTGGCCAGCCAAACGATTCGCCACTTGTTTACCCGAAGCGAGTCTGTAGAAGTCTTTGTGCGCTGTTATCCATCCAGCAAACTGTTACAAGGCAGCATTGATAGCTTTAAAATGAGCGGTCGGGGCTTGGTGATTCGCAAAGATTTCTTGGTGGAGGAAATGTCCTTTGAAACAGATGCAGTTGCCATTGACTTCGGCGCTGTTTTGAGTGGTAAGCTGAATCTCAAGCAACCTACCCAGGCGATCGCCAACGTGGTTCTATCAGAAGCTGGTATTAACCAAGCCTTCAGTGCCAAACTGGTGACCCAGCACCTGGTTAACCTTACACTACCTTCCTTAACGGCAATATCTGGCGGTCACCCAGTTTCCTTTACCGATATTCAAGTGGAACTATTGGCAGAAAGCCGCTTGCGGATTTTGGCCAGGGCAGATTTAAATAATGGCGAACTCATACCACTGAGTATGACCATGACTGTGGGTGTGGAACGACGGCGGCGGATATCATTTAAAAACCCGGAAGTTGAACTGGATCAAGTACCAGAAGCACAACGGGAATCGTCTCAAAAATTGAGTATGGCACTGGCGGAAATTTTAGATAATATGGTTGATTTGGATCGCTTTGACCTTGATGGTGTGAAAATGCGGCTTAATCGTTTAGAAACTGAAGGTAAAAAAATAATTTTTAGTGGATATGCAGAAATAGAACGTATTCCCCGTAATCCGTAAACTTAAAAACTTCACCCCGGCTTTGACTTGGGATCAGGCTGGGGTGATGGTTCTTAACTGTCTATTCTGATTTTTTAACGTCCAATACCTACATATTGGAAGCCAGCCCTGACCATACTTTCCGGGTCGAGGAAATTACGACCATCTATAATCACTGGGTGACTCATCAATTTTGCCATCTTGGTATAGTCTAGACTGCTGAACTGTTGCCATTCAGTGACTAATACTAAAGCGTCGCAGCCGTCGGCTAACCTTTCTGCATCAGTTTCCACTAACACCCCGGTGAGACCGTGACGCAAACCGGTTTGGGAAACAATGGGGTCGTAGGCTTTGACTTTAGCTCCTAATCGGTTGAGCTGCTCAATTAAGTTGAGTGCTGGAGCATCCCGCATATCATCAGTATCCGGCTTGAAGGTCAAACCCAGGAGTCCAACGGTTTTACCTTTGAGTATTTTGAGAACTTGCTGTAGTTTTTCTAGAGCAATGAGACGCTGGCGCTCGTTGACACTAACCGCAGCTTTCATCATCTGGGCATCATAGCCATAGTCATCAGCAGTGTGAATCAGTGCAGAAACATCTTTGGGGAAGCAGGAACCACCCCAGCCAATACCAGCATTTAAAAATTTGTTACCAATGCGGGAGTCTAAACCAATGCCTTTTGCTACTTGGGTAACATCAGCACCAACGCGATCGCAAATGTTAGCCACTTCGTTAATAAAACTAATTTTTGTGGCTAAAAAGGCGTTAGCAGCGTATTTGATCATTTCTGCCGAACTCAGGTCTGTACATAACACAGGTACTGGTGGTAGAGATTTATCAGCACCATAGTGACGTTCCACAATGGGCGCATATAGTTCTTTCATCAAGGCGATGGCTCTTTCACTATTACCGCCTAAAACAATGCGATCCGGGTTAAAAGTGTCATAAACTGCGGAACCTTCCCGCAAAAATTCTGGATTGCTGACAACATCAAATTGAGCTAAATCTTCAGGTAATTTTTCATCCCTGGATACTCCACCTGCGGGTACAAGTACCTTTTGGCGTTCTGCAATACCATCTAAAACAATCATTCGTACCCAGTCACCGGAACCAATGGGTACTGTAGATTTATTAACAATTACCTTATACCCACCGTTGAGATTTGCCCCAATACTACGAGCCACAGCTTCTACATACCGGGTATCACTTTCCCCTGTAGGTAAAGGTGGTGTTCCCACAGCAATAAACAGAATTTCCCCGTGGGCTACTCCTGCGGCTATATCTGTGGTGAAATGAATTTTCTCGACTTGAATGGCAGACTGCATAATTTCTGAGAGTCCCGGTTCAAAAATGGGGGACTGCCCAGATTTCATTAATTTAACTTTTTCTTCGTTATTATCTACACAAATTACATCATGCCCGATGTGAGCCAAGCAAGCACCTGTAACCAAACCAACGTAACCAGTACCAATGACGCAAACACGCATTTAGTTTAACTCCTCGTTTTTTTGGGGTTGCCCTCAGAAAAATGTTCAAAATATGATAGTTGTATAATAATGGTGAACCCAGCAACTTAAACACAGGCTGCTGAAAATGTGAGCCTGTAGTTAGGTTAGAAACAACGCTACATACTATCCGGGAGCCTAAAAATTAGATATGGCTTTGAATACGACTGCGGAAATCTTCTACTGTGAGTTTTAAACCTTCTTCTAAAGGAACAGTAGGTTGCCAATCTAACAAGTTTTTAGCCTTGGTGATGTCAGGCTGACGACGACGAGGATCATCAGAGGGTAGCGGTTCAAATTTAAGTTTTGCGTCGGGGTTTACCATTTTTTGTACAGTTTCTGCCAATTCTAAAATGGTGTATTCACCAGGATTACCTAAATTCACCGGTCCAACATAGTCGCTATTCATCAAACGGATAAAACCTTCTACTAAGTCAGAAACGTAACAGAAACTTCGAGTTTGGGAACCATCTCCATACACGGTTAGGGGCTGACCCCGTAAGGCTTGAACTATAAAGTTACTCACAACCCGACCATCGTTTTCTAACATCCTTGGTCCGTAGGTATTGAAAATTCGCGCGACGCGGATATCAACTTTGTTTTGTCTGTAGTAATCAAATGCTAAAGTTTCGGCAATGCGTTTACCTTCGTCGTAGCATGAACGTATGCCGATGGGATTCACACTACCTCGATACTCTTCTGTTTGGGGGTGGACTTCAGGATCACCATACACTTCGCTAGTTGAGGCTAAAAAGAATTTAGCTTTAACCCGTTTAGCTAATCCCAACATATTCAGTGTGCCTATGACGTTAGTTTTAACGGTTTTCACTGGGTTGTACTGATAGTGTACAGGAGAAGCTGGACAAGCTAAATGATAAATTTGATCTACTTCTAGGCGAATCGGTTCTGTGATGTCATGGCGGATGAGTTCAAAAGATGGATTATTTATCCATTTCCAAATATTTCGTTTATGACCTGTGTAAAAATTATCTAAGCAAATTACCTCATGCCCGGCAGGTATTAATCTGTCAATGAGATGAGATCCAATAAATCCAGCAGCACCTGTAACTAAAATTCTCATGGTTTGCCAAGTTTATAATTGACATCTCCCCTGGTTGAAACACAGGGGATTCTAAACTGATGTTGCTACGCAGTCATCAGACACGCTACGCAACGTTTACGATATGACTTATTTAACCTACTAAGTAAATCATATTGTCAAGGGAGTGTCAAACCTTCCCTGCTCCCCTTGACTAAGATTATACTTAGCTGTGTGACTACTTGAGTTGGCATCTTATGGGCTTTTCACCAATTTGTGGATGCTTTTTTTGATTTTAACTGAACAAAAATGCTTTGTAAATACCCATCGCTTTTTGTTAAGGATACCACAGGATAAATCCTGTTGAGCGGCGTTTCATATCCTCGCTGAAGCATAAGGGTTATCACTGCCACACTGTGTTTTATATTTTACGTATTTAAGAAAAGGTATATATGTGTGTATTTATGATCACTTTCTCGTTTAACATTATTTGTTGCCTTGGACAGACGCTTGACTAGTTTAACAGAATTAATCTGGAAAAATCACTGCAAAAATCACTGCAAAAATCAAGTTTAGTATTTGTGACTGCATCAGAATTACAGTTGAGAATACTGCGAGATTTTGCACACATTTAAGCAAATTGACTTGGTAATTTAAAAGTTTTGCCGCTGTAATCTCAGGAGATAAGAATGAAAGCAAACAAGAATACAAGTTTCTTAAAACTGCTTGCTAGCCTTGTGGCGGTCGCTGGCGTAAGTGCTTTAATGACTGTTCCGTCATTCGCATTAACTAACTCAACCAAATCTACAACGGAAACCCTACACTCCCAAGCAACACCACCCAGAGATGATACTGCTCCGGGAACGCAGCCAGACCAGCAAGATCAACAAGGTCAGCAAGGTCAGCAAGGTCAGCCTAGTCCTGGACAATAGTTCAGCTGAGAAAGCCGCAGTGTGTATTTTTTATTAGTATATGCTGTGGCTTTTCAACCAGAGCTATGTGGGACTGGCTGAATCAAGGTTTCACCTTGATATATCTAAGATTATTCTACTTGATCAGTTAAAAACCCTGTTCCCTATTCTTATATCAAGTCAAGCACATGAATTTATTGTATGGAAACTTGACCAGAAAATTTACTTGTTTCTTGGGAATTGTTGGGGTTAGTAGTGCCATCACTATTGCTGGCTATGCCGAGATTAATCAACAAGCCATGGCCGATACTAGACCCCATAACTATACCATTCTCCCCAGGATAAGTGAAATTGATAGGGTGTATGTACAAGAAGCAAACCAAGCCGGCATGGCGGAAGTTGAACTAGCAAAATTGGCACTGGAAAGGTCAAAAAATGAGCAAGTTAGACAATACGCCCAGCAAATGATTCAGGATCACACCCCTTTGAATCAAGAATTAATGCAGTTAGCCCAACAAAAGGGAATTACTCCATCAACCAACCCAAGCCCCAAATATCAAGCGTTAAAAGCTCAACTATCAGAATTTGATGGCAGCATTTTTGACGAAGCATACATAAATGAAGCTGGCATTAACGGCAACATGGAAAATTTAGTCATCCACACCCGTCAAATACAGCTTGGTCAAGACCCAGATTTACAAGCCTTTGCTGCCAAAAGTATCCCGGTTGTAGAAACACATTTACAATTACTAGATTTTCTGTTAATTTAATTTAATTTAATTTAATAAATTTGATATAGAAAATGACAAAAAATGACTTAATATATTATGATATCTATGCAGATAATTGGTGGCAAAAAGGTGAAGTTTTAAATTTATCTGCTCATCTTAATCAATCTAGAATTGATTTTTTTTCTAATTATGTCACTACGTGGCAAGGACTGAAAGTTTTAGATGTTGGTTGTGGTGGCGGATTATTATGTGAAACTTTAGCCCAACAAAAAGCTATTGTATCTGGCATTGATTCATCTTTACCTTCTATTAAAGTTGCTCAAGCCCATGCTAAAAAGAACAACTTAAATATTGACTATCATTGGGGATTTGCTGAAAATCTGCCTTTTGCTGCGGACAATTTTGATGCTGTTGTGTGTTGTGATGTTTTGGAACACGTGACAGATTGGCAACGAGTTGTTACCCAAGTTTGTAGAGTTTTAAAATACAATGGTTTATTTTTCTTTGACACTATTAATAGAACTTTTAAATCAAAATTAATTATGATTTGGCTCTTGGAGGATATTGTCAAGCAAATACCATCAGGTTTTCACGATTGGCATAAGTTTATTAAACCACAAGAGTTAATTGATCATCTGGAAAATAATGGTTTTAAAAATGTTGTGATTAGGGGGTTTGACTTGACAAGAGGAATGAATTTTCAAACATTAATAAACATCTTTTTTAAAGGGTTGACTCAAAAAGAAGTATTTACTATCCAAATCAATGAAGATACTTCTGTTTGGTATGTTGGTAAAGCTATGAAAAAGTACTAAATTCTACATATATCTGGTTAGTTGAACTCGGTAACGTTCTTTTTTAGTGACTGCAATTTCTCCGACTTCTAAACGTCCCTTACCACGAATGGCGATTAGGTCACCGGATTTTAGTTGAGAACTGGCTTGATTAATTTCTTTCCAGTTGACGCGGACATCACCACTCTCAATAATATCAACCATTTTACTACGTGACATACCAAAACCAGCAGAAGCGATCGCATCTAATCGCAAAGAAGCTTCTACTGTGGTTAATTCCTTTTTCTTCGGTTCTCTAACTTTTAACTCATTGATATCAATGGGCTGAGTTTTCACTGGTACTGAGCGCACCTGTTGCAGATTCATTTCTAAAAATTCTGCTAACTCGGGTACTACAATGGCTTGCGCTCCCCGTTCTCCCAGAACAATAATATCTCCTGTTTTTTCACGTACAATTCCTGTTCCCAGCATTGCGCCTAAAAAGTCCCGGTGAGTGGCTGTGTCAAACAAAAAATTACCAGCAATTTCTAAAGCGGTAAGGTGAACTTGAGATTGATCTAAAGGCAATTCAGAGCGAGCGATGGCTATTCTTTGGCGTTCTGCTTGGGGATAGCCGCCCCATGTGACTAATTGTACATCTGTTAACCGACCAAGTACCCTATGAATTTCTGCTAATTCTGGGGGAGACAAAAAATCAGTCAAAACCACTTCCCAGGTTTTAATTGCTTGTTCTGCGTGATCAATCACGCGAGCGATACTGTCTCGATTTTCGACACCTTTTAAAAGTTCTTCTCTTGGCAACATTATCAATGGTTTTAGATTATTAATTCTTATGTACTAGATGTATCAGCATAGCCCTGGATATTTTCTGGCTCAAACTTACGTAATATCCGGGTTACTTGCCGACTAATGGCTTCGGAAACCTGAACCACCACTATATATTTACCCATTTCTAAGCGATTGCGATAGGGTAAGGCATCACCACCCCCCACCACTAAGCCAACACCACCGCCAACAAACACACTACCCATAGCGCCACTAGCAGCCCCCAGCAGTCCGCCAATAATGTGATTACCAATTTCACCCGCCCAGGGAAAAGTGTTTAAACCTGTGATTAAACTAAAGGTAAAACCTGCAAAAAAGCCGAATGGTATCAGCCAGTATGACATGAGCTTGGCTTGCTTTTTGGCTTGTTCTTGGGGATCAACCAAGCCAAACTCATCAGCAGTTTTATAACCCCTACCCAGGATGGTGCTTTCAATGCCCTCTGCTTCTAAAGCTAGGTAAGCGGCTTCGGCTTGGATACGGTTTGGTAGTACAGCAATAACGTAATTCATGGTTTTTATAACATTAAATAACAATTAGTTGTTAAAATTTGTTAAAATTAGTTTATTAGTTAACAGGGTATGGTTTAGAGGAGGGGGGAAATCTAAATCGTTCCTTTCCTCTCTCTATTATGGCATTGTCTGGGAGCGGATATCAATTAAACGCATCCAGTGGCTGACAAAAATCCTTGGCTCCTTGCTTAAGAATGTATATGAGAATGGGGGTGGCTAAAATCCTAGGAAATGTGGGCATGGTTTTGAGATGTTCGATGATTTTCACTAGTGAGCCATTGAGCAAATCTTCTCGATATTCTGGTTGACAAATAACTGCGCGCCATTTTCTAGCTATAGCATCTAACCACTCAGAATTAGTCATTCCTGGTTCTTGTCCCGCGCGAATGGCTAGGGTCATGGCTGCATCTTCTAAGTCTCCATCACAATCTTCAATTAAGTCTAGGGCTTCCATCGCTGTGGAGTCATCAGCTAACTGAGAACGAAACAAAGCTATTTCCTGGGATGTAACTATAGTCATAGATTTTTTACTGAGATGAATGATTGATTGTTTAGACTTGGGTCAGCAGTTTAAGGACTTTGGTTTTCCTGATGTGTTTTGAGTTTCATGATAATTTCTGTGTGTATCTCACGGGTAATTGGGTAAAAATACATCAGCAATAAACCACAAATCAAACAAATCATGGGTACTGGTCCAACGGTGATGCGGATAGCTAACAGGGCAGAGTCTGGTTGAATGGGTAGGGTGGTTGTTCCTGGTATGGCTGCTTGGAAACCTGCTGCTTGTAAGGCGTTTCCTACTAGAAATATTCCTAAAGCTAAACCTAATTTTTGCAGCAAAACCATAAACCCGTAAAAAATGCCTTCTCGCCGCTGTCCAGTTTGGAGTTCATCTAAATCAATCACATCTGGAATTAGTGACCAAGGAACTAGATAAGCAGTGGATACGCCAAAACCCGCAGTGACGGCCAACACATACATTAAACCTATTTGACCCGGCTGTAAAAAAAATAGTCCTGCTGCCGCTATGATCCATAAAGTCATTCCCAAAAAATAAACGGCTTTTTTGCCGATTTTCTGGCTTAAAGTACTCCAGACAAATAGCATTAGTAATGCTGTTCCTTGGACGGCTATCATGACTGTGGGTACGTCTGATTCTTTGAGACGCATATAGTTAACGACAAGATAAGGAATGGTGGTGGCTGTCACCTGTACCCCTAACCAAGAAAAAAGAAATATGCCAATAATAAATAAATAAGGGCGATTGCTAAAGGCAATTTTGATTTGCTCGAAAAAAGGTATAGATGCAGGCGGTTCCCCTTGGGTGCGTCGGGCTTCAAAAGCCAATAGGCGATCGCGTACTCCAAAAATACACGCATACAAAGACAAAACCGAGATTACAGCACAAACTGCCGCTAAAACTAGATATTGTTGTTGGCGATCGCCAATCATGGAGAAAATAATTCGCGCTAAAATCAACGATAAAATACTGCCCCCAATGGAAAAAGCGAAGCGAAAGCTATTCAAGGTGGTACGTTCGTTATAATCTTGTGTTAACTCTGGAGTCATTGCTGTATAAGGCAAATTGACCACAGTGTAAAATACCTGAGATAATAACCCAATCACCACGTAATACCAAAACAATGGCCAAATGTTACCACTCTGGTCATCAGTAAAACGCGGTACAATCCACTGTAAGAAAAAAGTGACCCCAAAAGGAATTGCCCCGTAAAACAACCAAGGTAAACGACGACCCCACCGAGGAGAGTTCGTTTGATCGGACAACACCCCGATCATGGGATCGTTGATGGCATCCCAAATTTTACCAATCATTAAAATGCTACCAGCTAAACCAGCTGGAATACCTGCCACATTAGTGAAAAAAACCAAGAGAAAAAATATGGAAATATTAGCAGTAATGGCTGGACCTAAATCTCCAGCCCCATAGGCTAGTTTAGTTTTCAAATCCAGTTTTTGATTTTCTGGATTAATTTCGGAGAACTGATCAACAAAATTGTTCATACTCATACTAAAATAAAAAGCTTGTAGTTAAATTCAGTATTACTTAACCTACCTTGTTTATGTCAGACCTTTACGTTTCCTGGTCGGATTATTACCAAAAAATTGAACACCTGGTAGCTCAGATATATCAATCAGGTTGGGAGTTTAACCAAATTGTCTGTCTAGCTAGAGGGGGACTGCGAGTGGGAGATATTATTTCCCGTATATATCAGCAGCCCTTGGCAATTTTAGCGACATCTTCTTACAGTGGACCAGGCAAGCAAGAAAGAAGTAGTTTAATCTTTTCTCGCCACTTAACCATGACCACAGAAAAATTAGGTTCCCACATTCTCCTGGTGGATGATTTGGTGGATTCTGGAATCACACTAGAACAAACTATACCCTGGCTCAAGGAATATAGTAAATCCCCCATTGTGGAAATTCGCACGGCTGTAATTTGGTATAAAGCCTGTTCTAGCGTTAAACCTGATTATTATGCGGATTATTTGGCTGATAACCCCTGGATTCATCAGCCATTTGAACATTATGAACACATGAAACCCGCAGAATTAATACATAAAATCAGTCAACCTTGCTAATCAGTAGGTGGTAATAAACAGCACATTTTAAAAAACACCAGCAATCAAGCCTATAATGGCACCACTGGGGACTAACTGCCATGTGGGACGTTTAAAGCGGATTAAAGCAACTAAGGCTAAAATGCCGATGATAACCGCCAAGATGGAGTTAGCTAGAGTGTCTTGGATAATGGCGGTCTGTGCTAGGGGAATAGCCGCAGATGCGATCGCCCCCAACACAGCTGGAGTCACACCTTTCAAAAAGCTACGAATCCAAGGTTGCTGACGAATGCGAATTAAAAGCGGTGCTGCTCCCATAATAAATACAAAAGAGGGAGTAAAAATAGCCACAGCAGAAATTAAAGCCCCCAAAGCACCAGCCACTTTATAACCCACAAATGCAGCTGTAATCACCACAGGACCAGGGGTAAACTCGCCAATGGCGACACCATCAATAAATTCATTGCGGCTTAACCAATGAAATTGATTGACTACTTCAAACTCCAACAAAGGGACAATAACTAGCCCACCCCCAAAGATAAAACTACCTACTCGCAAAAAAAACCAGGTTAAGGTTAAATAATATTCCTCAATCCGTTCTAATCCCCAAAAACTAGAAACCGTTAATGTATCAATGGGTATATTAGCCACGATTTTCGGCAACACCTGGACCATGGGTAAAAGAGGAACTAGCCAAGCACTGGTGCGACTTAAGGGAGTAGTTGGTGGTGGGTAGAGAATTAACCCTACAATACCCGCTAAGATAAATTGCCACAGAAGATTAACCTGAAAGAGCAAGTTTACCAGTAAGACAATAATAGCGATCGCAACACCTTTACCATCAGTAATTACCCGTTTTGCTAACTTCCAGCAAAAACCAAAAATAATAGCAATAACAACAGGTGTAATTCCCAGAAACAAATCCTCAACCTGCGGTATACCCTGAAAACGAAAATATGCCCAAGACAAAGTTAGCACAATCAAAAAAGCCGGCAAAATAAAACAAATCCCAGCCACCAAAGCGCCCAACTGTCCCGCCCGCACATACCCAGTATAAATTCCCAACTGGGTAGAGGCGGGACCGGGTAACATTTCGCAAACTGCCACTCCTTGTAAAAATTGTTCTTCAGTCAACCAGCCCCGCCTGACCACAACTTCATCATTAATCATGGCCATGTGGGCTTGGGGACCACCAAAACCAATCAAACCTAGTTTGAGAAAAAGTTGAGCCAGTTGTATCAATCGAGCCGATAAACTAGGCTGTATTTCCGGAGAGTCATAATTGGAGTTACGCATTGACAGAATAACAAAATAGTGCATTAATCTAGGGGGACTTTGATTCTCGGTTATTGCATCGGGTTGTAATGTGGTATCAGTAGCACCGGCTTCTAGCGGGTATTGGTGACAAGCAGGATGCTTGTGTTACAGGCGCTCGCGCATTCCGTAAGAGTCCGTT